>DASRCS010000104.1:0-5811 GCA_035652995.1 Pyrinomonadaceae bacterium
CGCGGTCGCCGTTTTTCGCAGGCTCTGTCATAATCTTCCTCCGCCGATTCGTTTGCGCGGAAGCATCGCACATCCTCCGCGCAAAGGCCAGCCGTGCGTCCTCGGAAACGAACGACGCAAGCCGCGCGGCAGTCAAGACAGTCACCATCACGGAAGAAAGAGAACCCGAACGATGAACAGAAGCCTCTCGCAAATCCTCGCGCTCGCGCTCCTCGTGTCGAACGCCGCCGCGCTCGCGCCCGCTGCGCAGCAACAGACGCAGCCCGCGACGCAACAGCCCTCCGCCCAGACGACTCAGACGCAGGCGACTCCCGCTCAGGCTCAGGCGACGCCGCAGGCGACTCCCGCGGAAGAGTCGGAAGAGGACGTTGTCCGCATCACGACGAACCTCGTGCAGTTCGACGCCGTCGTCACCGACAGGCAGGGCCGCCAGGTCACAGACCTCCGGCCCGAAGACTTTGAAGTCTTCCTCGACGGCAAGAAGCAGCAGTTGACGAACTTCTCTTACGTCTCGAACGAGTCGGGCGTGCAGACGGCAGCGCCCGCGCCGGCGAGACTCGCGGAGCGAAACACGCCGCCGCTGCCGCCCGCGCGCCTCCGGCCAGAACAGGTTCGGCGCACCATCGCCCTCGTCGTTGACGACCTCGGCACCTCTTTCGAGAGTCTGCACTTCGTCCGGCAGGGCCTCAAAAAATTCGTTGACGAGCAGATGCAGCCGGGCGACCTCGTCGCCATCATGCGCACGAGCGCCGGGATGGGCGCTTTGCAGCAGTTCACGTCCGACAAGAACATCCTCTACCGCGCGATAGAACACATACGCTGGTATCCGGGGCGCTCCGGCATCAGCGCGTTCGCGCCCGTCGAGCCTGACCTGTTCGCGCAGGCCAAGCAGGAGAGCGGGCTGAGCAACAACAACGGCGGCAGCGACCCCGCCGCCGACGCCGACGAGTTCCGCACCGAGCTGTTCTCGGTCGGCACGCTCGGCGCTCTCAATTTCATCGTCCGCGGGATGAACCAGTTGCCCGGAAGGAAGTCGGTCGTCATGTTCTCCGACGGCTTCTCGATCTACGACCGCGAAGACCCGACGAAGAACCAGCGCGTGCTCGACAGCCTGCGCCGCCTCGTTGACCTCGCCAACCGCGCGTCGGTCGTCGTCTATACGGTTGATGCGCGCGGCCTTCAGTACATCGGCCCGATGGCGGTTGACAACTTGGACGGTCTGACGCAGCAGAAGATGAACGGTCTTTTGAATTCACGCTCGCAGCAACTCATTGACACGCAGCAGGGCTTGCAATACCTCGCCGACGAGACGGGCGGCTTCCTCGTCAAGAACAACAACGACATGAACGGCGCAGTCCGCCGCGTGCTCGAAGACCAGAAGGGTTACTACCTCATCGGCTTCCGCCCGGACGAGAGCGTCTTCGACTCGGTCAGGGGGCGCAGCCACTTCAACAACCTCCGGGTGAAGGTCAGGCGTGCGGGGCTGCGCGTGCGCTCGCGCGCCGGATTCCTCGGCGTCACCGACGCGGAGGCGAAGCCCGCCCGCCACACGCGCGCCGAGCAGTTGATCGGCGCGCTCGCCTCGCCCTTTGCTTCGGGCGACGTGCCCCTGCAACTGACTTCGCTGCCCGGCGGCGACACCGCGCACGGCTCTTACCTCACGTCGCTGATGCACATTGACATGAGCGGCGTGAAGTTCACGGACGAACCCGACGGCTGGCACAAGGCCGTGCTCGATGTCGTCGCGTTCACCTTCGGCGAGGAGGGCAACGTCATTGACAGCCTTGATCGCACCGAGACAGTGCGCGTCCGCGGCGGCGCATACGACTCGGCGCGGCGCAACGGACTCGTGTACACGATGAAGGTTCCCGTCAGGAAGGCGGGCGCGTACCAACTCCGAGTCGCCGTGCGCGACGCCGCGACGGAAAGGCTCGGCTCGGCGAGTCAGTTCGTCGAGGTGCCGAACCTGAAGAAGAATCAACTCGCCCTCTCCGGCATCCTCATGCAGTCGAGCGGCTTCACCGCCGCGCAGTTGTTGCAGAACGCCGCGAGCGGCCAGACGACGCCCGACCCGCTGGGCAGCCCCGCCGTGCGCCGCTTCCGCGTGGGCGAAGAGGTTGACTACTACTTCAACATCTACAACGCCCGCGCCGACTCGGCTGGTCACACGCAGTTGCAGACGCAGATGCGACTGTTCCGCGACGGAGAGCAGGTCTATGCCGGCCCGGTCGTGACGTTCGACCCCGGCAAGCAGGCCGACCTGAAGAACCTGCACGACGGCGCGCGCGTGCGCCTCAACGCCGGACTCGCGCCCGGCAACTACGTCCTCCAGATCATCGTCACCGACGCGCTCGCGCCGGAGAAGAGGCGGACGGCGACGCAGTGGATTGACTTCGAGTTGGCGAACTAGGTTCAAAGCTCAAGGTTCAAAGTTCAAAGTCGGGTGCTCGGAGTTAGGGCTTCGGCCTGCGCGTTCGGCGCGGGAACAAGCTGAAGGTCGAACTCCGGCCTTTGAACTTTGAACCTTGAACTTTAAACTCTGAGCTTCATGTCCAAGCTGTTCGCCGTCACGCTCTTTCTGAGCGCGCTCCTGCTCTTCTGGGTTCAGCCGCTCGTGGGCAAGATGCTTCTGCCTTTGCTCGGCGGGACGCCTTCGGTCTGGAACACCTGCCTTTTGTTCTTCCAGAGCGCGCTGCTCGCGGGCTACGCCTACGTGCTGGCCTCGACGCGAAAGCTCTCGACGCGCGCGCAGGCCGTTCTGCACGTCGCGTTGCTCGTCGCCGCCGCGGCGGCGCTCCCCGCGGCGTTCGTCGGCGCGGCGTCGAACGACCCGACGGCGAGTCCCGTCGCGTGGCTTCTGAAGACTCTGCTGCTGACGGTCGGTCTGCCGTTCTTCGCACTCTCGGCGAGCGCGCCGCTCCTGCAAAAGTGGTACTCGCAGACGCGCGCGGCTTCGGCCTCCGACCCGTACTTTCTCTACGCCGCGAGCAACGCCGGGAGCCTCGCCGCGCTCCTCGCTTTTCCAACCCTTCTCGAACCGAACCTGACGCTCGGACAGCAGGCGCGCGCCTGGTCGCTCGGCTACCTCGCGCTCGTCCTGCTCGTCGTCGTCTGCGCGTGTGCCGCGCTCGGCTCTCTCTCTCATTCACTCAAAGACAAAGCACGCGACGACGCGCAAGCCGTCGGCGAGACACGCGCGACGAATCGAGTAGTCTCGGAACGTTTAACTCTTGGCCGCCGGATGCGCTGGGTGCTTCTCGCGTTCGCGCCTTCGAGCCTCGTGCTGGGCGTGACGACTTACATCACGACCGACATCGTCGCCGTGCCGCTGCTGTGGGTCGTCCCGCTGGCGCTCTACCTCCTGAGCTTCGTGCTGGTCTTTGCGCGGAGGCAGTTGCTATCTCGCCACCTGTTGACGCGCGCGCTTCCGGGCGCGGCGGTGCTGGTCGTGCTCGTCTATCTTTCGGGCGCGACGCAGCCCGCTTGGTTCCTGATCCTCTTTCACCTCGCGTTCCTCTTCGCGGCGGCGATGGTCTGCCACGGCCAACTCGCCAACGACCGGCCCGCGGCGCGACACCTCGCGGAGTTCTACCTCTGGCTCGCCGTGGGCGGCGCGCTCGGCGGACTCTTCAACGCCGTCGTCGCGCCGCTCGTCTTCAACTCGGTCGTCGAGTACCCGCTCGTCATCGTGCTCGCGTGCTACCTCCGTCCCGCCTTCCGCCGCGAGCGCGGCCAACTGCTCGGCCTCCGCCTCGGCGCACGCAAAGCCAGGGGCGAAGACGAAGACGAGAACAGGGCAGTTGAAGACGTAGGAGAAGCGGACACGGGCGAGCCTCGCGCGGACTGGCTCGACCTGCTGCCGCCGCTCTGCATCGGCGTGCTCGCGGCGGCGCTCGCGCTCGTCGTCACAAACGTCGAGATGAAGACGGTCGAGCGCGTCGCCGTCTCGCTCGGACTGCCGCTCTTCCTGCTCAACTACTTCTTCGCGCCGCGCCCGCTTCGCTTCGCCGTCGGCGTCGGCGCGGTCATGCTCGCGAGCGCGTTCTTTTCGGGTTCGTCGGGGAGGACGCTGAGCGCCGAGCGAAACTTCTTCGGCACGGTGCGCGTCATCGAAGCGGAGGGTCGGTCGGGCTGGTCGCACTACCTTCGCCACGGCAGCACGCTGCACGGAAGGCAGTTCACAGACCCGACGCGCGAGTGCGAGCCTCTGACTTACTACCACCGCGCCGGGCCGCTCGGCTCGGTCTTCTCGGCGTTCGACGCGAAGCCTGACACGGCGCGGGGCGTCGCTGTCGTCGGACTCGGCGCGGGAACAAGCGCCGCCTACTCGCGCGCGGGCGAGGCGTGGACGTTCTACGAGATTGACCCGGCGGTCGTCCGCGTCGCGCGCGACCCGGCGTCTTTCACTTACCTCTCGAAGTGCGCCGCCGCGCCCGTCGCGGTCGTCCTCGGCGACGCGCGCCTGCGCCTGCGCGACGCGCCCGCGAGCGCCTACGGCCTGATCGTCCTCGACGCGTTCAGCTCCGACTCCGTCCCGGCGCACCTCCTGACGCGCGAGGCGCTCGCGCTCTACCTCTCGAAACTCGCGCCCGGAGGCGTCGTCGCGTACCACGTCTCGAACCGCAGCCTCGAACTCGAACGCGTGGTCGGCGGGCTGGCCGCGGACGCGGGACTTGTCGCGCGCGTCTTCGCCGATAAAGAATACGACCCGGACGCGGGGCGCGACCCCTCGACCTGGTGCGTCGTCGCGCGCAAGGAGGAAGACCTCGGCGCGCTCGCAACGGACGCGCGCTGGCAGCCGCTCGACGCGCGCGGCTACAAACTCGAACTCTGGCGCGACGACTTCTCGAACGTCGTCACACTTTTTAAATGAAGAAAGCAGTGACGAGTGACAAGTGACGAGTGACGAGTTAAAAGAAGTGACAAGTGACGAGTTAAAAGCGTCAGCGTCCGGCTTAGTTCTGATGAGAGACGCGGCGTCTCTGCTCCAGATCACAACGGCGAAATTGCCTTAGCTCGTCACTCGTCACTGCTTTAGAATCCCATGCGATCTGTAATCGTCGGCACGGCGGGACACATTGATCACGGCAAGACGACTCTGGTGCGCGCGCTGACGGGCGTGGACGCGGATCGTCTGCCGGAGGAGAAGCGGCGCGGCATCACGATTGACATCGGGTTCGCGGAACTCGACCTCGGCGACGTGCGCGTCGGGTTCGTTGACGTGCCCGGCCACGAGCGCTTCGTCAAGAACATGCTCGCGGGCGCGCACGGCATTGACCTGGTCGCGCTCGTCATCGCGTCGGACGAGGGCGTCATGCCGCAGACGCGCGAGCACTTCGACATCTGCCGTCTGCTCGGCGTCGCTTCGGGCTTGGTCGTGTTGACGAAGGCAGACGCGGTTGACGACGAGTTGCTCGAACTCGTCCGCGCCGAGGCCGAAGAGTTGGTCGCGGCGTCGTTCCTCGAAGGCGCGCCCGTCGTCGCCGCGAGCGCGCGGACGGGGCAGGGGATCGAAGAGTTGAAGGCGGCGCTACGCGCGACGGCATTGAACGCCGCCGAGCGTTCGTCCGACACCGTGACGCGCCTGCCGATTGACCGCTCGTTCACGATGCGAGGCTTCGGCGCGGTCGTCACGGGCACGCTCGTCGCGGGCGAGATTAAGGAAGGCGACGAGATGGAGTTGATGCCCGCGGGCAGGCGCGTCCGCGTGCGCGGCGTGCAGGTTCACGGCGCGGGCGTCCGGCAAGCGGGCGCGGGGCAGCGGACGGCTGTGAACCTCGGCGGCGTCGAGTCTTCGGCGGTCGAGCGCGG
>DASRCS010000105.1:0-7992 GCA_035652995.1 Pyrinomonadaceae bacterium
GCTTGATGCCGAGGTCTTCGGTGATGACTCGCCCGCCCGTCAAGGTCGCGATGTCTTCGAGGATGGCCTTGCGGCGGTCGCCGAACGCGGGCGCTTTCACGGCGCAGACCTTGATCGTGCCGCGCAGTCGGTTGACGACGAGCGTGGCGAGCGCGTCGCCCTCGACGTCCTCCGCGATGATGAGCAACTGCCGTCCCTGCTGCGCGACCTGTTCCAGGAGCGGCAGCAAATCGCGCATCGCCGAAATCTTCTTCTCGTGGAGAAGAATCAGCGGCTCTTCGAGCACCGCCTCCATCCGGTCGGGATTCGTCACGAAGTAGGGCGACAGATACCCGCGGTCGAATTGCATGCCTTCGACGAGGTCGAGTTCGGTCTGCAAAGACTTCGACTCCTCGACCGTCACGACGCCGTCCTTGCCGACCTGATCCATCGCCTCCGAAATCAGCTCGCCGATCTCGCGGTCGTTGTTGGCGGAGACGGCGGCGACGTTGGCAAGCTCATCCTTGCCCTTGACCTTCTTCGACATCTTCTCCAATTCGGCGACCGCCGCCTCGACGCCGATTTGAATGCCGCGCTGCAACTGCATCGGGTTCGCGCCCGCCGTGACGTTCTTGACGCCGTCGCGGAAGATGGCCTGCGCGAGCACGGTCGCGGTGGTCGTCCCGTCGCCCGCGATGTCGTTGGTCTTCGTGGCGACCTCCTTGACCATCTGCGCGCCCATGTTCTCGTACTTGTCTTTAAGCTCGATCTCCTTCGCCACCGTCACGCCGTCCTTCGTGATGGTGGGCGAACCCCACTTCTTGCCGAGCACGACGTTCCGGCCCTTCGGCCCCAGCGTCACGCGCACCGCGTTCGCCAGAACGTTCACGCCCTTGAGCATCGCCGCCCGCGCGTCTTCCCTGAAC
Organism: Pyrinomonadaceae bacterium; assembly: GCA_035652995.1. Lineage (GTDB taxonomy): Bacteria > Acidobacteriota > Blastocatellia > Pyrinomonadales > Pyrinomonadaceae > QHXN01. The sequence continues at coordinate 906 of DASRCS010000105.1, forward strand.
TTCAATTCCTTTCCAGCCACTTTTTATTCTCCTCTGAGTTGTGAATGATTCCTTAAACCTTTCGCTGATAACGCCTACCACAAGCGGCTGCGCTCAATGAGAAATTCAAATTTCCTTTAGCCTCTCATCGCCTGCGCGCCACTTGTGGTATCCAAATCCATGCGGGTTATCAAATTCTCCCCAATTTGCGAACGTGGGCGATGAGGCACAATACGGAACAGCAGCGGGCGTTATGGAAAGGGCACTGCTGTTGGTAGTTGTATGGCTAAACAAGGCCATACCCTCCGGCTTACCCGCAGCCTCGTATAGTCGGTCGAATTCAGAAACAATTTGTTCTTCCGATTTAGATGCAACTTCGCCGCTACCAAGATGAGCGATTCGCCATTTGTCGGTTGATGGCATTGCTTCTTTCTCTTATATCAATCTTCCGCAAGAGAAGCAGTCAAACTATTCTACTCATCCGCGCCGCGCGAGCTAGGACAGAGCAACCTTGTCATACACCTCTTTCAAAGTAAGCACACATTGAATTGATGCCAACTCAAGGCTGCCTTCCGGCGAGCGCGCGTCCGTGTAGAGCCAGTGCCCGTCGGGCTGCTTCACGAATTGCTCGACACGGCATTCGTCCTGCGCGACGAGCAGGTATTCGACAAGCGAGCCGACGGTCTGGTAATGGCTGAACTTTTTGCCGCGGTCATAAGACTCCGTTGACTCCGAAAGCACCTCCATAATCAGCGTCGGGTTGAGCAAGGTGTCAACGTGCTCGTCTTCAAACACCGGCTCGCCGCAAACGACGATGTCCGGGTAAGTGTACAGCCCCGTCGCCGGAACACGGACGCGCATGTCGGTCGGGTACAACTCACAGGGCTTGCCCTTCAACTGCTGTGAAACTTCCCTGGTGATGTTCGTCACAATGAGATTGTGCGCGCGGCTGGCCCCGACCATCGCAAATATCTCGCCGTTCAAATACTCGCTTCTAACAACGGCCTTCCGCTCAAGGCTCAAGTATTCTTCCGGCGATATGTACGTGTCAGGCTGAGTGGACATACGCACCCCGAAACTTTCTCTTCATCCCGGAATCTTACAGGGACGGATTAGCAAATCTTAAGCGCCAGACTATTCGCCCGCGCCGTGTGCCGCGCCGCGCGCTCGACCGACCTGCACGCGCGCGGGGCGGAGAAGTTGATTGCCGATGCGATAGCCACGGCTGTACTGCGCCGTGACCGTGCCGTCGCGCGCGGGTTCGACCTCGGCGGTGTCAACGGCCTCGTGGAGTTCGGGGTCGAACGGCTGGCCGACGGCGTCAATCGGCTCGGCACCGGCCTGCGCGAGCGCGGCGTCGAAGCCGTTGAGCGTGCCGTGCAGTCCGTCGAGCAAAGACTGTTGAGAGCCGCCGCCTTCCGCCGCCTCGACCGCGCGCCGCAGGTTGTCAACGACGGGCAGGAGCGTCTCGATGAACGCGGCCTTCTCGCGCGCGACGCGCTCTTCCGAAGTGCGCGCGAGGCGCTGCCGGAGTTCGTCCGTCTCGCGACGGAGTTCGGCGCGCACCTGCTCGAAGCGCTGCTGAACGTCCGCGGCCTTCTGCTCCGCCGCGCGCGTGCGTGCCTCAAGCTCTTCGACGAAAGTCGGCTTGAGCCTCGGCTCTTCGCCCGACTCGCCTTCGCCGCCCGCGACCTCGCCGTCAACGTTGAAACGCCTGCGGTCGTTGACCCGAATCCTCGCGCGCGGCTCGTCCGCGTTCGCGTCTAAGTCCAAATCGAAATCCACGTCCTCCGGCCACTCCCTGCCAGCCGAATCCTTTTCAGCCATCTCTTGCCTTCTATTCCCCTTGCGAAAAAATCTCATCGTGAATGGTGAACCGCAGACCGTGAACTTCCGTCGCCGCGTGCCCAGAGCTTAACACTCAAACGCCGCCGGGTCACAACGCCGTCCACCATTCACCGCCCGCCGCCCGCGTCTCTACTTCACTTCGATCCTGACGCGCGCCGACTTCTTCTCCGAGCGCTTCGGCAGGTGCAGAAGCAGCACGCCGTCCTTGTAGTCCGCGGCTATCGCTTCACGCTCGACCGCGTCCGGCAGCGTGAACGAGCGGACGAAGCGACCCTGCGGACGCTCAGCCCGACGCACCCCGACGCCTTCCGTCTGCGCTCGCTCGCCGCGCACGGTGAGTCGGCCTTCGTCGAGGCTCACGTCGAGCGAGTCGCGGTTGATGCCCGGAAGGTCGAGCGCCAGCAGATACTCGCGCTCGTCCTCGTAAATGTCGGCAGCCGGAATCCAGTCGGCGCGCTCGATGTCACCTTCGTCCTCGCCGGTGCGCGACCGCCGCTCCGCCGCCTCCTCGAACAAACGGTTCATCCGATCCTGCAAAGTGAAAAGGTCACGCGGGTAGAATCTGTGTCTGGTCATGTTCATTCTCCGAATGAAGAGGTCAGAGGTCGGAGGTCAGAGGTCAGTCATTGCGCGCTCGCGTCGTCGAGCGGTGGAAGCAGTGCGAGGCTTTTACTGACCTCTAACCTCTGACCTCTGCTTTTACGCCCCCGCCGCGCCCGCGGCCTCGCCGTCGGCGGCGAACTGCATCTGGTCGCCTTCGCCCGTGACGCGCACGGTCTGGCCGGGCAGAATCTCGCCGCGCAGCAGCTTCGACGCGAGCGGGTTCTGGATGAGCGTCTGAATCGCACGCTTCAGAGGCCGCGCGCCGTAGAGCGGGTCGTAGCCCTCGCGCGCGAGCAACTGTTTGGCCGAGTCGTCGAGAACCAGATTCATGTCGCGCTCTTGCAGGAGTCGGCGCAGGCGTTCGAGCTGAATCTCGATGATGTCGCCGATCTGCTCGCGCGTGAGCTGGTGGAAGATGACGATGTCGTCAATGCGATTCAGAAACTCCGGCTTGAAGTGCTCGCGCAGCACTTCGGTGACGGCCTCGCGCATCTGCTTCTCGTCGTCGCTGACCTGCTGAATCTCGCGGCTGCCGAGGTTCGAGGTCATGATCAGCACGGTGTTCTTGAAGTCAACCGTGCGACCCTTCGAGTCGGTCAGCCGACCGTCGTCGAGAATCTGAAGCAGGACGTTGAAAACGTCCGGGTGCGCCTTCTCGATCTCGTCGAAGAGAACGACGCTGTACGGCCTGCGCCGGACGGCCTCGGTCAACTGCCCGCCCTCCTCGTAGCCGACGTATCCCGGCGGCGCGCCGATCATGCGCGCGACGGCGTGCTTCTCCATGTACTCCGACATGTCGAGCCGGATCATCGCCCGCTCGTCGTCGAACAGAAACTCCGCGAGCGCGCGCGCCGTCTCGGTCTTGCCGACGCCGGTCGGGCCGAGGAAGATGAACGAGCCGACGGGGCGGTTCGGGTCTTGCAGTCCGGCGCGCGCGCGGCGCACGGCGTTGGCGACCGCGGTCAGGGCCTCGTCCTGTCCGATGACGCGTTGACGCAGGCGCTCTTCCATCGTGACGAGCTTCTCCATCTCGCCTTCGAGCATCTTCGACACGGGAACGCCCGTCCACTTCGCGACGACCTGCGCCACGTCCTCTTCGTCAACCTCTTCTTTGAGGAAGACGCCCTCGGCCTGCGCCTCGGCGAGCTTCGCCTGGTCGGCGTTGAGCTGGTTCTGCAAGCCGACGAGCTTGCCGTAGCGGAGTTCGGCGACCCTGTTGTAGTCGCCAGCGCGCTCGTACTGCTCGGCCTGAATCTTCGTCTGCTCGACCTCTTCCTTCGCCTTGCGGATGCGCTCGATGATCTCCTTCTCGCTTTGCCACTTCGCCTTCATTCCCGAAGAGCGCTCTTTGAGGTCGGCGATCCGAACCTCGATCTCGTGCAGGCGGGCCTTCGAGCGCTCGTCCGTCTCGCGCTGCAAAGCCTGGCGCTCGATTTCGAGTTGCGTGATCTCGCGCTCCAGCACGTCAATGTCAACCGGCAGCGAGTCAATCTCGATGCGGAGGCGCGACGCGGCCTCGTCAATGAGGTCAATCGCCTTGTCGGGCAGGAAGCGGTCGGTGATGTAGCGGTTCGACAGCGTCGCCGCCGCGACGATGGCCGAGTCCTTGATGCGGACGCCGTGGTGCACCTCGTAGCGTTCTTTGAGTCCGCGCAGGATGGCGATGGTGTCCTCGACCGAAGGCTCGCCGACGAAGACGGGCTGGAAGCGACGCTCCAACGCCGCGTCCTTCTCGATGTGCTTCTTGTACTCGTTCAAAGTCGTCGCGCCGACGCAGCGCAGCTCGCCGCGCGCGAGCGCGGGCTTCAACATATTCGACGCGTCAATCGCGCCCTCTGCCGCGCCCGCGCCGACCAGCGTGTGCAGCTCGTCAATGAAGAGGACGATCTGACCCTGCGCGCTTTCGATCTCTTTCAGCACCGCTTTTAATCTGTCTTCAAACTCGCCGCGGTACTTCGCGCCCGCGAGCATCGAGCCGAGGTCGAGCGCGACGAGCCGCTTGTTCCGCAAGGTTTCGGGAACGTCGCCGGAGACGATGCGTTGCGCTAAGCCTTCGACGATGGCGGTCTTCCCGACGCCCGGCTCGCCGATCAGCACCGGGTTGTTCTTGGTGCGACGAGAGAGGACTTGAACCGTGCGGCGTATCTCGTCGTCGCGACCGATGACTGGGTCGAGCTTGCCCTGGCGCGCGAGTTCGGTCAGGTCTTTCGCGTACTTCGAGAGCGCCTGGTAGTTCGCCTCGGCGTTCTGGTCGGTGATACGCGCGCCGCCGCGCATCTGCTCGATGACCTTGAAGAGGTCGTCGCGGTTGACGCCGTGCTGCCGGAGGATGCGCCCCGCCGTGCCGTCCTTCTCGTCGGCGATGGCGAGCAGGAGGTGCTCGGTCGAGATGTACTCGTCCTTCATCTGCTCGGCCTGCTTCTGAGCGGCCTGAAAGACCTGCGTGATGCGCGGGCTGAAATACTGCTGCCCGCCCTGAACCTTGGGGAAGCGACCGACCGCCGCCTCCACGTCGTTAAGGACGACCTGCACGTTCGCGCCGAGCTTGCCCAAAATCGGGCGCACGATGCCTTCGGGCTGTTCGAGCATCGCGAGCAGAAGGTGCTCAGGCTCGACCTGCTGGTGCTGGTTGCGCTCGGCCACTTCGATGGCGGATTGAACCGCCTCCTGGCCGCGCAGTGTGAAACGTTCTAATCGCATGATGATTTAAGACTGCCCAAGTTTATTACTTCAAAATCAATTCGCTTTGTGAAGGCCGACGGCCAGCCTCGTGTCGTCAGTCCCAAGCCGTGGCTCTACGGCGCTGACGACTCAAGGCTGGCCGTTGAAAGCGAGCGGCGAATTTAACGGCTCGCGGCCCTTTTCGTCTCCGCCTTGCCGGACTCGGCCTTGGCCTCGATGGTCTTGGGCGTGTTCGCGCTCTCGCCCTCGCCCGCGATCTCGATGCGGCGGGCCTTGACCTCCTCGCGCTTGTGGAGCACGACTCTGAGCACGCCGTTCTTGTACTCGGCGGTCGCGTTCTCCGGCGAGACGGTCTGCGGCAGCGTGAACGAGCGCGTGAACTGGCCGTAGGCGCGCTCGACGCGGTGGTAGTTGTCCGACTCGTCCTTCTTCTCGAAGCGGCGCTCGCCGCGCAGAGTCAGGACGTTGTTCTCGATGGTCAGCTCGAAGTCTTCGCGGTTCATGCCGGGCAGCTCGGCTTCGAGGATGATCTCGTCCTTGTTCTCGTAGATGTCAACGTTCGGCGTCCAGGCGCCGCGCGCCATGCTCTCGTCGCCGAAGGGGCGCGAGAAGTTGGTTGAGAAGAGGCGGTTGACCTCGTCCTGCAAGGTCTTCAGGTCGCGGAACGGGTCGTAGCGTGTGATGCTCATGGTTTGAACCTCCAGACTTTAGAAATTTCTCCGCGGCGGGGCGCGAGGCCAGCCGCTCGCGGGCCATCTCTATTGATGAGCGCAAGAGAATAATAAAGGTTGAGTCCCTTCTTGTCAACTCCATAGATGAATACCCCCTCCCCGGCGTTGCTCAGGTCCAGAAGCTTTTGAATCTGTTGCTCTTTTTGGAATTTCCGAAGGGACTGATTCTGCGCCCTGTGAGTCACCCGCCGGAGATTTCTCAGGGCCTTAGGTGCGGATTTTCGGCCTGCGGACGAGAGTTTAAGAGGACTCGGACGCCCGAAGCGCGTGCGGTTTTAGTCGAGGCGGAAGAAGTGTTTGATCCTGAAGAGAAGTCCCGCGGGTGACTCCTCTTCGCCGACGGGGGCGGAGGAGTTGGCGGCGAGTCCGGCGCGGCGCTCGTTGATGGTGTGGCTGAGCGCCTCGACGAGGTCGGGGTTGGTCTCGAAGAGCACCTTCACGGCGTCGTGGCCGATCTCGAAGACCTCAGTCTCTTCGGAGGCGACGACGCTGGCGGTGCGCGGCTCGCCGGTGAAGAGCGCCATCTCGCCGAAGAACTCGCCCTCGCCCAGACGCTTGATCGTGCGCGGGGTGCCGTTCGCGTCAACGCGCACGTCAACGCCGCCGCGGTGGACGACGAACATCGAGGAGCCGTCGTCGCCCGCGCGGATGATCGTCTCGCCGGGCGCATAGACGTGGCCGCGGACGTTCTGCGCGAGCGTGTTCAACTCTTCCGACGTGAGCGGCGAGAAGATGTCAACCGCCGAGAGGAGTTCGGCCAGCGTCTCGGTGTCGCGGCGGTGGCCGTTGTGCGGCTGCGGCTGTTCCATGTAGATGGTGCGCGTCGGGAAGCCGAAGTCGAGTCCGCTGCGGCGGAAGGCGTACCAGATTCTCTGGCGGATGAGCGCGTCGGTGTCGTTGTGGCGGGCGTAGTCCGAGAGCCAGTACTTGACCTCCCACTCGATGACGCTGTCGCCGAGGTTGCGTATGCGCACGACCGGCATCATGTAGCGCAGGACGTTGTCGCACTCGCGAATGGCCTCGCGCACGGCGTGGATGACCTTGACGGGCGAGTCCGTATAGACCGTGCTGAAGTTGACGGTGCGCGCGTTCTGGCCGTCGCGCGGGCAGACCTCGATTGACTCCTTGGCGATGATGCTGTTGCTCACGAGCACGATGTGGTTCGAGAAGGTCTTTATCTTGACCGCGCGCCAGGTGATGCTCATGACGACTCCCGTCCACTTGCCGACCGTGATCACGTCGCC
>DASRCS010000106.1:0-4386 GCA_035652995.1 Pyrinomonadaceae bacterium
AGACGCCGTAGTCGTCTTCGCGGCGCAGAAGGTATCCGAGGCCGCGGGTGATTGAATGCGGGATGCGGATTTCGGATTGTGATTTGGGAGGAGAGTTCGCCGCAGAATCACCCGCGGCTTCTTCCGATCCGCAATCCGAAATCCGCATCCCGCATTCCGCATGAAGCGCGCGGACGGCGAGCGCCGTCGTCTCAATGCGACCGGCGAGTCCCCAGCCGTGGAAGGGCGTCGAGCCTTTCAAGTCCCAGTAGCTCACGTCGCCCTCGTCGCGTCGGAAGAGAATGAGCCTGCGCGCGCCCGTCACCGCCGACTCGCGCTCGCCGAGCGCCGACGCGGCGAGCGTGAAGGAGGCGAGCAGGTACGGGTCGTCCGAGTTCTCCGCGCGCGGTCGCAGGAAGTCGAGCGCGCGTCTGAGCGCAGCCGCGGCCTTCGCGTCCCCGTCCTGCTTGTTTGAATCCGCGCCCGATTGCTTCGCGCTTTCATTCGCATCCGACTTCTTCGCGCTTTCACCTGAAGCAGAGTTCTTCGCGCTTTCGCCCGCGCTCGAAGTCTTCGCGGTCGTGTCCTGCGCTTTGACGCCGCTCTCCGCGAGGACGCGCGCGACGTAGGCCGTGAGCAAGACTGTCTGCTGCTCGCCCTTCCCCTGCCACTCGCGCGCGGGCCACGCGCCGTCGGCGCGCTGGTGTTTCAGGAGCCAGTCGCGCGCGTCGTCGGCCAGGTCTGTGTCCACGTCAAACACGCCGCGCGCGTCCGTTCCGAACTTCAAGGCGTAGGCCGTCAGCGCCGTGTCGGCCTCGTCGCCGCGGCCCCAGAAGGTGATGCCGCCGTCGGAGTCGCGCATCCCCAACAGGCGCTCGTAGCCCGCGCGCAAAAACGTCTCGGCCTTGCGCGCGACGGGCGGAGGCGTGCCGCCCGTCTGCTTGTCGCGGCGCAGCACGAGCAGGCTCGGATAGGTCGAAGAGATCGTCTGCTCGGCGCAGCCGTAAGGCCGACGCATGATTCCCTCGACGCCTTCGACGACGTGCGAAAGGAGGTTCGGGTAAATCCTGAGTTCGGCGCGCGCCGTCGCCGGCACGGTCGAGCCGGGGAAGTCGGCTTCGAGCGAGGCCGAGTCGCCAAAGACCGCGCCAGCCGTCCGCGAAATCTCTTCGCCGTCGGGGTGGACGCTCACCTTCCGCTCGATTGCGTCGGAGTCGTCGGAGCCGTAGGCCGTGACGCGCTGCCTGCCGTCCTTCACGGCGGCGACGGCGCGGAAGTCGAACGTCTCGCGCGCGGCGTCTCCGGCCTCGACGCTCGCCGTCTTCTCCGAAGGGCCGAGCAGCGCGAACCAGTCTTCCGGTTTGAGTTCGAGCCGAACGTCCTGCGCGCGTTCGAGGTAGTTGTGCAGCACGACGGGCAGTTCGATCTCGTCGCCCACGGTAAGGACGCGCGGCGGGTCGTGCTCGACGAAGAAAGGACGGAACGCGCGCAAATCTTTTTCGGCGTAGCCGAGCCGCCCGTCCGCCGTCGAGCCGACGAGCGAGAGCTTCCACGTCGTGATGTTGTCGGCCAGTTTGAATTTCAATTCGGTGCGGCCCGACGCGTCGGTTTCGAGCGACGGCTCCCAGAGGAGCGTTTCGGGAAAATACTCGCGCAGCCTCGGCGTCTCCGTCGTGCCCGACTTGGTGATGACGTTTACGCGTGCCCCCCTGCCGCGCCCGTACTGCGCCGAGTACGCGCGACTGCTCGCCGGCAAATTCATGATCTGTTGCGAGGCCACGGCGGAACTCGTCTGCACGACCTCCGGCGCCTCCGCCGACACCTCGACGGTCTCCTGCGTCGCGCCGGGCCGCAGTTGAGCCGTAACCTCCGTGACGTTGCCGACTACGACGGACACTTCCGACAACACGAGCCTCATGAATCCGGCGCTGGAGATGGTGATCTCATAAGTGCCCGCCGGGAGGTTGTCGAACGAGAACACGCCCTCTTCGTCCGCCTTGCCCTCGCGCACCTCGCCCGTCGCGTTGTTCTTGCAGAGCACCTGCGCGCCGGGGATGACCGCGCCGTTCGGGTCGGCGACGGTGCCACGCAACACGCCGAACGTCGCATTCGCAAGACTCGCCGCCTGTGTGTTCGCCTGCTGAGGCCGCGCGCCCGCGTCGAGCACGCGCGTGAAGTTCGCGACCTGTATGTCGTCCGCCGTGCCCGGCTTCGCGTCCTCGCCGCTGCCGCGCACCGTGATCGTGTAAAGCTCGCGCGCGAGCGGCAGCGACGACGGCTGCTCCTTCGGCCTCTCTCCGCCGAGCGCGTAAGTCTGGACGACGACGCTGCCCGGACTCCACGCGTGCTCGCTGAAGCTCAAAATGTAAGGCCGCCCCCACGGGTCGAGAAGCACCGACTCTTCGACGCCGGCGCGCCGGAGCGCCTGTCGCAACTCCGCCTCCGTCTTCGGGAAGCCGCGGCCCGAAGTGACGCTCTCGTCAATCGCCGAACGCACGCGCCTCTCCGCGTCGGCGAAGTAGTCAACGCGCGCCGTCCAGACCGTGAAGTCGTCGTAAGAGGGTTTGCGCTCGCTCGTGAAGCGACCGTCGGGGCCGCCGCTCAGGATTCCGAGACGTAACTCCCTGCCGACCGTGTCGAAGCTCACGCCGTACAGCTTGCCCCAGCGGTCGCGCAAAGCGTCGAAGTCAACGCCCGCGCGCTTCAGCTCGACGGCGAGCGTCGCGCGGTCGCGCAAGGCGCGCCCGGTGCGGCGGAAGTATTCGAGGCAGACGCGCTCAACTGTTTCTCCGGTCTGCTTGAAGTAGGGCCACGCCTGTTTGAGCGCCACGAAGTCGTCGCCCGTGTCCGCGCGTTTGTCCGCCGCGGCGCTGACGATTTCGACCGTGTCCTTGTCCTGCTCCGTGCCGAAGCGCGCGCGGTACGGCACGCCCCACGGGTCGCGCAACTCGTCGAACGAGATGCCCGCTTCGGAGAGCGTGCGGCGCAGCGCCGCCTCGTCGCGCGGGTACTCGCCCGTGCGGAGGTAGCGCGCGCCGAGCGCGTCGCGCACGGGCTTCAACTGTTTGTCGAGCGCATTGAGAAAGACCGCGTGCTGGTCGCGCGTGAAGCCCTCGCCGAAGGTGTTGGCGGGCGCGTAGGCGTTCCGGTTGAGCATGATCTCGGCGAGAAGGTCGAGGCCGTCGGGCACGGGCTTCGACAGGTCGAGCTGGTCGAGCGAGCGGCGCGTGACGCCCGCGAGGCTTTCGCCCTCGCCGAGCCTTTCGTGGATGTCGCCCGCGAAGCCGCCGAAGCTGCGGCCAGAGCCGAACTCGCGGTCGGTGCGCTCGCGCTCTTCGACGGCGCGATCCGTGATGACGACGCCGAGCGCGCTCTCGACCTCGCGCCCGTCCGCGTCGCGCACCCTCACCTCGGCGCGCGCGTCCTCGCCCGGCTTGTACTCGCCCTTGTCGAGCCGCACGTCGAACTGCAAAGCGCGCGGTCGCGGGAAGAGGACGACGCGCGCGTCGCTCGCGGCGGCGTCCCGGTCGGCGTAATCGGGAAGGGTGTAGGCCGCGACGGTCAGTTCGTCGCCGAACTCTTTGCGGTAGGGAATCAGCAGCGACGCGCGGCCACCGCGCAGGCGGACGGTCTGCGAGAAGACGACGGCGTTGTCGCGCAGAACGTCAACGGCGAGCGCCTGGTCGGCGAGGTTCGAGGCGATCTCGGCGCGCACGGGTTCGCCCTCGGCGTAGATCGTCTTGTCGGTCTCGACGCGAATCCTCTCGCCGTCGCCGAGGCGTATGCGCTCGTCCGTCGTGCCCGTCCGCCCGCGCGCGTCGCGCGCAACGAGCACGAGGCTCGCGCGGCTCTCGTCGTCCGAGTCGGGCTTGACCGCGAGGCGCGACACTTTGGCGAGTCCGAAGCGGTTCGTCCTCACCTCCGCGAGCGGCGGCCCGGCGTGCGCGGCGCGGCGCGCTGAGGAAGAGTCTTCGTCGTCCGGCGCGTCGTCCTTGTAGATCGCGACGGTCGCGCGCGCGGGCGTGCCGTCGGCGTAGAAGGCCGTGACGTAGAACTCGACGGGGAAGCCGGCGACGTTGCTCTGGTAGTAGTTGCCGACGACATAGACGTGTATCGGCTCGCGCGTCACGCGCAGGTCGAAGCGGCGCTGCTCGGTTCGGTTCGTCGTCGGGTCTGTGAAATAGGCGGCGAAGTGCAAGTCCTTGAAGCGCGTGTTGTCGTCATCGTCTTCGCTCAAGTCGCGGTGCGCGTCGGCGAGCCGCACGTGCGCGACGAAGCGACCGTCGTCGCCCGTCTCGCCCTCGTATGTCTCGCCCGCTTCAACGTCCCACTTCTGCTCCTTAAAATTCCACTCGCGCTCGTCCTCGCGCACGACGCGGACGTGGCCGCGCGGCACGGGCCTGCCGA
>DASRCS010000107.1:0-26013 GCA_035652995.1 Pyrinomonadaceae bacterium
GTGTCGCGGCTGGTGCGCAAAAGTCTTTCGTTTTCAAAGAAGCTTGAGAATCACATCGGGGCGATCAAGTATTTCATCTGCCACTACAATCAGGAGGTGGTTCGCCTTGTCTGACCAGCATTACCTGTTGAGCACTACCAACGTTTGTTTGCGGGATTCCGCGGCGCGGCCTATAATCCCGGCGTCGCACGCGCCCTCGGCGGGCACCTGCCTCGCGACAGACGGTCTCCCTTTTCCGGCTTCTTAAACTTCCGGCGGTCGCGAACCATGAGCAAGGCAATACGAAGCACCAAACGTCTCGCAGCGTTCTCCCTTCTTCTCTTCTCGGCCTGCGCCTTCGCCGCGCCGACGCTCGCGCAGACGCAGCCGTCGCGCGGCCTGAGCGTCCAGGTCACGGACAAGCCCGACGCGCGCACGTCGGGGCCGCAGACCTTCCACGCGCTCGTCATCGGCATCAACGACTACCAGAGCCTGAACAAGCTGAAGACCGCGGAGTCGGACGCGAAGGAGGTGGCCGCGCTCCTCGAAAGCCGCTTCGGCTTCAAGGTCAAGCTGCTGCTGAACGCGACGCGCCAGCAGATTCTCTCCGAGCTGAACAACTACCGCCGCGACCTCGACGAGAACGCGAACCTTCTCATCTACTACGCCGGCCACGGCTACAACGACAGCGAGGTTGACAAAGCCTACTGGCTTCCCGCGGACGCGCGCGCCGACGACAACTCGAACTGGATCAGCGCCGACGACATCACCACCAACACGCGCGGGATACACGCGCGCCACGTCCTGATCGTCTCCGACAGTTGCTACTCCGGCACTATCGTCCGCGACGCCGACGTGACGCTCAACGCCCCGACCGAGCACGACCGCTATCTTGAGAAGATGATCGGGGGCAAGTCGCGCACGCTGATGGCTTCGGGCGGCAACGAGCCTGTCGCGGACGGCGGCGGCAGCGGACATTCGGTCTTCGCCAAGGCGCTGCTCGCCGGCATCGAGCAGATGGGGCAGGATCGCTTCACCGCGGGCGAGCTGTTCCGCGACCACATCGTCGAGAACGTCGCGGGCACAGCCGACCAGACGCCGGAGTACAGCCCGCTTCGCAACTCCGGCCACGAGTCGGGCGACTTCGTCTTCGTCCGCGTCGGCGGCGCGGCGACGCAACAGACGCAGTCCGGCGGCGAATCAAACACGACCCGCTCGCTCAAGCCCGCCAGCGACTCGCACCCCGCGGCGGCGCAAAGCACTCAGCCCGCCACGACACAGACCACGCAGACGGCACAGACGACGCAGGCCGCCGCCGCGACGCCCACGCCGCTCCCGGAGAACCTGACCGCGGCGCAGTACGCGGAGATCGGCGACCGCGCGATGGACACACGCCGCTGGGCGGATGCAGAGCGCGCGTACCGCGCCGCGATTCGCCTGACGCCGAACAGGCCGATGCTCCACGTCTCGCTCGCCGACGCGCTCATCAGCCAGCAGCGCTACACCGAGGCCGAGGCCGAGGCGCGCATCCCCGTGCGCGCGCACCCCGACATGCTCGTCCCACACATGCGCCTGGCCCGCGCGCTCGAACTGGAGGATAAATACGCCGACGCCGAACCCGAACGGCGCGCGGCCATACGCATCCAACCCGACAGCCCTCCCAACCACTGGTTCCTCGCGCACGACCTGCTCAAACTGGGGAAGCCTTCCGACGCGGAGGCCGAGGCGCGCACAGCCGTCCGGCTGAAGCCCGACGACGCGAAGTTCCACAATTTGCTCGGCGTCGCGCTGCGCGCGCAGAACAAGCTCCAGGAGGCCGAGGCTGAGTTCACCGAAGCCGCACGCCTCTCACCCTCGAACCTGGAATTTCAGATCAACATGAAGCAGACCGCCGCGCGCATGAAGACGACGCCTTGAAGTGCGGCTCACCAGATGGAAGGCAGCGACGACTCGTCAACTTCGAGCGCGTCGCCGCCGGGCAGGATGTGTATGAGACGCGCGCCGCGCGCGCGGAGCGGCGGGCCGAGCAGACCGACGCGGTGACAGTTGGCGCGCGGGCTTGTGTGTTTGGTCAGCGGCTGCGACTCCGAGCACATCAGCGCGACGCGCGCGTCCGCCGAGAGTTCCATGATGCGTTCGAGTCCGCGGTTCAACTCCTCGGTCGGCGCGATCACCTTCCCGCCGCACTCCGGCAGCCACTCGTAGCCGATTCCCTCTCCCCTCAGATTCTCTTCCAGCACGCGCCCGTTGAACTGCGGCCAGCGAGAGCGCGCCGCGCTCCGCACGTCGCACACGACCTCGATCTCGTACTCGCGAAGCAGTCTGAGGAAGTCGGCCCACGCGTGGCGACCGTGGCCGATTGTGTAGATGGTGACGGGCGCGGAAGACATCTCAGTTATTAATGATGAGTGATGAATGTGAAGCGGCTTGAGTGTTCCCAATTCATCACTCACCACTCCGCATTCATCATTTTGTCATTCAGTTCCCTGCGAATCTCGTCGGCTGTCAACGAGACGAGGCGCGCGCCGGTGAACATCTCTTCGCGCGTCACGTCTCTGGCGGCGAACGCGGGGAGCGCGAACGAGTCCATCTCTTCGTCGGTGTCGAAGTCTGTCTCGGCGAGTATGAGTCCGCGCAGGTCGCCGAGGAACACGTCAACCGAATACTTGCGTCCCGCGTGCTCGTAAGGATAGCGGTTCTTACGCAGCTCGTTGGCCTCGAAGACGGAGAGCGTTTCGTACTCTTGCTCGTTGAGGTAGATGCTCGTGATCAGCGTGCGCGAAAAATCCGGCGGCGCGGGCGTGAACTTCTGCGTGAGCTTGAGCGTCCATTCGTTCGTCGCCGGCCAGCGCTGCTTGCGCAGACGCAGGCGCGTGCCCGTGATGTAGTTATCCGTGATCTGCGCGTGCGCGTCCGTCGGCTGGAGGCCCGGCGGCATCTCGCGCAAAAGGAAGCGCCGCTCGCGCTCGACGCGCTCGTACTTCGGCGAGTGATCACGGCGGACGAAGCCCGTGCCGATGCCCTTCATGCGACGGCCAACTCCTCCTCGCGCTCGCGCAGGTATTCGTCAGGCTCGACGATGTGGCCGGCAATCGCCGACGCCGCGACGACGAAGGGCGACGCGAGATAGACTTTGCCGGGGCCGCTGCGGCCCGGAAAGTTTCGGTTCTGCGCGCTGACCGTGATCTGGTCGGGCGACTTCGACGCGCCCGGCCCGGCGTTGATGCAAGCCCCACAACTGGGGTCAATCAACTCCGCGCCCGCGCGCTCGAAAATCTCGATATAGCCTTTCGCACGAGCGTACTCCTTAATCTTCTGCGAGCCGAACTGAAGATAGAGATGAACGCCCGGCGCGACGCGGCGGCCCTGCTCGACCGCGCGCTTCAAGACCGCAGCGTACATGTCCATGTCGGCCATCTTGCCGCCGGTGCAGGAGCCGCCGTAGGCGATGTCAATCTTGACCGGCTCTTGCAGCTCGGAGATGGTGATGCCGTTGCGCGGGTCGCCGGGCGTCGCGACCATCGGTCGAATCTCGGAAAGATCAATTTCAAAGACGGCAGCGTACTCCGCGTCTTCGTCGCTTCGCAGAAAGCCCTTGCGGATTTCTTCTTCCGAGAGTCCGCGCATACGCTTCAGATATTCGAGGGTGACTTCGTCCGGCTCGATGATGCCCGTGAAGCCGCCCGCCTCGACGGCCATGTTCGTCAAGGTCGCGCGCTCGTCAATCGGCCAGTCGCGCAAGCCGTCGCCCGCGAACTCAAGAACTTGCCCGATGCCTCTGCCCTGCTTCATGTAGTCGGTCGCGAGGATGACGAGCATCACGTCCTTCGCCGAAACGTCCGCGCGCTTCTGTCCCTTCAAAACGAAGCGGACGACTTCGGGGACTTTCAGGCGAATGTCTTTCGTGTACCAGGCGTTCGCCATGTCGGTCGAACCCACCCCGAAGGCGAAGCAGCCGAGCACGCCCGCCATGCAGGTGTGCGAGTCGGTGCCGATGACCAGTTGGCCGGGCAGCGCGATGTCTTCGACGACGGCGTTGTGGCAGATGGCCTCAGACCCGCGCTCCTCCGTGCCGCCGTAGAGACGGATGCCCTGTCGCTCTGTGAAGCTTTCCTGCGTGGTGGCGAGACCGTTCGCGCGGTCGAGCAGTCCCATCTGCCGCTTCTCTTCCGGCATCACGCGACCGATGAAAGTCAGGTGGTCGCGGAAGGCATACACGGACTCGGCTTCGGTGACGCGAGCGTCTTTACCGAGAGCCTGATTGAAAAGACTTTCGGCCATCGGCGTGACGTACTCGTGCGAGAAGCGAACGTCCGCGACGGCGAACAGCGCGTCGCCCGGCTTCACGGCCTCGACTCCGACGCGGCCCGCACTCACAAACGCATGGCGCGCGACGATCTTCTCGACGATGTTCATCGGTCGCGCCTCGGTCTCGACGGCGGGCGGCGTGACCTCGCCCGCGAGCCGCGCCTTGTTGTAGTTGAAGAGTCCGCCGTACTCGACGATCTGCCGCGAGACGGGGTCGAGTCCGCGCGTGAACTCTTCGAGCGGAATCTCCTCGCCGCGCCTGATTCTCTCGACGATGCCGAAGTCGGTCGAGGTCAACAGCCCGATGTTCTGGCAGTTCTGACCGTAGATTTTTTCAATCGTCTTCGCGATGACGAGTTCCAGCCCGGCGGCCTTCTCCGCGAACGGCGCGGTCTCGCGCGAAGAGCCGCAGCCCTTCGAGAGTCCTGAGACGACGACCGCGAAGCCGCCGTTTTTAACTTCGTCCTTCTTCACCGCCTGCTCGCGCATCCCGACATAGACGTACTCGCCGAGCGTCTCGTCGTAGTAGAAACAGACCCAGCCGGGCGTGATCTCGTCGGTCGAGATGTTGTTCATCAAAGGGCGCGACGAGTCGTAGTCCAGGTCTTCGCCCGCTTCGAGCTGTCGGCGGATGAGTGAGGTGTCTTCGGTCAGAAAAAGAACGCGCCCGTCGAATTTCACGCGCTGCGGGCGCTTCTGTATTTTGTCGGCGGCCATCTTTACTCCCCTGAATTTGTGCGAATGTTCGGTTGAGTTTCCCAAAGAAGATTATAAACGACGTGCGAAAAATTCGCAGTCGCGGCGACAAGGCGCGAGCAGATGAGATATGATTCCGGCACACCAGAGACAAGCGAAGGAGGGGACGGTGGCGAATCACGCGAGCGGCGCGTTCGAGGTGAAGCTGACGCCGCAGGTGGACGGCGACGCGGAAGTCCCCGCGGTCGGCAGGATGTCAATCGAGAAGAAGTTCAGCGGCGGACTCGAAGCGACGAGCAAGGGGCAGATGCTCGCCGTCCGAACCGACACGCAAGGCTCCGCGGGCTACGTCGCGTTGGAGCGGGTCACGGGCACGCTCGACGGTCGCGCCGGAACGTTCGCGCTCCAACACAGCGGCACGATGGCGCGCGGCGAGCAGCAACTCTCGATCACGGTCGTGCCCGACTCCGGCACGGAACAGCTCGCCGGCCTCGCCGGACGGATGACGATCAACATCGAAAGCGGAAAGCACTCTTACGAATTCGAGTACACGCTCGACTGACTTCGGATTCCGGCCCGACTCCCTGTCGAGGGCTGCGGGTCGCAGGTCAGAGTCATCGCGCAAGAAGTAATCTGGAGAGACGGAAAGGGATTTGGAGATGGAGAAATATCTAGGACGCTTTTCGCCGCAAATCTACGCGCTCGTGCGTATCGTCGCGGGCTTCATGTTCCTGCTGCACGGCACGCAGAAGTGGTTCGGCGTGCCCGCCATGCCCGGCAAGCCCGCCGGCCCGCCGCCGCCGCCGCTCATGGTCGGCGGCGTGATCGAACTTGTCTGCGGCTTTCTGATTTTGATCGGGCTGCTCGCGGGCTGGGCCGCGTTTCTCGCGAGCGGCGAGATGGCCGTCGCCTACTTCATGGCGCACTTCCCACACCACCCGCTGCCGATAATCAATCAGGGCGAGCCTGCCGTCCTATTCTGCTTCCTCTTCCTCTACATCGCCGCGGTCGGCTCAGGCATCTGGAGCGTTGACTCGCTCATCTGGAAGAAAGGGTCGCCGCGCGCGTGAGCGGTTAAACTTTCTTCACCGCCCGACTGGTACCACTTCGCTTTCAACGAGCCAGCGAAAACAAAAACGGGCGCGCGATTTTCTTCGTGAAGTCGCGCGTGTTTTTTTCACAAGTTCGCGGATGAAATTTCCACCTGTGGAAATCGCCTGTTGATGAACTTTTCGCATGACGAAAAATCGCCGAAAATCAAGGCTATTCGTCGGAAAATATTTTTTGAAAAAAAGTCTTGACACGCCGAACACGCGTGCTTATAGTCCGCATCCCGTCGCGGTTCTCAAGGGGGCCGTGACCGGCGAAGGGATCGGCAAGCGTCGCGGCAACGCGGAGCTTGAGGACAGCAACAGGCGGTCAAAGTTGCTGCCAGTGACGCCCCAGCCGAAGCCGAAAGGCTTGCGCAGGACGGGTCGGCAGATTCGTCCGGGCCTCGCGGATAAAAACGCGAAGGCGCTCGCGAAGAATGATCAACTTCGGGGTAGCGAACGCCGCTCAACTTCGGTTGAGCCTCGTTGTCCAGAACGTAGACTGGAGGTGGAGGAAAAGCCACCAGAACAAAAACCGAACGGCACCGCGTCCCTTCGGGGAAGAGCGAGAGACTTGCGGAAGTGAGTCCGTGCCGACCGGGGGTGAGCCACCGCTGGCACACGCTTCGGGATATAAAAAGGCAGTCGGTGCGTGTACATGCCAAGCTGCCAACTCCCCCTGGATCGCTTCGGCGGTTCTTCGGGATTCGGGGTTGCGCCGCTGCTCCTCGTGGGCAAGCGGCGCAATCTCTTTTCCGCACAAACTTCTTCTCACGCAGCCGACGCGCCACCCTCAACCATCCCGTCAAGCGCAAACGACTCCAAGCCGTCAAGCACGAGCGACGACGCGACACATCAACGCTTCACGCACTCCGCTAACGCCGCACCGCGAAGACTCTTCCGCGCCCGCGCGCCTGTGCTAACATCGCCCGCGCCTTCATAACGCCCCGGAGCGCGCACTCGTTTTGCTTTGCGCGCGGACGCCGCCTTCAGCGCCGATGTTGTTCTACCTGACCGCCGCTTCAATCGTCGCCATCCAGCTGAGCGTCGCCGCGCTCTGGCTCGCGCTCGCGCGCGCGAGGTCGGACGGGCGGGCGCGTGCGCGACTGGCGCGAGAGTTGGCCGAACTGCGCGAGCGTCCGGCGCGCGACACGGCAGCGCTGCGCGAACTGTTCGAGGCGGAGCGCGAAAGGGGCGCGCGACAGGAGTCGGAGTTTGAAGAGTTCCGTTCGAGAATCGAAGAGCTTCAGTCGAAATTTGAAGAGGCGCAGTCGAGGGTCGAGGGTTTGCAAGCGACGCTGTCTCCGCTCTCCGAGCTGGTGCGCGGAGTCGAAGCCTCGCGGGTGAACAGCGCCGCGGTAACAGGCGCGCAGGACGCGGGCGATGCGACGCGACCGCAAGGCGACTCGACCACCGCCGCAGAAGGAGGCGACGCTTCCAAGTCGGCGGACAAGCCTGACGCAGATGAATCTCTCGGAGAGTTAGATAAGACTGTCGAAAGAGTTTCGGCTGTCAAAGCCGCGGGCGAAGACGAGGACGTGTACGCGGTCGCGCGCAGGCTCGACGAGTTCTTCAACGCGACGACTCACCCGCGCGAGCTTCTCGGCAACGAGGTCTTTGAGCGCGGCGTCGAGTTGGCGTCGCGCGAGCAGACGCACACCTTGCTTTCGCGCGGCGTCGAGTTCGACGCGGTCGTCGCGTGCATCTCGCTCGAAGCGCTCGCTCGCCGCGCGGGCGACGACGAAGAGGCCGGCGACGCAATCGTCCGCGACATCAACGGCTATTACTACTGGCCTCGATTCTTCGCCCTGCGCGCGCTCGAAGCGCACACGGCGGGCCGGGGCACGCTCGCGCGACTGCTCGCGCGGCTCAACGCGTCTTGGCGCGACCCTCTGCCGATGCAGTTGCTGCGCTCGTTCGTCGCCTCGCGCACGGCGGCGGGCGAGGGGGTCGCGCCGAAAGAGCTTGTGGAGAACGTCAACTCGCTCGGCCTCGGCGCGGAGCAGATCGCGGAGATCGTCCAAACTTTGAACCAGCTCGGTGACGCGCTGCCCGCTTCGCTCAGGCAAGAGCTTTCCGCCTCGCAGCAGAGCCGCGAGACGGTCGAGTTCCTGAAGAAGCTCGGTCGCGTGTGGGAGCCGGGCGCGGGCGGTGAAGTCTTCTTGCTCGACTCGGTGGCTGCGCGCGTCGCGGAGATCGAGTCGGCGCTTCTGCGCGAGCCGCCGCGCTCGGTGCTTCTCGTCGGCGATTCGGGCACGGGCAAGACCGCGCTCGTGCGCGCGCTCGCCGAACGTCTCGGCGGCGACGGATGGGTCGTCTTCGAGGCGGGCGCGGCGGAAGTCCTCGCCGGGCAGACTTACATCGGCCAGCTCGAAGAGCGCGTGCGGCAGATCATCCAGCACGTCGGGGACAAACGCGTGCTCTGGGTCTTGCCGAACTTTCACGAAGCTCTGTGGGCGGGTCGTCATCGTTACAGCCCCGTCGGCGTGCTCGACCTCCTTCTGCCTTCGATTGAGAGCGGCGCGGTCAAGGTCGTCGGCGAAGTTCCGTCGCAGGCTTACGAACAACTCCTGCGTCTCCGCCCGAAGCTCCGCACGGCGATGCAGACGTGCCGCGTCGCGCCGCTCTCGGATGAAGAGACTCTGGAACTCGGTCGCCGCTGGGCGAAGACGCACGCGATTTCAACCGCGCACGACGGGACGAATGAAGACGGGTGCGCGAACGCTGATGAGCGCACGCGAGTTGAGAGCGGGCGCACGCGCGCCGGAGGCGGGCGCGCGCAAGCTGAGGATGAGAACACGCAGGCCGCGAAGCCTCGCGCGTCGGAGAAGACGCTTCGCGAGGCCCTGCAACTGGCGCGGCAGTACCTCGGCGACAAGGCCGCGCCCGGAAACCTTTTGCACTTCCTCGACGCGACCGACCGGCGTCTCGCCGCCGAAGGAAAAACGAGCGCCGAAGGGAACGGCGAGATAACCTTGGACGACCTTCTCGTCACGCTCTCGCAGTTGACGGGTCTGCCCGTCGAGATGCTCGACGAGCGGGAAGGTCTCGACCTCGCGGAGCTTCGCTCGTTCTTCGAGCGGCGCGTGCTGGGTCAGCCCGAAGCGGTCGAATGCCTCGTCGAGCGCGCCGCGATGATCAAGGCGGGCTTGACCGACCCGACGCGACCGCAGGGCGTCTTCCTCTTCGTCGGGCCGACGGGCACGGGCAAGACCGAGATCGCGAAGACGCTCGCGGAGTTCCTCTTCGGCTCGCCGGACCGGATGATCCGGCTCGACATGAGCGAGCTTCAGACGTGGGAGTCGCAAGGAAGAATACTCGGCGACGCGGACGAGACGAGCGACAGCGCCGCGCTCGTCAACCTCATCCGCAAGCAGCCGTTCTCGGTCGTCCTCCTCGACGAGTTCGAGAAGGCGCACGCGTCCGTCTGGGACTTGTTCCTGCAAGTCTTCGACGACGGGCGGCTGACCGACCGGCGCGGCAACACCGCCGACTTCCGACACTCGGTCATCATCATGACCTCGAACCTCGGCGCGACGCTCCCGCACGGCGCGTCGGTCGGGTTCTCGCAGGAGGCGCAGTTCGCCGCCGGCTCCGTCGAGCGTGCGGTCGCGCGCGCGTTCCGGCGCGAGTTCGTCAACCGCATTGACCGCGTCGTCGTCTTCCGCCCTTTGGGGCGCGGCGTGATGCGCGACCTTCTGCGCAAGGAGTTGAACGACGTGCTCACGCGGCGTGGACTCCGAACTCGTCAGTGGGCGGTCGAGTGGGACGAGTCGGCAATCGAGTTTCTTCTTGAGAAGGGGTTCACCGCAGACCTCGGCGCGCGGCCTTTGAAGCGCGCGGTCGAAAGATATTTGCTCTCGCCGCTCGCGTTGACAATCGTCAACCACCAGTTCCCCGAAGGCGACCAGTTCCTCTTCGTGCGCTCGTCGGCGGACGGCGCGGCGCTCGACGTTCAGTTCGTTGACCCGGACGCGCCGGAGCAGACGGGCGCGCAAGGCTTGGAAGACGAGACTTCGTTCGCGCTCGAAGAGGAAGAGACAACGACGACGGCAGCGCGCGAGTTGCGGCTCGAAGCGGTCGCGCTCGACCCGCGCGGCACTTCGGAGGAGTTGGGCTTCCTGCAAGACAGGTTCGAGGAGGTCACCGCGCAGGTCGAGGACGACTCGTGGCGCGCGCGCAAGGACGACGCGCTCCGGCAAATGCAGTCGGCGGACTTCTGGTCTTCGCCCGCGCGCTTCCGCGTGCTCGGCGAGGTCGAGTACATGGATCGCATCGAGGCCGGACTCGACACCGCGGGCAGACTGCTCGCACGACTCCGCGGCGACCGGAAGCGCCTGCCGCCCGACCTCGTCGGTCGCGTCGCGCAGCAACTCTACCTGCTCGACGCCGCCTGCCGCGGACTCGCGTCGGGCGAGCCGCGCGACGCGTTCGTACTCGTCAGCGCCGGTCGCGAGCCGGGCACGGATCGCGCGACGAGCGACGAGTTCGCGCGCCGCCTCGCGCGGATGTATCGGCGCTGGGCCGAGAAGCGTCGTATGCGCGTCGAACTCGTCGAGGAGCGCGACGGCGAGCAGGGCGGCGGCGGACATTTTCAATCGCTGCTCGCCGTCTCAGGCTACGGCGCTTACACGATACTGCGCGCGGAGTCTGGGCTGCACGTGCTTGAGACGCCGCAGGACGACAAGTCTTTCAACCGCGCGCGCGCGACCGTGCGCGTCGTGCCTCAGCCCGAAGAGCCTGCGGGGCGCGGCGAGGGCGCGCTCAGCCGCCAGGCCGAACGCGCGCTCGCGGACGACGACTCCTCGCCGCAGGCAATCGTCCGGCGCTACCGCGAAGAGCCTTCGCCGCTCGTGCGCGACTCCGCGCGCGGCTGGCGAACGGGTCGTCTCGAACGCGTGTTAGACGGCGACTTCGACCTGATCACCTGAAGCGAGGCGAAGCGCTCCCGCCGTCTGGCCGCGCGTGAGCGTCCGGGCGACGGGCCGAGACGGAACCGCAAAATGTTTCCTCCGAACGGGCCACGCCCAAAAGGCGTGCAAATTTTGTTGCTTTCCCCGCGCCGTAAGGTTAAGCTTTCCGCGCCAGAGTGACTCCTCGTCCCGCTGCCATGTTAACGGCGCTCACCTTCGGATACACGACGGCTAGGGCGCGCGAAGGCACCGAGCGCGCCCGCAGGTTACGGTCTGGAGTTCGACTCCGAGACTACGGGTTCACTGACTGGTAAATGCCCAACGCAATCGCCGCCAGTGTTTCGACCGTGACGGAACTGCCGCTCGCGTCAGCGGAGGGCGGGGTGTCCATCTGGCCCGGCGAATCCTGAGTCGTGGCGGTCGTAGTCGTCTGATCCGGCGTCGGCGTCGGCGCGGGCGGGGTGTCCATCTGGCCCGCGTGGGCGGCAGTGGTCAGAGCGAAGGTAAACACTGCGACGATCAAGTAACAACGTACTTTTTTCATGGTCTTCTCCTGTCGTGGTGTAAATGGTTTCGGGGGAAGTCGGGGCGGAGTGCCGCTTCTCATCTCAGCCCACGGCCTTGTTTTTCGCGCTTAGTTTGCTCGTCCGGGGAAATTGATGCAAATACTTTTGCAGCAAGAAAGGAGACCTTCACATGGGTTCAGCGAAGGATTCTCGTGAAAGGTCGGCAGAGGTGAGGACGCTCGTCGAGGACGGCGCGAAGACGCGCTGCCGCATTTCCAGAGCCTACGAAGAGGCCGGCGACTACGAGCGCGCGCGCGAGGCTCTGGGCGAATTCTGGAGCCGCGTCGGCGAGCGCCCCGACGTTCGCGGCCTCGCGCCCGACGACGCAGCCGAGGTGCTGCTGCAAGTGGCGCGGCTGACGAGCGTCCTGGGCAGCGCCAAGCAGGTCGGCGGCTCGCAGGAGTTGGCGAAGAACCTCGTCAGCGAGAGCATGGCGATCTTCGAGCGCCTCGGCGACGAGAAAAGGGTCGCCGAGGCGCAGTCGGAACTCGGCCTCTATTATTGGCGCGAGGGAGACTTCGACAGCGCGCGCGTGATGCTGCGCGAGGCGCTGGGCCGATTCCCCGCTTCGGAAGCCGAGGCGAGGATGACGGCGCTCCTGCGGCTCTCGGTGGTCGAGCGCTCGTCGAACCGCTACGACTCGGCGCTCGAAGTTCTGGCGGAGGCCGCGCCGCTCGTCGGGGCGTGCGGGGGCGACGCGCTCAAGGGGATGTTCCACAACCAGCGTGCGACCGCGCTCGAAAACCTCGCCCGCGCCGAAGGCCGGGCCGAGAAACTCGACGAGGCGCTGATCGAGTACGCCGCCGCAGGCTTCCACTTCGAGCAGGCCGGGCACACGAGCTACCTCGCGCGCGTCGAGAACAACCTCGGCTTCCTCTTCCAAACGGTCGGCAGGTACGAGGAGGCGCACGAGCACCTCCTGCGCGCGCGCGAGCTTTTCGCGCGGCTGAAGGACGCGGGGAGCGCCGCGCAGGTTGACGAGACGCGCGCGCGCGTTCTCATCGCCGAAGGCAAATTCGCCGAGGCGGAGAGGCTCGCGCACGGCGCGGCGCGCGCGCTCGAAGCCGGCGGCGGGCAGGCTCTGCTGGCCGAGGCGCTCACGACCCGCGGCGTCGCGCTCGCTCGCGCGGGGCGCGCCGCCGAGGCGAACCTCTGCCTGCGCCGCGCGGTCGAGACCGCCGAGCACGGCGGCGACAACGAAGGCGCGGGGCTGGCCGCGCTCACGCTCGCGGAAGAACTCGGCGGCTCGCTGACGGCGCGCGAGATGCGCGAAGTCTTCGAGCGCGCGTCGTCGCTCCTCTCGGACTCGCAGAACCCTTCGACGCTCTCGCGGCTGAACGCCTGCGCGCGCCGCACGGTCGAGGCGCTAGCCTCTTCGCCCGCGGCGCTCGTCGCGCCCGCGCGCGAAGGAGAGGACGGCGCGGCGGCTGAGGAGAGGTGGCGCGGCTTCTCTCTGAAGCGCGAGGTGCTGCGCTACGAGGCGGAGCTGATCGAGCGCGCGCTCAGGGACGCGGGCGGCATCGTCTCGCGCGCGTCGAAGCTGCTCGGCTTCAACCACCACCAGACCTTCGTCGCGCTGCTCAACAACCGGCACAAGAATCTGCTGCACGCGCGCAGGCCCATCGTCCCGCGCAAGCGGAGCATCCTCCGCCCCGCCGCGCCGAGGCGTTAGACGCGGCGACGCCGAGGAGACGGCGCAGGCATTGACGAAAGAAGTGAGGCCCGGCAAGTGTTCGCCGGGCCTTCTCCTTTTTAGAATGTTTGGAATGTCTTTCGGGAAGCTCGAACTGCGAACGCCGAAACTCAACCCGCGAGGACTTCATTCACACGAAGGTGATTTCTCTTTCGACCGTCGGCGGGCCGCGCCCTCTAAATCCTTCCGACCAGCCGCGACCTGACGGCGCGAAACTCCGCCGTGTCTCGCGAGGCTTGCGGCACGCTTTGAATCGTCGGGATGATCTCTTCGAGCGCGGCGACGCGGCTCGCCGGGTCGGGGTGATCGCTCAAGACCTCCGGCGCGTGCTCGCCGCCGCGCTCGCCGAGGCGCGCGAAGAAGTCCGCCATCTCAAGCGGGTCGTATCCGGCTGCCGCCATCAGACGCGCGCCCTCGGCGTCGGCCTGAAGTTCCGCGGAGCGGTCGAGCTTCATGAAGACCACGTGGGCGAAGTCGCCCGCGACCGAATCGGCGAACGCGCCGACTTCGCTGCGGCGACCGCCCGTGACGGCGTCGAGAATGTTCTTGCCGGTCTTCGCGACGTAAGCCTTCGACGCCTGATTCGTCCCGTGCCTGAGCGCGACGTGCGCGATCTCGTGCGCGAGCACGCCCGCGAGTTCGCCCTCGTCGCGCGCCGCGGCGATAGCGCCCGCGTTGACGAAGACGTAGCCGCCCGGCAGCGCGAACGCGTTCACCTCCGGCGAGGCGACGACGTAGAACCTGTACGTGAAATGATAACCGGGCGCGTTGGCCGCGAGCTTGTCGCCGAGCCGCTGCACGTAGCGCGTCGTGCGCTCGTCGCGGACGAGCGGCAACTGCCGCGTGACCTCGTCGGCGGAGAGCTTGCCCAGCTCGACATCCTGTTCGGGGCTGAAGAGGTTGAAGCCGGAGTGAGTTGATTCGTGCGCGCCGAGCCTGTCAAAGCCCCCGACGGCCAGCAGCCCGCCGCACGCCGCCTGCGAAGCGAGCAGCGCGACCAGCAGCCAGCCCAAACACCTGCGTACACGCACCGAAAGTCCTGCCCCCTTGCACGTCAACGAAATTCTTGCCGCCGGCTTCGAGCCGCGCCCTCGCGGTCGTCGCCCAGCACGCCGAATTTTGCAAACGCCGGGCCGCTGCCGCGAACTCGCCGAAAAGTCCGCCCGTGCAGGCGGTTGGCACGCGCGTGCGCTAGCCGACACGCGCGCGCTTGTAATCAAACAGAACCCGCGCCGACCGCCGAAATACCGAAACAGTACAAGGCTCGCGCCAGCGGTTAAGTGCCGACCGTCGGCGCGGGCTTGCCCGCGAACTCCCCGTTCGTGGTCTTCGAGCCGTCGCCTCCGTCCGGCTTCGCGGCGAACTTCTCGGCCCAGCGAATGCGCCCGGTGATCTGCATCACGACGAAGAGAGTCAGGATCGAGCCGATGGTGATCGCGAGTCCGGTGAAGCCGTTGAAGAAGAACGCGTAGGAGAACATCACGAGGTAGATGAACTGTGCGAGTCCCGCCTCGCGCGCTGCGAAGCGCGTGCCGACGACGAGACGCAGGTAGCTGATGACGAGAAAGATCGAGACGACCGAAGAGGCGGCGAACGCCGCGTGAATCGAGACGTGGTCAACGAGATACGCGAGCAGGAGGTGGAACGAGAAGAAGGCGGCGGCCAGAAAAAAGTAGTTCATCGGGTGAAGCTCGATTCCGCGCATCGTCGTGATGATGAACATCAGGAAGAAGAAGAACAGGAGCGAGACGGGCGCGAAGAGGCTGATGCGTCCGGCTAGTGGCCCCGGCTGCAACTTCTCCGGCATCGCCATCCCGATTTGAAAACCGGAGACGAGATTCTTGTAGCTCCAGACCAAATCCCAGCCGCCCGGCGTCTGATGTTCCTCGGAAGGCGAGAGCGTGTTTTCGGGAAAGTCAATCGCCTTGAAGTTCGTCTTCATGCGTAACTGAAAATCCTTCACCTGCGCGACGCTCTCGCCGAAGTTGTAGCGCCACTCGGTCAAGCCCTGCGAGTGATACCCGACCCGGAGCGTCGCCGTCTCGCCCGGCTTGACCTGCGCCGTGCCCGACGCCGAGTTCTTCTCGCTCGTCAGCGCGTCGGGCGCGTCGTTGACCGTGAAGACCAGGTCGTCGTAGATGGCCTGGTCGGTCGGGAACTTCAGCGTGAACGTGACCTTGTCCTGACTTGTCGTGTTGCGGAAGGTATAGAGGCCGTCGAATCCGACCTTGTAGGTGCTGTACCAGAGCAGGCCCTTCTGCCTGTAGTCGAGGTCGAGCGCGACGTTGATGCGGCTCGACTCGACGGGCAGGTTGTCCGTCACGGTCAACTGCTCGGTCGTCGCCGTCTTCTGCCCGTTCACGATTGTCTCGACGGTCTTCGGGACGTTGCGCTCGCACGAGGCGACCGGCGGCGACTGCGTCTGCGGCGCGCCCCACGTCGAGACGACGCGGTCGGAGAGCGTCTGCCCCGAATCGTAAGTGCGCGAGAAGATCGTCGCGCCCAGAATCATCCACGCGACCGACGCGAAGACGAAGATGAAAGCGATGGCGATGATGCGCTTCAGCATGGCTCTCCTGCACTCCTTCGACGATTCTTGAAAAATCTCCGGCGATTAAACTCCGCCGCGGCTTCTGCGGCAGTGGCAGAGGCCACGACGCGCTTGTGTGGCTTCCCACGTCACGGCCCCCGCCGCTGACGAGCCGCGCTCTTCAAACAGACTCTTCAACCCGACGCTTCAACGCGCCGAGTCCCTCTTTCCAAATCTCGCCCCGCTTCAAACCATCGCGCCGCGGACTTTCGTCCGAACCGCCGTCCGTCGCTCGACATCGGGGAACGAGCCGCGA
Source organism: Pyrinomonadaceae bacterium (assembly GCA_035652995.1). Classification (GTDB taxonomy): domain Bacteria; phylum Acidobacteriota; class Blastocatellia; order Pyrinomonadales; family Pyrinomonadaceae; genus QHXN01. Next base: position 16,093 of record DASRCS010000107.1, read on the forward strand.
CCGAAGAAGACGTGGCGCGCGAGCGCGTCGAGCGGCGGCAGCCGGAGCAGCGCGCAGCCCGCTTCGAGCAGCGCGTCGCTTCGCACTGACGTGAGCACGCGGCGCATCCACAGGCGCGAGACGAAGCGCGAGCGGAACTGCTCGCCCGAATATCGCGCGAGCGTGGACGAGTCTCCGGCCTCGACGCACTCGGCGACGAGCGACGCGGCGAAGCTCGACAGGCGCATGCACGGGTCGAGTCCGCCCGCCGTGAGCGGCGAGACCGCGCCCGCCGCGTCGCCGACGAGCAGCCCGCGCGCGTTCGCGATTCTCTTCAACACGCCGCCGACGGGGATGCGCCCGCCGCGACGCTCGACACGGCGCGCGCGTGAGAAGTCGAAAAGCTCTTTGACGCTCTCGCCGAAACTTTCGAGGGCGCGCAGAGGGTCGAAGCGCGCGGCGTAGCCGCCGACGCCGACGTGCGTCTCCTCTCCGTCCTGCACGACCCACGCGAGGTAGCCGGGCGCGAGCCGCGAGTCGAGGAAGCAGTGGAACTGCGGCGGCCCTTCGAGCGGCACGTTTTCTAAAACGTCCTCGACGCCGACGATCCACTCGCAGTTCTCGTCGAGCCGCAGGTCGCGCGCGACGCGCGAGCGCGCGCCGTCGCCGCCGACGACGTAGCGCGCCTCGACGCTCAGCGCGCGCCCGCCGCGCTCAAGCAGAACGCGCGAGCCGCGTGTGCCCGCTTCTTCCAAACCCGCGTAGCGCGTCGAGTGGTACCAGCACGCGCCCGCCTGCCGCGCCTCGTCGAGCAGACGCGCGTAGAGCTTCGCCATGCGACCGACGCGGAACTCTTCGTGTTCGCTCGCGAGCGCGAGCGCGCGGCGCGCGGGCGAGTAGAGCGTGACGCGGCTGATCGGGCGGCCCAAACAATCGTCCGGCAGCGCGAAGTCTTCGAGCGTGCGGCGCACGAAGATGCCCGTCGTGTGAACCGACACGTCGAGCGAGCGCTTGCGGTCAACCAGCAGCACGCGCACGCCTCGCTGCGCCAGAAGTTTTGTCGTCTGAAGCCCCGCGAGTCCCGCGCCGATGACGACAACGTCGAATCTTTCCACGCCGATTCTCCCCTCGAAGTTGAAAGCCCTTTTGAGACTGTTTGCCGCCCGCGCGGACTGGCCTCTCGGACTCTCCGCGCGTGACCGTCGAAGCGCCGCGCGTGCTGTGCGCCGAAGCGTCGCCGGCGCGCTTCGCGCGTGGCGCGCGTGCGACGAATGCCGCGATGCTCAGAGTTTAAATTCGGTCTTCTTGTGCAGAGGGCTGTTCTCGTGCCCGATGATGAAGTGCGTCGGAAGGTCGCTCTCGTTGATGAGCAGGACGGGGTCGCCCGCGTCGGGCGGGAGGTCGAAGACGAGTTCGGTCGTGTACGACTCGCCGGGCCGCAGCGGCGTGTCGAGCGGCGTGCCCGCCGACCCCGCGTCGGCGAGCGCGCGCTGCCCTTCCTCGGAGACGGGGTAAGTCATCCCCTTGTCGTCGAAGACCGTCAGGCTGCGCGGGTTCGGGTAGAGCTGGCCGTTGCCGCGCCTCGGCGAGATGGTCGTCTCGTCGAAGCGCGTCTTGACGGTCACGACATAGAACTCGCCGCGCGCGGTCGCGGCACCAGCGCCGTCGCCGATGGTCTTCGCGCGGCGCACGTCGGCGACCGAGTAGGCGAGGTGGCAGTCAATCTCGCAGAAGTGCTTCTCCTCGCCGCGCGCCAGAACCCGCTCGCCGCTCGCAAGCGAGAAGACGAGAATCAGCCCGAAGTAAACGGCCAGGACTCCGGCGAGCAGCACGAGCGTCACGCGCGCCCGACCGAAGCGGCGCACGACGAGCGCGTGCAGCGCGACGAGTCCCAGCACCGCCATGACGAAACACGCGCCGAGGAAGCACAGCACGCCGACCGGTGCCGAGAGATTCACGTTCGTGTTCAAGATGACCTCCACTGTCAATTTCGCCCCGGAGCTTCGAGCGCCGCCTCGCGCTTCCCTTCTGCGTCGGAAAGGGCTTTGCCTTGTAAAGCCGGAGCGCAAAAAAATCGGGCCTGCCCGGCCCTTCTCTCCCGCCTCGTCTTGCCCTAACCGCCGCGCGCCGCGCGGATGACCGTCTCCATGTGTCCGAGGTAGCGCTCTAACGCCTTGCGACCGGCGGCGGTCAGCCGGTACTCGGTCTTCGGCGTGCGCCCGTCGAAATATTTTTTGCAGACGACGTACTGCGCCTCTTCGAGCTTGCGCGCGTGCACGCTCAGGTTTCCGTCCGTGGTGTTCAGGAGTTGTTTGAGGTCGTTGAAGGTGAGCGAGTCGTTGACGGCGAGGGCGCTGATGATCGCGAGGCGGACGCGTTCGTGTATGAGCCGGTCGAGTTCGGCGGCCCGCGCCGGGCCTTCGGCGGTTTTCGCGCCGCGACGTTGTTCGCTTAAATCCTGATGCGGGCTTTGCGCGCCCGCCTTCGCCTTACTCCGATCTTTCGCCAGTGCGTTTTGTTTAGCCACCGTAATTCCTCGCAATGTAGAGTCCGAAGATGACGTGCAGCAGGCCGAAGCCCGCCGCCATGAGCGCGTCGCCCCACGCCGGCGGCAGAAAGAGCGCGCCCGCGCCGACGAACATGAAGCACAGCCCCATCAGCGGCACGGGCCGCACCGAGAACGCGCCGCCCGTCACGACGCCCGTCCCGTAGAGCAGCAGCCAGAGTCCGGGCAGGAGGCTCGTCAGACCCTCGCGGTAGAAGACGACCGTGAGCAGCGCGCCGACGAAGACCGGCGGCGCGAGATTGATGATCAGTTTCCTTCCCGGTCGTGAGAGCAGCGAAGTGTCGGAGGCGTGCGCCTTGCGGTACATCGTCCAGCCGGCGACGGCGGCGGAGACGGCGGCCTCGGCGAGCCAGACGGCGAGCCACTCCGCAAACGATCTCTGCTGCGAGGCGACGAGCGCCGCGAACAGCGCGGTCGTGCCGATGGCTACCTGCCCCCAGCCGGGCACTGCCGTGAAAGAGGACGCGCGCTCCATCGCCTCGCGGATGAAGCGGAGGTTGTCCATCGCGCGGTCGTGCAGCGCTGGCGGCTCGTCTGCTGTCGGCTTCTCGAAGGGGACGACTGCCATGTCCCGGCGAAAATACAACGGGGCGGCAATTATTGTCAAGTGCTTTGCAAGATAAAGCCGCATCGCCCGCGCCGCCGTGCGGAAGGAAGGCGGTGCGGAGGCAGGCGGGTCGCGCCGCGCCGCAAAACAAAAGGATGCCGCGACCGTGGCCGCGGCATCCTCTGTCTTAAACGGGTGCGAGCCTTTATCAGTAGCCCCTCTGCCCGTCGTAGTAGCCATTCTCGAAACCCTCGCGGTAGTAGCGGCGGTAGAGTTCCTTGTCGCCGAGGCGCGAGCTGTAATCGTGGTCGGCGTTGCGGTAGGCGCTGAAGTCGTTGAAGTCGCGCCTGTTGCGGCGGTTGCGATCCTTGCGGCCCTGCTTGATGCCCTCGTTGTAACCCGCGTTGAGCGCGGTCTGCCGGAGTTGGAACGAGCCGCCGTAGTTGCCGTAGCGATCCCAGTTGCGCCCGCGATGATCGCCGCGGTCGCGATCTCTGTCGCGGTCGCGGTCGCGATCCCTCTGGTCGTCGCGGTCGCGTTGAGACCAATAGCTGTTGCCGTACTGCTGCGCCTGCGTGGTCGAAGCAGTCGCGACGCCGATGCCGGACAGCAGAGAGAGCGTCAGGACTGCTCCCCATATTTTGCCTTTCGATTGAATCAGCTTCATTGTCTGACCTCCTTGGGCTGAAACGCCAACAACTCTTATGCCAGATGCGCTGGCTTCCCGTGACCGGCGGTTTTGCCCTTGGTTTACGACTCAAGCGTTGGGCGAAAAAATACCATAATGTAATCGAAATAGACGACATGGTTCATCGGGCGCGGACGCGCGAGCCGCGCCGCACAAGCCCTTTCGGCCCGCGCGGCGCGCGCCGGAGACGCGATTCGATTTTATTCGGCGGTGTCTCTTATGCGGGCAAACGCGGCCCTCGGTTTTCATCCGAAACGAGAAATTTAGTGTCCCGCCGGCGCGGTGGCCGCGCCACACACGGCCCGATTTTCTCCGGCTGAGAACGACCCGAATTTCACTCGCACGCACCGATTTGTTAGCATGAACGCACGCATCACGGCATGGCTTCGAGTCGTCGGGGCGGAGCGGAAAGCGCCGCGGCGTGACGAACGTGGGCCGGGTTCGTGCGCGGTTGGTCTCCGACTCAACTGAACTTTGAAGGAGAAGATTTTGAGCGTCAGGATGGAGCGTTTGCCGGAAGGCGTCGAGTTCGTCGCGGAGGAGGACGGGACGCGCGAGTACAGGTTTGCGAACGGGCTGAAGCTTCTGCTCGCCGAGAACCGCGTCGCGCCGGTCGTGACTTTTCTGGTTCTCTACAAGGTCGGGTCGCGCAACGAGGCCGTCGGCCACACGGGCGCGACGCACCTGCTCGAACACATGCTGTTCAAGGGCACGCCGACCTTCAACAAGCGCGCGGGCACGCAGGTCGCCGCGACGCTTCAAAAGGTCGGCGCGGACTTCAACGCGACGACTTGGTACGACCGAACCAACTACTTCGAGACCGTGCCGTCCGACCGGCTCGAACTCGCCGTCCAACTCGAAGCCGACCGGATGCGAAACTCCTTCATCGCCGACGAAGACCGTCAGTCGGAGATGACGGTCGTCCGCAACGAGCTTGAGCGCGGGCAGAACGAACCCGTGTTGGTTTTGGACGAGGCAGTTTACGCGACGGCCTTCCGCGAGCACCCTTATCACCACCCGACAATCGGCTGGCGCGCGGACGTGGAGAACGTTCCGACCGCGCGGCTCAAAGAGTTCTACGACACCTTCTATCACCCGAACAACGCGACCGCCATCGTCGTCGGCGACTTCGAGCGCGGCGCGGCTCTCGACTTGGTCAACAAGTATTTCGGGGCAGTGCCCGCGTCGCCCGCTTCGATCCCGGAAGTTTACACGGACGAGCCGCGGCAGCAGGGCGAGCGCCGTCTGGTCGTGCGCCGCGCGGGCGAGTTGCCGCTCGTGCAAGTCGCCTTCCGAACGCCCGCCGCGCTCGGACAGACGAACGTGCTGTCGAACTCCCAACTCGCGGAGCGCGCGGCATCGTCGCCCGACGGCAACGACATCTTCCCGCTCGCGGTTCTTTCCGCCGCGCTCGCCAACGGCGTGACGAGCCGACTCTATCAAGCGCTCGTCGAGACCGAGCTGGCCGTCAGCGTTGACGCGCGCGTTGACCAATTCCGCGACCCCGGACTCTTCAACGTCTATGCGACCGCGTCGCCCGGCGTCGAGCCTCTGCGCGTCGAGGAGGTGATTCACAAAGAACTCGCGCGCGCCGCGGCAGACTTGAAGGAAGAAGAAGTGGAGAAGGCGAAGCGGCAGATCGCCGCGCACACCGCGTACGAGCGCGACGGCACGCACAGCGTCGCGATGCAGATGTCGGAGGCCGAGGCGGTCGCCGACTGGCGCTTCTTCAATACTTACGCGCGCAACATCTCGCGCGTCAGCGCCGAAGACGTGCGCCGCGTCGCCGCCGAATACTTCACGGAAGACAATCGGACGGTCGGCCACTTCATCCCGAAGGCCGCGGGCGGCGCGTCGAACGACACGGGTTCGACGCGAGCGGCGATCAAGTCACACGTTTACTAAGGCGGCGCTTCAAAACTGTAAGGGCAGGGCTTGTCCCTGCCCGCTGACTTTCTGATTTCAAGTTGTACTTGATGAATCGATACGGGCAGGGCTTGTCCCTGCCCCTACATTCCCGGAGGACGTTGAGACTTTGTTATGACTTCCAAACTTGAAGGCGAGTCGGTGGCGGCGAGTAATCCGAGTCTGGCCGAACATTCACGGGCGAGCGGCGCGAATCTCTCGTCGCGGGTCAGGCGCGAGGGGTTGGGGACGGGCGCTGTCCTGCTCGTGCTTGAGAACGCGGCGACGCCGACCGTCGCCGTGCGCGGGAGCCTGCGCGCGGGTTCTTACTTCGAGCCGCGCGCGAAGCCCGGACTCGCGCGCCTGACCGCCGAGATGCTCAAGCGCGGCACGCGCCGCCGCGGCAAGCTCGAACTCGCGGGCGCGCTCGAACAGGTCGGAGCGGACATCGAGTTCGACGCCGACACGTTCGCCGTGCAGATCGAGGCGCGCTCGCTCTCGGAAGATTTTCCGGCGCTCGCCTCGACGCTCGCCGAGATGCTGCGCGAGCCTTCGTTCCCCGTCGAAGAGTTGGAGAAGCTGAAGCAGCAGACGGTCGCCGCGATTCAGGAACAGCAGTCGGACACGCGGCTGCGCGCATACGAGCGACTGTCGCAGACGGTCTTCGACGAGGAGAATCCTTTCTACGCACACGGCGGCGCGCGGCTCGTCGAGAGCATCAACTCGATCACGGTCGAAGACGTGCGCGCGTTCTACGAAAAATTCTACGGCGGTCGCTCGCTGATCCTCTCTGTCGTCGGCGGCGTTAGTGCGGACGACGCGCTGCGAATCTTGCGCGGTGCGTTCGAGGACTTCGGCGGGCCGGAGAATGTTGACGTGAACGTCCGAGACCCGGAGCCGCAGGAAGGGGCGCGGCGCGAGCTGGTCGTCGTCAAGGACAAGGCGAACGTTGACGTTCTGATCGGCTCCGCCGCGCCGCTCCGTCGCGACGCTTCGGACTACTACGCGGCGGTGCTCGCGAACCGCGCGCTCGGCGAGTCAACGCTCTCGTCGCGCTTGGGTCTTCAGGTGCGCGACGCGGAAGGTCTGACCTACGGCATCGGCTCGCGCTTTCGCGCGCCGGGCTTGGCCGCCGGCCCTTGGTACATCGCCGTCTCGGTCAACCCCGAAAACGTCGAGCGCGCCGTCGAATCGGCTTTGAACGTCCTGCGCGAGTACGTGCGCGAAGGCATCCGCGCCGAGGAGTTGGAAGATGAGAAGTCTTCGGCCACGGGCGCGTTCAAGGTCGCGCTCTCGACGAACGCCGGGATCGCGGCGGCGCTGTGGAACGCGGAGTTCTACCGGCTCGGACTCGACTACGTCGAGCGCTACCCGGAACTCGTCCGCGCCGTCACGGTCGAAGACGTGAACGCGGCGATCCGAAAATACTTCCGCCCAGACCACCTCACCGTCGTCGTCGCGGGCGACATCGAGGCGCGGGACGAGCACGCACCCATCGGTTAAGGCAAAAGTAAAAAGGCAAAAGGCAAAAGAGGAAGACGACAGCCGTCGTGGCCCGCGTCTTCCTCTTTTGCCTTTTTACTTTTGCCTTTTGCCTTCCTCCGAACGCGGCCTAGCTCGCGCCGAACCTCTGGCGGTATTCGGAGGACGTGAGGAACGCTTTGACCATCTCGGCCTTGATGAAGTCGCCGCCGAACGTGTTGAGCTTGCCCAACCAGAAGTTGAAGCCCGCCGTGTCGGGGTCGCGCCGCAGGTAGCCGAAGTATTCCATCGTCACGAAGGCGCGGTTGAACTCGGCGGTCGAGAAGGCGGAGTTCTGCGCCACGTCGCGAAGCGCCCGCGCGCGCGCGGCCTGATCGCTCGTGTCGGATGCCGCGCCGAACTCGCCCGTGGCCGTGCTGGTGTCGGACGCCGAGGGCGTCACACCTGAGTTCGTGTAGAGCGCGGCGACGAACTGCGCGGGCGTCATCGTCGTCGGGTACGCCGAGACGAATTGGGGCCGCGCGACGAAGTCCTTGAAGTAGGCTTGCTTGTTGGCTTCGAGCTGCGCGTCCGCGCCCGGCGCGCCGAAGACGAAGTTCTGTTGGAGCTGCTGTATGTCGCGCTCGAACTGGCCGTAGAGGACGGGCGCGGGCGAGCCTGACGCGTTCGGGCCGAAGGCCGCCTTGTTCGCGAGGTACGCGAGCATGCCCGTCTGCTGGAACTCGATTGACAGGAAGAAGGCGGCGGACGTGCTCACGCGCTTCGCGGCGACGCAGTTGGCGTCCGCGCCGCACGAGGTGATGTTGCTCACCCAGAAGTTGAAGCCCGACGTGTCCGGCTCGCGGTTCAGGAAGTCGAGGTAGTGCTGGCGGACGAAGAAGTTCGGGTCGTCAACCGGGTTCGTCGTCGAGGCCGTCGAGTCGTTGTCGAGTATCGTCACGGTCGCCACGTTCGGACTCCCCAGCCCGACGCCCGTGCCCGTCGGGTTCGAGAGCGCGAGGTCAATCACTTCGTCGCCCTCGACGAAGTTGTCGTTGACGATCAGGATGCGGAAGGTCTTCGAGGTCTCGCCGGGGGCGAAGGTCAGCTTGCCGAGCGAGATTTCGTAGTCGGACTTCTGCGACGCGTGGCCGGCCTGCGACTCGTCGAAGGTGTTGTAGCTGACGGTGGCCGTGCCGGAAGTGTCGCCCGTGCGGATGACGGTGAAGTCAACGTGGCCGCCGGCTTCGTCCACGGCGAAGTTGGACGAGGCGAACTGGATGAGCGACGTGGCCGTGGCCGTCGTCGGGTTGAGCTTGCCGAAGAGGCCGTGCTCCTCTTCCGACGTGCCGGCGGTGAAGTAGAGCGTGTTCACGTCGCCGCCCGACCCGCCGTTGCCGAACTCCAGGCTCCACAGCTCGTCAATCACGATGCCGTTGCCCGACTCGTCCTGAAGCGTGCCGAGGAACGCGCCGGTCGAAGGGTTGTAGGCGTGGATCGAGGGGTTGCCCTCGCCGAAGTTGCCGACGAGGAGCGCGCCGCCGAAGATGCCGAAAGAGGCGGGCGCAATCGTCATCCCCCACGGCGCGTTGAGCGCGCCGTTGTTGATGGCGAACGTCAGGTCGCGCACGCCGTCCGTGTTGAACTTTCGGACGAAGCCGTTGCCGACGCCATCCTCGCTATCCCCGCCCGGGCCGACCTTCGCGTAGGCGACGTAGAGCGAGCCGCCGAGGTTCGTGATGTTGAAGGGGGCGAAGCCCGCCGGGATGGTCGCATCAATGAAGCCGCCGGTGACGGTCGTCGCCGTGAAGGTTCCGTCGAACACGTCGATGTGGTTGTTGGCGAAGTCGGCGGCGTAGAGCCGGTTGCCGCCGGAGTTCGAGCCGATGGCGAGGCCGGTGTAGGTGTGGCCGGGATTGCTCTTGACGTTCTGCGCGGTCGCGCCGCTCGACCCGTTCCACGCGACGATGTTGCCGGTCTTCGAGTCGAAGATGAAGTCGGCAGCGGCGGGCGTGCCGCCGCCCGGGGGCGGGATTTTAAAGTCCGAGGTCGTGTTGCCGACCGCGCCAGTCGGCAGTCCGCCCGGAATGTTCACCGTCTGCGGACTCGTGTTGAGGACGACGGGCGCGCCGCCCACGTCGCCCTTGACGAGTTGCGTCGTGCTCGTCCCGTTGTTGACAATCCAGAAGGGACTCGTGCTGCGCACGGTGAGGCCCCACGGGTTGACGAGCAGCGGGTCGAGTACGGGCGCGAGGCCGGGGATGTCCGAGATGAGGTTCGTCTGCCGGTAGGCCGACCCCGGCGCGATGGACGGAACCGACAGCGGGCCTCTGTCGCCCTGCGCGGCGGCGCGTGTGCCCGCGACGGGCGGGAGCGACGGCAGAAATGCGAAGGAGAGAAGGAGCGTCAGCGCGACGCCGAAAAACTTTGCGGGACGAAACTTTTTTGAGCCTGAACGAGGCATAAACTTTCTCCTTGTGGGATCACCGAAAGGTTGTTTCGGAAATCGCGGCGCAACGAAACCGCCGCGGCTGGCACGTCTTGCACGGCCTCGCTGTCGAAGGCGGCGCGCGAAGACTTAGGGCCGCCCGGCGTGGGGAGAAGTATTTTCAATCCCGCCCGCGTCAAGGTCGTTGGCAGACGCCTGGTCGCGCGAAGGGTGCGGGGGCGGGTTGTCCGACTCGAACTTGAAAGGGATCGTGCGGAACTCTAGCCGTGTGAGGGTCGGCTGTCAAGGTTTTTGGCGCGGGCGTTCTTCGCGGAAAGACCGCGCAA
>DASRCS010000108.1:0-20594 GCA_035652995.1 Pyrinomonadaceae bacterium
AAGAACGCATCATGTCGTCAATGACGACGTAGCTCGTTATAATCAAGCGGTCGTTCATGCGGGACTCCGGTTCGAGTGATCGGTTTGGTCACCATCATTCTCAAACCGAAGCCGCATGAACGGCAACTAGCAATCAAGGTAAATAATAATGCAGCCGAAGTAATCACAATAGGGGCAAGCTCAGAAGATATCGTCCTTAAGCTCCCCCCCGAAAGACAGGAGGAAAAAGAGGAGTGGCGTGCGAGCGAGCGTGCTAAGACGATAGCAATGTGGTTAGAAGGGCTACTTAACAAGTCCATTCCTATACGTAAGCTGAACGTCGGCCATTACACCGCGGAAAAAGATGAAAAAGATAATCCAGATCAAAGAAGGGTCATCATCGCTCTGATTCTAAAGGAGAGCGAACGCTGCACGAACAACGACAACAGCATTGACGGCGCGCTACGAGATGCGTTTACGCGCGACGCAGGCAAACACCCGATATATAAGCTAATCCTGACGAGATATTCTCTATCAAAGGGAGATCAGAAATTAACTTGGGTACAGTGACAATGTACCCAAGTGTTCTCCACTTAGGATTGAAGATGTCCAATTACTTATACGGATTATTCCGCTTGCCCTTGTTGCTCTATGCCGGTTGGGGTATCTGGCTCGGTTGGGTAATCAGCCTGTTTAAGTGGCGCGCCAAAATTCATCGCTTTAAGCCGGAAAACAGAGAATCCATCATAATACTGATGGATGTATCCGCAAGTACCTTACCCTTCCGGAGCCGCTTAGCTAATGCCGCCGAGTCGGATTTTGAGAGCTACTTATACCGGGTGACGCCAAACTCGACAGTAACGTTCTTTGACCAGAAGATAGTTCATGAAATTCCACTCCACGGCATTGTGAATTTAAGCGACGCCTTGAAGGAGCTTTCGGGAGGTCAAACGAATATCGCCGGTGCGTTAGAGTTTGCCATCACCAAACTCTCGACGATGCCCCGTCCTGGAACGATTTTGTTATATACCGACGGCCAAGATTCTTTTGATGTCGAATCGGTCAGTGACAGGATGAAGCAGGAAGGGCTGTCTATTACTGTTAAAGAGGCTAATAACTCAAATCAGGAGACGCCTCTTTATAAACTCGCTCAACTGATTGGCGGGCAATATTACCGGATTTAAAATTTAGCAAGCTGCGACAGAAACAACCCGTGTCGTGCGGAGTTGCTGACCGGGAGCTTTGCAGGGCGGGCGTAGGCCAGCGCCGATTTAGCCGCTGAGGTAGAGCGATTAGATGAGTCACCCGATTTACCGCGTCGAATCGTTCGAGGTCGTCGGGCCTTACATGTTGCGCGTTGGTTTCGACGACGGCACGGAGCAGGTCATCAACTTTCGCTCGGTGCTGGCGGGGGAGTTGTACGAGCCGCTCCGGGACTTAGCCCTGTTCAATCAGGTCAGGATAGACGAGGAGGTTCACACGCTGGTCTGGCCCAACGGCGCGGACTTCGACCCCGCGACGCTCCACGATTGGCCCGAACACGCCGACGCGCTCAAGGCGTGCGCCGAGCGCTGGGAAAAGATTCCCGCCTGATCCTCTTTCCGACGCCTCTCAAGATGGCTTCCGCCTTCACGCACGCGTTCTTCGCCGCCGCGATGGGGAAGGTCTATGCGGCGCGGGCCTTCCCTGCGCGATTCTGGTTGCTCGCGATGCTGTGCGCCGTCCTGCCGGACGCGGACGTTATCTCCTTCGCGTTCGGCGTCCCTTACGGCAGCATGTTCGGGCATCGAGGCATCACGCACTCGCTCGCGTTCGCTCTCGCGCTCGCCTTCGTCGTCGTACTTCTCTTCTTCCGCGATGCGGCGAACAAACGGGCGCTCGTTCTCTTCTTCTTCCTCGCGACCGCCTCGCATGGCGCGCTCGACGCGATGACCGACGGCGGCCTGGGCGTCGCGTTCTTCGCGCCCTTCAGCGGCGCGCGATACTTCTTTCCGTTCCGCCCCATCGTCGTCTCGCCCATCGGCGTCGGCAGTTTCTTTAGCGCGTGGGGATTGGCCGTCATCGAGAGCGAGTTGCTCTGGGTCTGGCTCCCGGCGTCGCTCGTCGTCGCGCTCGTGTTAATCTTGCGGCTATGGGGGCGTGAGAAGTTCGGGCGGTGAGCCGGGTCGGTTGATATGCAGGACAAAAGTCTCGTCATCGGGGGCGTCGAGTGGCGCTACGCGACCGCGGGGAGCGGCGAGCAGACTGTTCTTTTGCTGCATGATGCATTCGGCGGCGCGGAGACGATGCAGCCGCTCGCGGACGCGCTCGCCGGAGAGTACCGCGTGGTCGCGCCGACGGTCGCCGACGTGCGGACGTTCGACGAAGTGTGCGACGCGCTGAGCGCCGTCCTCGACCGCGAACACGTCGCGCGCGCAAACGTCTTCGGCTGCTACTTCGGCGCGATGATCGCGCAGGCTTTCCTGAAACGCCGTTGGCGGCAGGTTGAAAATATCGTCCTGCTCGGCGCGCAAGCGCCCGACCGCGCCGCGGGCGAGCGCGAGCGGAAGAGTCTGAAGTTGATGCGGCTGCTCCCGTTTCGTCTGACGCGCGCGCAGCTCAGGCTCGACACGTTGAGACAACTCGGCGCGCCCGCGCCGCCGGAGGTGTCCGCGCGCGTGTCCGAATTCAAAAGCCGGCTCGCGGACTACTTCGACCGGGTACTGACGAAAGAGACTCTGCTCGCGCGCGTCGCGCTCGGTGTTGACTTCAACGCCGACGAGGTTTACAACTCCGTCGGCTCGGAAGGTTGGGCGGGCCGCGCTCTCATCATCGAATCGGGCGACAACATTTCGGCGACGCGCGACGCGCGGCTCAGACTGCGCGAGACATACCCGCGCGCGCTCGTCTGCACGCTCGCGGGCGCGGGCCGGCTGACGCCGCTGCTGATGCCCGGAGAGCTGGCGGAAGTCGTCCGCGCGTTTCTGAAAGAGGACTACAAGTCGCCGTCCGACCTTGAGAGTTGTCTCACGGACGAATGCGGCGACGACGCGCACGTCACGTCGCGCGAGTGATCGAAGGTCAAACGATTCGCACGCTCAAGTTTGATCGTGCGGACGAGTCAGGAGAGCAGCCTTGAGCGAGAGACGAAACGAAGAAGACGAAAGCGGCGGCCTCCGTCCTTCGCGCCGCAGGTTCACGAAGACGCTCGCCGCCGCCGCGCTCGCCGCGCCCGTCATCGCCGCGAGCGCGCAGACGCCGCCCGCCGCGAAAGAGTCGAAGGCACCTCCGAAACCGCAGCCCACGCCGCAGCAGGAGCCGCCGAAGCCTTCGCCCGTCGCGCTCGCCTACGCCGAAGTCGCGCGCGCACGCTTCGGCGACCAGCTCAGCGCCGAGCAGCTCGAAGCCGTCAGGCGCGGACTCGAAGGCAACGTGCGGACTGCCGAGCGCCTGCGCGCGTTCAAGCTCCAGAACTCCGACGAGCCGGACTTCGTCTTCAGCGCGTGACGCCCGGAGGCGGAAGTCGAGTGGCGGCGAGTTTTCATTTAACCACAGGGGGCACGAAGGGACTCACGAAGGACACAAAGTTTTCTCTGTGCCCTCTGTGTGGACTCCGTGCCCCCTGTGGTTAAACTTTTCCTGCTCATTGCTCAGCCGCTTCAAGGCCACAGACGGCCCTCCGCAAAACGAGAAACAAAATGATTGCAGACGAAACTCTCTTCTCTTCAGTCACCGAACTCGCCGCGCAGATTCGCGCGCGCCGCGTCTCGTCGGTCGAGTTAACCGAAGGCTACCTGCACCGGCTCGAAACCGTCGGCAAGCGCCTGAACGCCGTCGTCACCGTCATGCGCGAGACCGCGCTCAAAGAGGCGCGAGACGCAGACGCAGAGATCAAGCGCGGCCACTACCGCGGCCTTCTCCACGGCATCCCCTTCGGCGTCAAAGACCTCATCGCCACGCGCGACGCGCCGACGACGTGGGGCGCGGCCCCGTACAAGGATCAACACTTCGACTACGACGCGACCATCGTCACGCGCCTGCGCGAAGCGGGCGCGGTGCTGCTCGCCAAACTCGCGATGATCGAACTCGCGGGCGGCATGGGCTACAACCAGGCCGACGCGTCTTTAACGGGCGCGTGCCGCACGCCGTGGAACACAAACTTCTGGTCGGGCGGCTCTTCGTCGGGGCCGGGCGCGGCCACAGCATCCGCGTGCGTCGCCTTCGCCATCGGCTCGGAGACTTCAGGCTCGATCATCACGCCCTCGGCCTTCTGCGGCGTGTCGGGGCTGAGGCCGACTTACGGCGCAATCTCGCGTCACGGCGCGATGGCGCTCTCGTGGACGCTCGATAAGCTCGGCCCGATGTGCCGCTCGGCGCTCGACTGCGGACTCGTCTTCTCGGCAATCGCCGGTCGCGACCCGCTCGACCCGACCTCGCGCGACTCGAACGCGCCGCCGCGCTTCTCTTCCGCGGGCCAACTCATCAACCCGCGCCGCGGTGCGAAGCGCCTGCGCGTGGCCGTGATGAAGGACTCTTACGAGAAGGCGCAGGACGAGGTGCGAAAGAACTTCCTCGCCTCGCTCGACGTGCTTCGACGCTTCGCAGACGTTGAGATGGACGTGAAGCTGCCCGACTTCCCATACGGCCCGGCGGTCGGAACAATCGTCAACGCCGAGGGCGCGAGCGCCTTCCGCGACTTGATTGAGTCCGGTCGCGTCAAAGAACTCGCCTCGCCCGAAGGCCGGACGGGCGGCTACTCGGCCTCGCTCATCACCGCGGTTGACTACCTCCACGCGATGCGTATGCGCGCGCCGATGCGTCGCGCCTGGGCCGAGATGTTCAAAAAGTACGACGCGCTCGCCGCGCCCTCGCGCTCGACCGTCTCGTACCCCGTGGACAAGACCTTCGACAAGGCGTACCCCGGCGTCGGCGCTTCGTCGCCCATCGGCGCGGCGAACCTCGTCGGCGTGCCCGCCGTCTCCGTGCCCAACGGCTTCGGCGAGAACGGACTCCCCACCGGCATCCAACTCGTCGGCCCCGCCTGGGGCGAGCGCGACATCGTCGAGCTTGCGGTCGCCTACCAGTCGGCCACAGACTTTCACAAGCGGCGACCGCCGGAACCTTGAGCGAAAAAATTTAGCGGTTCAAAAATTTTCATCGGGCAAATCAGGCACGCTAATCCGAAATCGCGAACGGCGAATCCGAGCTTTCGGATTAGTCGTGCCGTTGCTGCACCCGCCGGATTGTCGCTGCGCCCTAAGTCTTCACGACAATCTTCTTTAGCCTTCACGGCCTCCTTCTTTTCGACGAATTCAACGCGCCCCGACCAGCCCGGCGCGCCCGCCTGCCTTTCGGCATTCGTCTTGCATTTATGAATTGTGTTGGAAACGATAAGAAACTCTGATGTGAGTTTCTTCCTGATTCGGCGGCGGGCGCGACACGTTCACGCCGCCTCGTCCGAGGAAATGGACGCGCGGACGATTCGGTTCGTGCGGCAACGGACGCCCAGTTCGCGAAGTTTTTTTTTCGCCCCGGCGGCGAAAAATTTTTCGAGCAACCTGCGGCGCGCTTCGGGACATCTTTTAGTGTCACGCAGCACTGACGTAAAAGGCAGACCTAAAAAATTTCAAGGGGAGAAGACCATCATGCGTAAGCTATTCATGGCGGCGTTATTCATCGCCTGCACGGCGTCGTTCGCGTTCTCGCAGACCGCGGGCGGCAGCGACTACCACAAGTACGACTTCGGCGCGCTCTACTCGCACGACCGCGTTGACACCGGCTTCAGCGACCCGAACCAGAACTTCCTCCAGAACCGCGAGGGCTTCAACGGCGTCGAGGGCTTCGCCAAGTTCAACTTCAGCCGCTACCTCGGCGCGGTCGGCGACTACTCGTTCCACCGCAAGACCTTCGACGACACGTTCGGCACGACCGCGGTCTCGACCCGCGTCACGCTCAACACGCTGATGGGCGGCGTCGAGGTCAAGGACAACAACACCGAGACGAAGGTCAAGCCGTTCGCGCGCGGCCTCGTCGGCTTCCAGCACGCGACCGCCGACGTGACCGGCGTCACGGGCTTCAACACGCACGAGACCGGATTCTCGGCGGCCATCGGCGGCGGCGTTGACTTCCGCATCAACCACAGCCTCGACGTTCGCGCGATCCAGTTCGACTACAACCCGACGCGCCTCGGCGGCGAAACTCAAAACAACTTCCGCTTCGGCGTCGGCCTGATCTTCCACTAAAAACCGTCCGCGGCGACGCGTACAAAACGAAAGCGGGCCGCGCTCTTTCGACGAGCGCGGCCCGCTTTTTCTCTGAGGTCACTCGCCGACGCGAGGGCTATTTCGCCGCGTCCCCTTCCTGTTTCTTCGCGCCCCTGTCGTCGGCGGCTGCGGGCGTTCGCGTCTGCTCGCGCGGCGGCAGAAGCATCTCGAAGACCGTGCCGCGCCCGCGCGCAGTCCGCACGCGCACTTCGCCGCCCGCCTCTTCGACGGCGCGCGCGACGACTTCGAGTCCGACGCCGCGCCCCGACACGCGCGTCGCGCGCGACGCGGTCGAGAAGCCCGGACGAAATATCAGCCGGAGCGCCTCGTCGTCGGTGACGCGCTCGCCCTCGGCGACGAGTCCGCGCGCGGCGGCGGCACGCGCGACGCGTTCGGCGTCAACGCCGCGACCGTCGTCCGCGACGCGAAGCACGACCCGCCCGTCTTCGTCCAGCGCCTCGATGCGGACGCGCCCGCGCTCGTCCTTGCCCGCGGCGCGCCGCTCGCCCGCCTCCTCGATGCCGTGATCCACGGCGTTGCGGACGAGGTGCAGCAGCGCCGCCGCGACCGGGGCGGCCAGCGCCTCGTCGAGCGCGACTTCGCCGCCCGCCGTCTCGAACCCGACCGACTTCCCCAACGCCTGCGCGACCGACTCGCCCGCGCCCGCCGCGCGCGAAAGCGTCGCGCTCAAAGGCACAGCCCGCGGCCCGCCGGGACGCGCCTCCGAATCCGAGGGGCCGCGGCGCGCGACGGACGTTCCGCAAAGTCTCGCGCCGAGCGACGCGGCGCGCGCGAGCATCGAGTCGCGCGGCTCCGCGCACGCGCAGACGATTCTGAAGCCGACGCGCCCCGGCTCGCCTTCGACGACGAACGGCTGCGTCGCGACGACCTCGCACGCCCCGGCGAGCGCGTCGCACAGCCGCCGGTACTGCTCGTCGAACGTCGCGATGTCGAAGTCGGCCTCGACGACGTAGGCGCGCGCGCCCTCGCCGACGGCCTCGCGCAAGCGCCGCCGCTCGTGCGCGCCGAGCGCGCCCGCGACCTCCGCGGGCAGGAGTCCTTCCGAGTCGTCTTCGTCGGCGGTCTCGTTGTCGTCGCTCGAAGCGAGCCGGCGCAGGCGTGCGAAGAGTTCCGTCTGCGCTTGCGCGCCCTCGCCGCGAGCGGTCACGCCGAGCGCGGCGGCGATTGCCTCGACGGCCTGCGCGCACGCCTCAAGCACCTCTTCGCCTACGCGGACGCGTCCGGCGCGCACGTCTTCGAGCAACGACTCGAACTCGTGCGCCGACTCGCATGCCGCTTCGAGTCCCGCCGCGGCGGCGCTCCCCTTGATCGTGTGGACGCGGCGGAATATCCGACCGACCAACTCCCGGCGCGCGCGTCCTTCGCCCCGCCGCGCGCGCAGCTCCGCAACGTCGCCGCGCAACTCTTCGATGAGGCCCGCGGCGTCGGCCAGAAATTCGTTCAGGAGCCGGTCGTCCATGCCAGGTTCAAAGTTTAAGGTTCAAGGTTCAAAGTTCAAAGCCTCTTCGCCCGACAGCGAAGCGCCAGCCGCGTGGAACGACTGGCGCTTTAAGTTTGAGCCTTGAACCTGAAACTTTGAACTCCCGCTTTGAAATTTTATTTCGCCGAGGCCGACTTCTCGCCGCCCGCGGCTTCGCCGCCGCCCGTCTCTTCGTCGGGGTGTGGGGCGGCGTCATCCTGCGGTCGCTCGCGGTCGAGGTCGCGCTTGATGGCGTCGAGAATGCCGTTGATGAACTGCGTGGCCTCGTAGGTCGAGAAGCGGCGGGCGATCTCCAGCGCCTCGTTGATGGCGACGGTGCGCGGCGTCGGCTCGTGGAGGAATTCGTACACGGCCATGCGGAGGATGTTGCGGTCAACGACGGCCATGCGCGAGATGCGCCAGTGTTCGGCGCGCGACCGTATCCGCTCGTCGAGTTCTTCGAGGTGGGCGAGCGTGCCCGTCGCGAGTCTCGTCGCGAACTCGCGCGCGCCCTCGTCCATCTCCGGCTCGCCCAACTCTTCCCAGTACGCGCGCACGAGTTCGTCGGCCCGCGCCGCGCCGCCGATGTCAGCCGCAAAGAGCATCTGCAAGGCGCACTCGCGCGCCTTACGTCTTGAACCCATATGAATAAAAACTAGTGATGAGTGACGAGTGATAAGCGATGTGTCAAGAGCTTTCTCTTATCACTCATCACTCATCACTCGTCACTGCCTTATAAAGATTGACCAACTCGACAGCCGACATCGCGGCCTCGAACCCCTTGTTCCCCGCCTTGACTCCCGCGCGGTCAATCGCCTGTTCGAGCGTGTCGGCGGTGACGATGCCGTAGAGCACGGGCACGCCCGTCGAGAGCGCGGCGTGCGCGATGCCCTTCGTCACCTCGCCGGCGACGTACTCGAAGTGCGGCGTCTGGCCGCGGATGACCGTGCCCAAACAGACGATTGCGTCGAAGCGTCCCGACTGCGCGAGCTTCTGCGCGAGCAGCGGAATCTCGAACGAGCCGGGCACGCGGAAGTGCTCGACCGCCGCCTCGTCCGCGCCGAGCCGTTCGAGCGCGTCCAGAGCGCCCTCGACCAGACGCGCCGTCAGGAAGTCGTTCCAACGGCTCGACACGACCGCGAAGCGAAAGCCCCCGGCACTCAAGCGCCCCTGATGCGTCACAGGCTGCAAAGTATCCCCGGCCTCTCCGACTTAGTTTGGGAGCAAAGCTGAAGTCAGTATAGAACAAAAGCAGTGACGAAAGGCAAGTGAGCAGTAAGCAGTGAGCCGTCAGCCGTCAGCCAATCTTTCTGCTCACGGCTCACTGCTTACTGCTCACTCCTCCTCACTCGCCTTTGAATTTGGGCTTGCGCTTTTCGAGGAAGGCGCGCGTGCCTTCGCGCACGTCTGCGGTCGAGAAGAGCGCGGCGAAGAGTTCGGCTTCGAGTTTTAAGCCTTCGTCGAGCGGCAGGCGCGTGCCGCGCGTGACGGCTTCGAGGCAGGCGCGCACGGCGAGCAGCGCGGAGGCTTCCGCGATTGTTTGCGCGAGCGATTCGGCCTCGTCCAGAAGTTTATCCGGCGCGACGACGCGGTTGACGAGTCCGAGGCGCAGCGCTTCGTCCGCCTTGATCTCGTCGCCCGCGAGCATCGCCGCGAGCGCGCGACCGCGACCGGCGGCGAGCGCGAGCCGCTGCGTGCCGCCATAGGCCGGGATGACGCCGAGACGTGTTTCGGGAAGACTGAAGCGCGCGTCCGACGCAGCAACTCTGAGGTGGCACGCGAGCGCGAGTTCGCACCCGCCGCCCGCAGCCGCGCCCCGGACGGCGGCGACGACCGGCACGCCGCACGACTCGATTGCGTCGCACGTCGCCTGCCCCTGCCCGGCCTTGCGCCGCGCGCCCGCCTCGTCGAGAGATTCAAGCCCGGCGATGTCGGTGCCCGCGCAGAAATCCGTGCCTGCGCCGCTCAGAATCACGGCGCGCAGGTCTCGACGCGACGCGACGCCCGCGAATATCTCTGACAGGCGTTCGAGCATCGCGCTCGTCAGCGCGTTGCGCTTCGCGGCGCGTTCGAGCCGGACGTGGGCGAAGGAATCCTTTTCGGTGAAAGAAATGTCTGCCATCGTTACTGCCGACGTAAAGAATTAACCTGTGGAGCGCCGTCAGGCGCGACAGAGTGTAGCCCACGGCGTCGGGCCGTGGGAACAGGTGGTCATAAAAAATATCGAAGCCCCGGAGGGGCGACAGAATTTCCGGGCGGCAACCTTCTCATGCCCGGAAATTCTGTCGCCCCTCCGGGGCTTAATCTTTCTTGTGTCGCCTCTGACCCACGGCCCGACGCCGTGGGCTACATTCTTCCGCCGACTCCGTCGGCAACGTCTTGTCCCTCTCTGGTCGCGACTAGACGAGGTTCATCGGCACGGGCTTCTTCGGGTCTGTGTAGTCGTAGAAGCCGCGGCCCGACTTGCGACCGTAGAGTCCGGCCTTGACCATGCGCTTCAAAAGCGGCGGCGGGGCGAAGCGCTTCTCGCGGAACTCGTCGAACATGATCTCGGCGATGTAGTAGGTCGTGTCGAGTCCGACGAAGTCGAGGAGCGTCAGCGGCCCCATCGGGTGGCCGCACCCCAATTTCATGCCGTTGTCAATGTCAACGATTGACCCGACGCCCTCTTCGAGCGCGCGGATCGAGTCGAGCAGGTAGGGCACGAGCAGGCGGTTGACGATGAAGCCGGAGCGGTCGTCGGCGCGCACGGGCGTCTTGCCGAGCTTCCTGCCGAACTCGACCGCCGATTCGTAAACCTCCTCGTCGGTGAGAATCGTTCGGACGACCTCGACGAGCTTCATCACGGGCACGGGGTTGAAGAAGTGGAGGCCGACGAAGCGCGCCTGGCGTTCGGGCTTCGTGGCCGTCATCATCTCGGTGATCGAGAGCGACGAAGTGTTCGAGGCGAAGATGGTTTCGGGCTTGCAGATGGCGTCGAGCTGGTTGTAGGTGTCGCGCTTGGTTTCGAGGTTTTCGACGATGGCCTCGATGACGATGTCGCAGTCGGCGAGGTCTTCGAGCGAGGTCGTGCCCCGCACGCGCCCGCGAATCTCCGCCTGCTGCTCAGCCGTGATCGCCCCCTTCTCGGCGAACTTCGCGAGCGACTTGTCAATGCCGGCGAAGCCGCGCTCGCACAACTCTTCCGTGACCTCGCGGACTATAACGTCACAACCGGCGGTGGCCGCGGTCTGCGCGATCCCCGACCCCATCAGGCCGCAGCCGAGCACGCCGACTTTGTTGATCTCCATCTTTTCATGTTCTCCTGTTCAGATTTATAAGAGCTGTCAGCGTTCAACTCGGTTTCCTTTGTGCCCTCTGTGAATACCTCTGCGGCTCTGTGGTTAAGTTCGGATTCTTTTACCACAGAGGTCACAGAGGATTTCACAAAGGGCACAGAGGGATTAAAGCTGAGTGCCGAACGCTTCTCAAATCATTTCTTGTTCTGCGGCTTCGACTCCGGCGTCTGCTCCGGCTTCTGGACGGCGATGCCGACGTTGTCGCCCTCTTTCTCGACCCACTGGCCGAACTGCTCCTGCCACGCGTCGAAGTCGTCGCCCAACTGCTTCATGCGCTGCTCGCGGTCGCGGGATTTGAGCGTCTTGTCTTCGGCGACGGCGCGGGCGCGCACGAGCAGCGATTTGAGTTCGTCGCGGAGCGCGTCGGCCTCGTGGTTCAGGCTCGGCGTCTTGTCGAGTTGTTCAATCGCGGGCGCGAGCGCCGTCGCGTCGCCGTTACCGAATCTGACGAAGGCGTTCTGGCCGGCGTTGATCGCGTCAATGAAGGCGTCCACGTGCGACTTGTCGCCGATGCTCTCGACTCGGCCCGCGAGGTTCGAGAGGCTCGGCTTCGGCGCGTCGAAGTGCGTCGCGACCATCGCGAACGAGACGGCGACGAGCGCGAGGCAGGCCGCTTGCGCCGCGTGCCATGCGACGGCGACCGAGCCGCGCGTGCCCGGTCGCTTGTAGCCGACGACGAGCGCGAGCGCCATCCCCGACACAAGTCCGCCGAGGTGCGCCGCGTTGTCAATGAAGCCGCGCGCGACGTAGCCGATGAAGAGGTTGATGAGAATCGTCGGCAGCATCCCCGTGCCGAACGCGCGCTTCAATCCTTCCGGCAGCTCGTGGCGGTACTTGAGTCCGAAGACGAACAGCACCCCGACCAGGCCGAAGAGCGCGCCCGACGCTCCGGCGGAAGGCGTGTCGAAAGGCTTGAGCAGGAACTGCCCCAGAGAGTTGTGCGCGAACGCCTGGCAGCGTGCCGACTGCGGCGCGCAGACAGTCCAGTAGCTCGCGGCGATCCCCGCGACTCCCGTCAAGACCCAGAAGACGACGAAGCGCGCCGAGCCGTAGAGCTTTTCGACGTATGGGCCGAGCATGAAGAGGCCGTACATGTTCACGATCAGGTGAATCGGCCCCATGCCCGGCAGGTGCACGTGCAGGAAGATCGGCGTGACGAAGCGCCACCACTGGCCCGCTTGAATCAGGTCGTTGCGCTTCGCGCCGTAGGCCAAAAGCACCTCGCCGTCGGCCCCGCCCGAAAGCCACATCAGGAAATAGACGAAGCAGCAGACGACGATGAAGGCGAAGGTGAACGTGGCGGGCCGGGAGAGGATCGAGCGCAGGAAGCGGAGCGTTTCCGGGTCGGCTGCGACCGAGCGGCGCGAGCGCTGTTCGGGCGGCGGGCCTGTGGGCGTGCCGCACATCATGCAGCGCGGCTCGCCCGCGCCGACGAGCGCGCCGCAATGCCTGCACACGCTCGAACGCCCGGCCACATTGCCCGCGCCTGTCGAATCCCCTTCGGCCAAAGCTTAAACGCCCGGACTCCTCACGCTTTGAAGAAATTTTGTACGCGCGGATTTTATAACGCGCCCGGTCGTGCTGTCATGCGACCCGGTCGGCGGACGATCCGACGCCGCTTCTCTTTTTGACTGAATTGTCGTCAGAGAGTTTCGGTCAGGCCGATTGGAGACGAAGGCGTGCGCGGCTGGGCCGCCGACGTTGGCGGGCATTTTCTGGAAGTCGGCGGCGGCACGGCGCTTGTTTAAGTGAACGCCGTCGCCCGACTCCCCCGACGCCGGGCGGCCACTCCACAAGTATTCTGCAAGGAGCGAAACGGAACTTGAGATTCAGGCTTACCCTTCTAACCCTCGTCGCGCTGTCCCTCTTGTCCCCCATGCCGGGCGCGCTCCACGTGTCTGCGACGACGCAGGCGCCGGGGCGCGCCGCTCCCCCGAGACGCGCGAAGAAGATGGCGGACGACCTTCAGGCCCGCGCGGACTCAGCGCGCAAGGACAGCGGCGAGACCGCGCGCGTCATCCTCCGTGTCGCCGACGGACAGACGAGCGACGGCGCGGCCTCTGCGCTTGCAGGCGCGGGCGCGAACGTCAACGCGCAACTCGACTCGCTCGGCTTCGTCATCGCCGACGTGCCCGTCTCGAAGCTCAACGACGTGGCCGCGCGCGACGAAGTCTCGTGGGTCTCGGCTGACCAGCCCGTGCGCTCGATGGCGACGAGCTACGACAACACGAGCCACCACGAAGTCACGACCGGCGCGAGCAAGATTCTGCCCACGGGCAACAACGCGCTCGCTTCGGGCGGCGGCGGAAACGGCGTCGGCATCGCCATCCTCGACAGCGGCATCAGCCCGCCCGACTCGGCGGAGTTCGCGGGCTACAAGTGGCAGCAGTCCGGCGGACTGCTCAGCACAGGGCTTCTGTCGCAGAGCTACCTCGCGTCCTTCCCGCGGATACTCAAGCACGTTGACTTCACCGGCGAGGGCACGACCGAAGACAAGTACGGCCACGGCACGCACACCGCCGGAGTCGCCGCGGGCACGGGGCAGTCGAGCGAAGACTACGCGGCGAACAACCCCGGCTCGCCGACCTTCGGCGGCATCGCGACGAACGCGAACCTCGTTGACGTGCGCGTGCTCGACTCCTACGGCGTCGGCCAGGTCTCGAACGTCATCAAGGGCATCAACTGGGCCGTCCAGTACAAGAAGACCTACAACATCCGCGTGATGAACCTCTCGCTCGGCACCGCGCCGACGCAGAGCTACAAGACAGACCCCTTGTGTCAGGCCGTCGCGAAGGCGGTTGACGCCGGCATCGTCGTCGTCGTCGCTGCCGGCAACTGGGGCAAGGACGCACAGGGCCAGACGATCTACGGCGGCATCCTCTCCCCCGCGAACTCTCCCCGCGTCATCACCGTCGGCGCGACCAACACGCAGCAGACCAACGTGCGCTCGGACGACGTGGTCGCGACCTACTCTTCGCGCGGGCCGACGCTCGTTGACGGCCTGATGAAGCCCGACCTCGTCGCGCCCGGCAACAAGCTCGGCGCTTCGGAGACCGCCGCGACCTCGCCCGACGCGAGCAACTCCTACACGACGACGGGCGGCGGCGGCCTGCTCGGCAGTCTTCTCGTCGGCGACACGAGCACGAACAAGCCCATCGCGACGGGCACCTACCGCGTGATGAGCGGCACTTCGTTCGCCGCGCCCGCCGTCTCCGGCACGGTCGCGCTGATGCTCGAAGCCAACCCGTCGCTCACGCCCTCGATGGTCAAGGCCGTGCTGATGCGAACCGCCGAGCGACTCCCGGTTTACGAGCTGATGGTCGCCGACAAGCAGATGCCTTCGTTCGTCCGCGCGATCACAGAGGGGGCGGGCGAGATGAACACGAGCGCGGCGGTCACGGTCGCCAAGGCGATACGCAAGGACGCCAGCAGCGCGAAGGTCGGCGACAACCTCATCACGACGAGGAACGTCACCTACTCGACGCTCGGCCTCGGCTCGCCGATAGCGGGCGAGCAGATGCCAGTCAACAACGGCGTCATCTGGGTCGAGGGCGTTGCCTTCACAGACCGCCTGACGCTGACGAGCGGCTACCGCCTGCCCGACGGCGTGACGCTCGCGAGCGGCTGGGTCATGGTTGACGGCTACCTCATCCCCGGCGGCGCGTACCTCTTCCCCAACGGCTACACACTCGGCAGCGGCTACACGCTCGGCAGCGGCATCCTGATGAGCGGCGACGGCTACACTTTGGGGAGCGGCATCCTGATGGGCGACGGCATTCTGATGAGCGACGGCATCATGATGTCGGACGGATACACCTTGGGCAGCGGCATCCTGATGGGCGACGGCGTCAGCGCCGCGGGGCTGCGCGACAGCACGACCTACGCGAGCCAGCCCACCTGGGCGTCGAACATGATCGAGCCGAGTTCGGTGCAGATGAGCGAGGAGCAGGTTCTCCTGCTCGGCGAGTCCGAGATGCCGACTTCGGTCAGCAGGCTCAGCGCCTCAAGCCCGCTCTTCCCGCGCCACTGAGGCGAACGCGGATTTGAAGCACGACGCCGCTTTAACTTTGCGCCTTTGCGTGGGATGAAATTCACGCAAAGGCGCAAAGAACGTAACTGGTCCGCATTCCGCGGGCCTATCCTTGTGAAAACGAACGATGAGAAACCCGGCGGAGAATCGTAAGAGCTTTGCCTTCCTGACGGCGGTCGCGTCGGCGGGGCTTCTGCTCTGGGCGGCTGGCGTCGCGGACATCGCGGCGCGGCGCACGACGGCGGAGCAGTTGGCGCTGCTCGTGCTGGTGCCGCTGGCGATCATCGTCGGGATGTTCCCCGTCACGTTCCCGCTGCCTTCGGGTTTGAAGTTCACGACCGAGAAGATTTGCTTCACGCTCTCGGACGCCTTCATCCTCCTCGTCGCGTGCCGCTACGGCGTGCTGCCCGCGATCTTCCTCGCCGGACTCGAAGGCTTCGTCAGCTCGCGCTCGACCGTCAGGCGACTTTCGAGCAACCTCTTCTCGGCGGGCATGATGTCTCTGGCCGCCGCCGCCGCCGCGCCCGCGCTCGCCGCGACGCTCACGCACGGCTTCGCAGGCTCCGACAGTTTCACCGCCGCCGCCTGCGCGCTCCTCGTCGCGAGCCTCGTCCAACTCGCCGTCAACGTCGGCCTGCTCTCGACGCTGCTCGCGCTGCGCCACGGCGACCCCGTGCTCTACGTCTGGCGAAAGAATTTCCTCTGGGCGGTCGCGATGTTTTTGCCGACCAGCACGGCGGCGAGCCTGATGTACCTGACTCTGAAGTCGGGCTTCGCGGTCGTCCTCGTCGTCGGCGCTCCCGTCCTGATGACCGTCTATTTCGTCCACCGGCAGTACCGCGACTCGGTGCGCTCGCGCGTCGAGTCGCTCGCCGCCGCGCACCGGCAGACCGTCGAGGCGCTCGCCGTCGCCATTAACGCCAAGGACGAGGTGACGCACGAGCACGTCCTCCGTGTTCAGACCTACGCCGCGGGCGTCGCGCGCGCTCTCGGCTGCACGGACGCCGACATCGAGGCTTTGAAAGCCGGCGCGCTTCTCCACGACATCGGGAAGATCGCCGTGCCCGACTACATCCTCCACAAGCCGGGCAAGCTCACCGCCGAAGAGTTCAACCGCATGAAACTGCACACGGTCGTCGGCGCGCAAATCTTAAGTCGCGTCGAGTTCCCGTTTCCGGTCGTCCCCGTCGTGCGTCATCACCACGAGCGCTGGGACGGCGGCGGCTACCCCGACGGCTTGAAGGGCGAGGAGATTCCGCTCACGGCGCGCATTCTCTCGGTCGTTGACTGCTTCGACGCCGTGCGCGAGGACAGGCAGTATCGAAAGGGCATGACGCGCGAGCAGGCGATCAGCTACGTGCTCGAAGAGAGCGGCAAGACTTACGACCCGCACGTCGTCGCGACCTTCCTCGCGCACCTCCCCGAGTACGAGGCCGAGATCGAGGCGATGCGCCACGCGCCCGCGCCGACCTTCGGCATCGAGGCCGCCGAGCAACTCTCCGAAGCCGCGACCGCCGTCGCGCCCGCCGCCGGACTCGCCGCCGAAAACAAACAGACGGAAGACTCCGACCCGACCCGCGACGCCGCGAGCGAACGCGCGCTACTCGCTCTGTCGAGCGCGCTCGCCGCGTGCAGTTCGGACGAGGAGCGCGAGGCAGCGTTCGTCGAGCGACTCGCGACGGTCGTCCCCGCCGACACGTGCGCGCTCGCGCGCGTCCACGCGGAGACGGGCGAGAGCCGCGTCGTGCGCGCCGCCGGACGCAACGCGCCGATGCTCGAAGGCCGCGCGCTCAACGAGAGTTCGAGCGTGACCGGCTGGGTTCTCATCAACCGCAGGCCGCTCTTCAACTCAGACCCGAAGCTCGACATCCCGCAGCAGTTCGCCGAAGCGTTCGCGGACTACCGCGCACTCGCCGTCGTGCCCGTCATGCACGGGCGCGCGCTCTACGGCGCGGTCTCGATCTACACGGCCTCGCTCGCGGCTTACGACGAGCGCCAACAACAACTCCTCCGCGAAGCCGCAGACCTCCTCGCCCGCGCGCTCGCGCCTCGCGAAGACGAGATGCGAGCCGTGACCGCGCCGTCGCCGAAGCCTTCGACTCTTCCGGTCGCCACGCTCGAATCGAACATGACGCACTGAAGTCAGCAGTGCCGACCAAAACTCGGAAGGGCGCGCTCTCTGAATCGAGAGCGCGCCCTTCCGAGTTTCAACTTCCACCTTCACGCGTCAAGGTCGAGGCGGGGTCGCGCCGGGCGGGACGATCCAGAGTTGGAGCGAGCCGGTCGCGCGCTGGCCGCCGTCGAGGACGACGATGCGCGAGGCGCTGATGCCACGCGTCTCGACGAGGTACTGGCGGGCGCGGTCGCCGCGCTGCTGGCCCGTGCCGAAGCGCTTGTTGCGGCTGCCGTAGGCGATGACGTAGCCGGTCGCGTTCGGCGTGTTCTGAAGCTCGATGGCGAACACGTCGAGCCGCGCCTTCTCGTCGTCGCGCTGAACCTCGCCGATCTCGTCGAACTTCGTCGGGTTGATCGGCGCGGGAACCGAAGCCTGACAAGACGCGTGGCAGTCGAGGTTGTAGCCCGCGACCTCGACCGTCGCCGAGATGGGCTGGCCCGCGAGTCCCGTCGTGTCAACCGTAATCGTCGGCGTGCCCTGACCCGAGATGATCGTGCCCGCCGAGATTTTCCAGTTGAAGGCGGGCGTGACGCCAGCCGTGCCGCCGCTCACCGACGCGGTGAAGGTGACGGGCGCTCCGGCCTGCTGCACGTCCGGGCAGTAGATCGAGACGTTCGGGCAGAAGGGGCGCGGCGGCGGGCAGTTGCGCACGACGACCTTCGTCGAGGTGAACGCGGTGCAGAGCGGGTTGTCCACGGGGCCGCTCTCCGCCGTGACGCCCGCGCTGTAAACTCCGGGCTGCGCGCCCGACAAGTCCCAGACCACGTCGGTGCCGTCGCCCTCGATGCGACCGCCGGACACGTCCCAGCGGTAGCGCAGCGGCTTGCCTTCGGGGCTGACGCCGTTGGCCTTCAGGTGGACGCGCGTGTTCGACATGCTCTCGGCGTCGGGGCAGATCGTGACGACCTGCGCGTCCGAGTCGAGCGTGATGGTCGGCGGCTGGTTCGGCGTCGGCGTCGGCAGCGCCTGCTTGTTCTTCTGATCCTTGTGCGACGCCTGCGAGGACGTGAAGACGAAGGCCGCGGCGGCCATCATCAACACGCCGAGGACGGCTGCGGTACGCATTCGTGAACGCATTTCCGGCTCCTTGGCTGAAACGTGTGACTGTGTCGGCGCTCAGGTTAAACCAAAAACCTCCGCGCCACAACGGTATTTTTACAACCTTTGAAAACACCCAATCCCGCAGGGATTCCACCCTACCCGCCAAAACTCACGCCCGAACATTCGCTCAGGCCACAATAAGCGTTGTTAAGTCGTACAATGCGCGATAACATTGCCGCCCGGCATTTTGTCAAACATCATGTAGCTTGAACAGAAGTTAGAGCCTATGTGAGGTATTCATAATGACTGATGTTACCATGCGCGAAGCAGTGCAACCTGAGAGCATACGCCAAGCGATGGAGTTAGCTTGGCGCGACCATCATCATGCACGAGATCAAACTTGGAAGGCTCTCCAAATCGAAGCAATCCTCGGCGCTGGACTAGTAAGCGTTGATGCTCAGTATCACAATGCTATCGCAACTACTGCGGCGGGAGCATTAGTAGTTATCGCGGCGCTATTTGGGGTACTGATCTCCTTACATCATAGAAAGCTTGAGATAAGAAAGTTCAAGCACATAACGAACTGCGAGCGTGCGCTAGGGCTTCATCGTGATGATTTGTTCCCGCCTAATACGGTTGCGCTGCCGAACGAACTCAAGCTTTGGCACATCTTCAAACTGAGCGTTCGTAATACGGCTGTCTTTATACTTAGGATGCACTTCGCCATCCTTCTCTTCGCTATACTGCTTGTGGTTGCGCGCTTGACACTTTAAATCTTGTGCAGCGTGTGGCCGCCACCTTGCGTCGGATTCTCTACGTGTTTCTAGATTGCCGGTTCA
Source organism: Pyrinomonadaceae bacterium (assembly GCA_035652995.1). Lineage (GTDB taxonomy): Bacteria > Acidobacteriota > Blastocatellia > Pyrinomonadales > Pyrinomonadaceae > QHXN01. The sequence continues at coordinate 19,126 of DASRCS010000108.1, forward strand.
CAGAGTGTGAGGAAGCGCGGCCTTCATTCGTCCGATGGTGGTGAGGTGTTGTAAGCTTCTTCGAAACCTCGTGACAATAAAATTTCAACGCACGGGCGGGAGTCCTGCCCGGGGGAGGCTCATGATCAAGGGAAGCGAGAAGAGGGAGGCGAAGTATCCGGTTGACAGGATTTTTTTAGACCGCTGGTCGCCGCGCGCGCTGTCGGGCGAGGCCATCTCGGAAGAGGAGTTGATGACGCTCCTCGAGGCCGCGCGCTGGGCACCCTCGTCGTACAACAATCAGCCGTGGCGCATACTCTACGCGCGGCGCGACACGGAGAACTGGCCGCGCTTCTTCGACCTGCTCGTCCGGGGGAATCAGGCGTGGGCGCGGAACGCCGCCGTGCTGCTGCTCTTCGTCTCGAAGACCACGTTCGACTTCAACGGCCAGACCTACCCGACGCACTCTTTCGACACCGGCGCGGCGTGGGAGAACCTCGCGCTTCAGGCGACGATGCTCGGACTCGTCGCACACGGGATGCAGGGCTTCGACTACGAGCGTGCGCGCACGGAGTTGAACATCCCCGAAGGCTTCCGCGTCGAGGCGATGGCCGCCGTCGGCAGACCGGGCCGCGCCGAAGACTTGCCCGACGCGCTGCGCGAGCGCGAAGCCCCAAGCCCGCGCAAGAGTCTCGAAGAGGTCGCCCGCGAGGGCCAGTTCAACTTCTGACGCCGGGCCGCGGCGCGAGCTTGCTGATTCGTCTCAGCGCCTCCAGCGCCTTCGCGTGAGTTAAGCTATGAACTCAGAAAAAGAGCGGCGCGCGTCAGAAGTGTTCTGACGCGCGCCGCTTCTGCTTGGAGGCACCTTTCAGGTCAGGCTACGGCATTGGATTCAGCGCGAGGGCGGCGGTGGCGGCGGTGGCAGAGCCGCGCTCGAAGGCGCGGCGGGCGCGGCGGGCGCGCTCGGTGCTGCCGGCGCGCTCGCGGTCGCGGGAGTCGCGGGCGCGTCCGACTCGAAGCGCACGCTGCCGTTGACGCCCTTGATCTCAATCGGCGCTCCGCCCGCGCCGAGCCGCGCTCTCACGTTCGCGAAGTCCTTGCGATCCTGCATCGTCACGTTCGGCACGTCGAGAGTCAGGCCGCCGTTGTTGCCCTTCGCCTCGATGTCGGCATTGATGTTCTCTTTGAGCCGGAGTTCGACGTTGCCGTTGACGCCCTTGATCTCAAGCCCCTGCGCGCCGAGTTGGGCGAGGCCGAGCTTGACGTTGCCGTTCACGCCCTTGATCGACGAATGGTCTGACGACTGCGCGACCTCGACGCGACCGTTGACGCCCTCGACGGTGACGGGGCCGTCAACCTCGCCGACCGTGACGGGGCCGTTGACGCCCTTCGACAAAAGCTCGACTCGCCGTGGGAGGGTCAGCGTCACCTCCTGTTTGACGTGCCCGCCGCCGCCCCAGAGCCAGTGCCACAACCCGCGCGCGCCGCTG
>DASRCS010000109.1:0-6325 GCA_035652995.1 Pyrinomonadaceae bacterium
GACGCCCGCGTGGCAGATGCAGGCATTCGACGCCGATGGTTCGCGCGTCGGCGAGACGGTCGGCGAGGGCGACATCGCGAACGGCAACTATCTCTTCCCCTCCGTCCCGCAGGACTTCACGATCAACGCCGCGGGCATCCACAAGATTCAGCTTTGCAGCAAGAACCACCTGTCCACCTTCGGCGCGATACCCATCGCCAGAATCGGCCACCGGCCCGCCGCCGTCTCGCTCACGGGCGCGTGGTGGCCGTCTGAAGGCCCGCCCATCCGCTTCGTCCAACAGGGCGACCGCGTGACGGGCACATATCGCGGCGGGCGCGGGCACGAAAATATGACCGGCACAATCTCCGGCACGTTCGACGGCAAGACCTTCGACGGCACTTTCGAGAACCACGAGGGCAGCGTCTCTGGCCGCGGGACTGTGACGCTCACGCTGAACGGCGACAGGCTCGAAGGCGTCTGGGCCGCGACCTCGACGCCGGGCGTGTCGGGCGAGTGGATTCTCAGCCGGCGCGAGCCGACCGCGAGTCAGACCGAGTCCGACTCATCTTCCGGCACGGCCAGGCACCCGCAAGACCGGCCCGCGCCAGGCCGGACGGGCGACGCCCCGAAAGAGCCTCAGCCTCCTGCGGCGGACGCGAACAGCGCCTCCGCGATTGACGACCTCAACGGCAGGCTCATCAGCAAGCCGCAGCCCGCTTACCCTGCGATGGCGAGGGCGGCGCACGTGCAGGGAACTGTGAACGTGGAGATCGTCGTGGACGAGAACGGCAACGTGATTTCAGCGCGCGCCCTCGGCGGCCCCGCGCTCCTGCAACAGGCGGCGGCGCAGGCCGCCCGCCAGGCGAAATTTTCGCCGCTGCTGGTGTCGGGCGTGCCGGTCAAATTCAAGGGCACTCTCGCCTACAACTTCGTCCTTCAGTGAGACGCCCCAAGCAGGCGGTCGAGCCAGAGGTTCGAGAGTTTTTCCTGCACGGTGTTGGCTCGGAGGCGCGCGTTGAGGTTCTGGAAGTCAACCTCGTCGAGCAGTTGGTCCTGGTTGAAGCAGGAGAAGACGAACGACTCCTCGCCGGTCTGCGGGTTGACGTGGCGCTGGAGGCACTGCGCGCAGACCTCCTTCATCATGCACTGCATCGGGCTGTTGATCGAGCCGACGCCGACGTGTCCGGGTTTAAGATAGGGCGCGAGCACGCCGTGGCGCGCGGACTTCACCGCCGCCATCATGCGGTCGGAGCCGATGGCGATGATGCGCTCGACCGTTTTCAGATCGAACAACGGCTCTCCGAACGCGCCCTCGGCGTAAGACTTAATCGCCTGCACGATGTTGCCGCGGAAGTGCGCGTCCTGCGGGCGGCGCGGCTCGACCTCGCGGCCCGTGTCGGTTGACCAGATGACCTGGTCGGTCGCCGCCTCGATCTCCTCGCGCTTGAAGAGGTCTTTGCCGTCCTTGTAGCCCGCGAAGTAGATCACGCGACAGGCGTTCTCCTTCAAAGCCTTCGCAATCGAGAAGAGGACGGCGTTGCCGAGTCCGCCGCCCGCGAGCAAAACGGTCTCGCCTTCGGGAATCTCCGTCGGCGTCCCCGTCGGCCCCATGACGACGACCTGCTGACCCGGCTTCAAAAGTACGCACTGGCGCGACGACGCGCCCATCTCAAGCACGATGAGGCTGAGCAGGCCGGCCTCCTTGTCAACCCACGCGCCCGTCAGCGCCAAGCCTTCCATCGTCAGCTTCGTGTCTTCGACGACCGCGGCGTCGGTCTCGTAGTTTTGCAGGCGGTAGAACTGGCCGGGATGAAACTTCCTCGCCTGCATCGGCGCGCGCACGACGACTTCAACAATCGTGTCGGTCAGCCGCTCGACCCGCTCGACGCGCGCGATCAAGTTGTCGTCGAGCGTCTCGACCAGCCGCGCGAAAGACTCCTCGCGCGCGGGCTGGTCTTCGTCCCGGAGCGCCGCAAGCTCTTCCTCGAAGAGAGCGACGACGTGCCCGTAGCCGTCCTTCGCCGAGGCCATCGCCTTGACGACGTTGCCCGCATAGACGGGGTGGTTGTCGCCGTAGTAGGTGATGAAGCGGCCCTCGTTCTCATACGAAGTGAAGAACGCGCGCTCGCCCTTCGCCGCGGGCACGAGGTGGAACTTGCCGTCGCCGTCGCGCTCGGCCTTGTACGGCTTGAAGAACTCGCGCCAGTCGTCGAGGTCGAACGTGCCGGGGCGCTCGCGCTCGTAGATGGTATTCGGACTCGTGCCCGCGGCGACGCAGACCGTTCGCGCCGGGACGCGCACCTGGTCGTCGCAGTTGACGTGCCACTTGCCCGTCGAGGGGTCGCGGCGCACGCGGTTGAAGACGAGCGCGGCGACCGCGCCGTTCTCATCGGGTATTGCTTCGGCGGGCGAGAGGTTCTCGATGATCGAGATGCCCTCTTCGAGCGACTTGATGATCTCCTCGTGGTTGAGGCGGTACGCGGGCGAATCAATCAGGCGCTTGCGATAGACGATTGAGACGCCGCCCCAGCCGCGCACGAGCGGGATGAAGTTCGGCGCTTCATTCGCGGCCTCGGCGCGCGCGCGCTCCTCGCGCACCGCGCGTCCGTGCGCGAGGTACTCTTCGAGCACGCCGCGCTCTTCCGTATCGAAGCGCCGCCAGACTTCCTCCTCGCCGAACTCCGGGGCGAGTTTCTCGAAGCGTTCGAGAATCTTCTCGACCTGCACCGGGTAGTAGGCGAAAAGCTCGGTCGCCGTGTCAATCGCGGTGAGTCCGCCGCCGATGACGACCGCGGGCAGGCGCACCTGTAGGTTCGCGAACGAGTCGCGCTTGGCCGCGCCGGTGAGTTGGAGCGCCATCAGGAAGTCCGAAGCCTTGCGTATGCCGCGGATGAGGTTGTTCTTCATCTCGACGAGGGTGGGCTTGCCCGCGCCCGAAGCGACCGCGATGTGGTCGAAGCCGAGCGCCCAAGCGTCCTCAATCGTGAGCGTGCCGCCGAAGCGCACGCCGCCGTAAAAACGGAAGTGGTCGCGGCGCGCGAGCGCGAGGTGCATGAGCGTCAGAAAATTCTTGTCCCACCTGACCGTGATGCCGTACTCCGAGACGCCGCCGAAGCCGGCGAGCACGCGCCGGTCGAGTTCGGTCTCGATGTCGCGCACGTCGCGCACGGCGAGCGGGACGCGTCGCCCGCCGTCGCCCGTCAACTCCGAGTTCAGCGGCTCGATCTTCAGGCCGTCAACGCCGACGACGCCGAAGCCTTCGTTCAAAAGAAACTGCGCGAGCGTGTAGCCCGCGGGGCCGAGGCCGACGACGAGGACGTTCTTGCCGTTGTAGGGGAGCGCAAAGGGGCGCTTGGCGTTCAGAGGATTCCAGCGCGTGAGCAGCGCGTAGATTTCAAAGCCGTAAGGCAAGCCGAGGACGTTCGTCAGTATCCCGGTCTCGGCCTGCGGGATGTTGACCGGCTCCTGCTTCTGGAAGATGCACGACTTCATGCAGTCGTTACAGATGCGGTGGCCCGTGCCCGGACACATCGGGTTGTCAATACAGACGACGGCGAGCGCGGCAATCGAGTCGCCGTCGCGCTGGAGGACGTGCATCTCGGAAATCTTCTCGTCGAGCGGGCAGCCGGTGAGCTTGATGCCGAGCGGATTCTTTTTGAGCGAGCCGTCACGCTCGCGCAGGCCCTTCGAGCAGGAGTCCTTGTCGCGCTCGTGGCAGTAGAGGCAGTAGTGAACCTCGTCCAGAACTTCGCGCGGCCCGTAGCGCTTGTCCGTGAGTTTGAACCCGTCGCGCCGACGCAGGTTCTTGTCGAGTCCGCGCACAAGCTCCGGCAGTTCCGCGTCGGGGCGCTCCAACTGCACGAGGTGCTCGTAGTCGAGCGGGTGCGGGAATCGGAAACTGACCCAGCCCTTCACGCGCTCGCGGGCTTCGTAACGGAGCGCGTGTGCCGCCGACCAAGCCTCCAACAATCTCAGCGACGCGCGGACGAACGCGCGGTTCTCGTCAACGACGGACGCGCGGTTGTCATCGGCCACGGGTGCGTGACTGCCGCCAGTGCCGCCTTCATCAACGAGCAAGGCCGCGAGCGCAGTTTCCACATCAGTGCCTGTGATCTTCGCGCGGGCTTCTTCGGTCATGTGTGCACGCTCGTCTGACCAAGCGGCCTCCTGACGCGCCCCCTCCTTCGGGTAATTCTTCTCCCATTCGAGCAGGCGCACCGTCATGCGCGCGACGCCCAACTCGCGGTCGTCTCCGAGCGTGTCGGCGAAGGCCGCGCGCCTTAAAGCTTCGAGCAGGGCGTCCGCCGCGTCCACGTCAACCGCCGCCGCCTTCTCCGCCGGAAAGCTCTTCGTCGCGCGCCGCTGCACGAAGTTTTTAAACTGAAAGACGGGGTCTTGCGCGCGGATGTCCTCCGCCAACACGTCGCGCTCGCGCTCTACCCGGAACAGACGCGCGACGAAGCGCGAAAGGTGCGGCGCGGCGGCGATTAAAAGCTCCGACTCGGCCTTCGTGCCCTTCAGATTCTCGCCGCGCGCGGCGCTGTACTCGGCGAGCGACGCGTGCAGCGTCGGGTCGGACTTCTCGACTTCGGCGTAGAACGCTTCGGCGAGCGCGCGCAGTCGTTCGGGCCGGTAGAGGTCGCCGTAGGTGAACCCTTCGACTCCGAGCGGGAAGTCTTCGGGGGAAGTCTTGTTTTGCGCGTCGTGTGAAGCTGCGTTGCGGGCTTCGACCAGTGTGTCCTGTACCATCTCGAATTTTTCTGCCCTCAGAGAGCCTAAGCGGTAACGGGAGATTTGTAAGAGCGCGCCGGGCAGCGAGACTGCGCTCGCCGTGTCGAGTATAACACCGCCCGCGCGCGACTCCGAAAGACGTTCCCGCGCTCGCTCGCCCGTCGCAAGTTGCTCCGCCGATAACTTGCCATCCGCGCGCGGCGGCATTTATAATCGCTCCGCGTTTGGCGCATTGGTGTAGTCGGCTAACACGCCGCCCTCTCAAGGCGGAGACCACGGGTTCGAGTCCCGTATGCGCTACTTCGATAAGGAAGAAGGCCGCCGGACAATTCCGGCGGCCTTCTCGTTTTTGTCAGTGCTTGTTCGCATCAACATCAAAAGACGAGGCGGGCGGCGAGTTGGATGTTGCGGGGGCCGCCGCCGCCGAGGAAGGGGTTGCCGATGCCTACGTCGGGCGTGACGGTGATGGGGAGGAAGCCGATGCCGCGACCCGTCGCGGGGTCTATGCCGTTGAAGGACGCGTCCGCGGCGAAGCCGGGCAGAAGCGGCGAGGCAAAGTTCGGATGGTTGAAGAGGTTGAAAATCTCGGCGCGGAGTTGGAGCGAGACGCTCTCGTTGAAGCGCGTCGTCTTGATGATGGAGAAGTCGAAGTTCGAGTAGCCGGGGCCGACGAGCGAGTTGCGCCCCAAACTTCCGAAGTGCTGCGTGCCCGGAATGCAGGAGGCCGCGCTGCCGTCGCCCGCCGGGTCGAGCGTGCAGGGCACTTTGAAGGCGGAGAGGTTCAGGAACCTGTCCGGCCCTTGCGTGCCCGCGAAGGGGTCGCCGACGAGGTCGGGGCGCGGGAAGAACTCGCCCGTGCCGTTGTAGTCGTCGAAGAGGTTGACGTGGAAGGGGCTGCCCGAACGAAGCGTTAGAAGCCCGCCCAATTGCCAGCCGTCGCCGACGCGCGGGTGGCGCTTGAAGAGGCCCGGTATCGAGTAAGAGAAGGTCGCGACGAAACGTTGACGCGTGTCGAAGTTCGAGTTGGCGCGCTCTAAGTCTGCGCGGTAGCTGTTGTCGGGCTGCGTGGCGTTGGCGACGTAGTCCTGACCGTCCGAGGCGTTGTCAATCGAGTGCGACCAAGTGTAATTGGCGCTCGCCGTCCAGCCGCGGCGCTCGCGAAGTGTGAGACTCGCCTGCAGAGCGTTGTAGCTTGAGTTGGCCGAAGTCTCAAGCAGGTTGACGTAGAAGAACGTGCCGCCCGACGGCGCGAACGGGCCGTTGTCGAAGGGGCGCGCGGTCGAGACCGAAGGGTTGACGGGTTGGTTGATGTCGCGGTAGCGGAAAAGCTTTCTTCCTTGCGAGCCGACGTAGCCGACTTCGGCGACGACGTTTTTGAAAAGCTCCTGCTGCACGTTGAGGTTGAAGTTCTGCACGTAGGGCGTGCGAAGGCGTCGGTCAACGGCGAACACGTCCGAGTCGGAGAAGCCGTTGAAGACGGGCACGCCCGGCTGAATCTGCGAGACGGTCGAGAAGGAGAAGAGTACGGGCGCGGGGCCGACGGGGTTGTAGGCCGGGCCGGGGTTGAAGGTGTTGAAGGGAAGTTGGCCGGTGAAGAAGTCCTGCGAGTAGG
>DASRCS010000110.1:0-6464 GCA_035652995.1 Pyrinomonadaceae bacterium
GCATCATGCCCGGCCACATCCACAAGGAGGGCCGCGTCGGCGTCGTCTCGCGCTCCGGGACGCTCACTTACGAAGCCGTCGGACAGTTGACGGCGCTCGGACTAGGACAGTCAACGGCCATCGGCATCGGCGGCGACCCCATCATCGGCACGACGCACCTTCAGGCGCTCGCGCTCTTTCAGGACGACCCCGAAACCGAAGGCATCGTCATGATCGGCGAGATCGGCGGCACCGCCGAGGAGGAGGCCGCCGCGTTCGCCAAGGACAACGTGACGAAGCCCATCGTCGCCTTCATCGCGGGGCAGACCGCGCCTCCCGGAAGACGCATGGGGCACGCCGGGGCCATCATCGCCGGAGGCAAGGGCACGGCAGCCGAGAAGATGGCCGCGCTCGAAGACGCGGGCATCCGCGTCGTCCACTCGCCCGCCGACATCGGGCAGGCGATGGCCGACGCCCTCGGCGCAAAAGCGGCTGCGTAATACGAATCTAACTTTGTCGAGGAGACTAATGGCGGAACAGGCAGGCAATCTCACTTTCGGAATCATCAAGCCCGACGCGGTGCGGTCGGGGAAGACGGGCGCGATCTTGCAGCGCATCACGGACGCCGGATTCAAACTCCGCGCGTTGAAGCTCATCCACATGACGAAGCCCGAGGCCGAAGGGTTCTACGCCGTCCACCGCGAGCGGCCTTTCTTCGCGGAGTTGACGGCGTTCATGTCGAGCGCGCCGTGCGTCGTCATGGCTCTGGAAAAAGAGAACGCGGTCAGGGCGTGGCGCGACCTGATGGGTGCGACCGACCCGGCGAAGGCCGACGAGGGCACGCTGCGCAAGGAGTTCGCGAACTCAATCGGCGAGAACGCCGTCCACGGCTCCGACTCCGAAGAGAACGCGCAGATCGAACTCGCGTACTTCTTCAGCCGCCTTGAGTTCGTTTAGCTTTTAACTTTGTGCTCTTTGTGAATACCTCTGTGGCCTCCGTGGTTAAGTGAGACGTTCTTAACCACGGAGGCCACAGAGGATTTCACAAAGGACATGGAGAAGTTCAAAGCTGAAAGATTGCAGAGGTTCAAATGGGCATCATCAACGAAGTAATCGAAAACACGCGCGCCATCATCAAGGGCATGATGACGACGGCCTCGTACATCCCGAAGGAGAAGTGGACAGTCCAGTACCCGGACGAACCCGTCACGCTCCAGCCGCGCTTCCGGGGCCAGCACCTCCTGCACGTTGACGAGTTGGGGCGCGAGAAGTGCGTCGCCTGCTACCTCTGCGCCGCGGCGTGCCCCTCCGACTGCATCTACATCGTCGCCGACGACGACCCGCGACCGCCCGAAGAGCGCACGGGCGTGGACGAGCGCTACGCGAAGGTTTACAACATTGACTATGGTCGCTGCATCTTCTGCGGCTTCTGCGTCGAAGCCTGCCCGAAGGACGCCATCACGCACGGCTACAACTTCGAGCTTTCGGTCTATTCGCGCTCCGACCTCCTGAAGACGAAGGACGACCTGCTCATCACCAAGCAGAAGCAGTCGCCGAACTACCGCGTGGCCTTCTCGGACGAGGACGTTGATTCTGAGTACAAGGAAGTCTAGCTCGGCTCTTGAACAAACTTCGTCGGCCTCGCACGTCGGCAGAGTACGGGAGGCTTACACGTGTACGACATGTGCGTTCTCTTCTAGTTCAAGAATCATGAGCGTCATGCCCTCGAACTCTCCCGGCATCCTTTTCCCGCCCGGAATGACAAGGTTTTCTTAAAACCTCGTCAACACTTTGCTACTTCTCGGCGCGACAATGCGAACCAGGTCAGGCTCTCCCTTTGGCAGCGGGTTCAAATGCCGAGGTCGAGTCTGGCCTAAATCATTTTCGGGGGGAAGACGAGATGAAAAGAATACTGGCACTTACACTTTCGTTAGCTTCGATTACGTTCGGGGCCGTGGCCGCGAACGCCGCAACGACGCCGTCGAGCACAATCGCCGCCACGGGCATCGCGCCGCAGATCAGGATCAGGATCGGGCGCGAGCCTCGCAGGCGCTACGGATACTACCGCGCGCCCGTGGAGGTGACGACGCAGACGCGCATCGTGCGCGACGGCTGGCGCATGTACCGCGAGACGTATCAGGTCAGGTACTTGCCGAACGGCATGACCCGGACGAGGCTGATCTCCCGCGTCCGTATCCGCTAACAGTCGCGGAAACGTAGAAAGCCGGCGCGACCGTCATTGTTCGGTCGCGCCGGCTTTCCGCGTCAACCCGAAAAGCTCATTCTCCCGCGATGCGCTTCAGGCGTTCGCGGTCGAGGATGGTGATGCGCTTCCGGCCTATCGAGATGACCGCGGCGGACTTGAGTTCGTTGAGCGCGTTCGTCGCCGTCTCGCGATAGACGCCGAGGCGCTCGGCGATGTCCTGGTGCGAGAGGCCGCTGACCTCGCCGCCGCCGTTCGACTCGCGCAGGAGCAGCGCGGCGACGCGCGCCGGTATGCCTTTGAAGACCGTGTCTTCGAGCTGGCGCTCGGCTTCGAGCACACGCCTGCCGAACGATTCGAGTATGCGGCGCGCGACCTGCGGCTTGCTCGCGAGAAGGCGGTTGAGGACTTCGCAGTTCATCGTGACTATCGTCGAGTCCTCGGTCACCTCGGCGAACGTGTCGTACATCCCCTGGCCGATGCACGACAGCTCTCCGAAGAACGAGTGCGGGAGCAGGTGTGCGATGACGAGCTTCCGGCCTTCGGGCGACATGCGGTAAATCTGCACCGCGCCCTCGCGCAGAAGGAACAGCGCCTCGCCGGTCTCGCCCGGCGTGTAGATGATCTCGCCCTTCGAGAACACGCGCGTCGTCGTCACGCGCTCGACCTCGCGCAGCTCTTCGGGCGTGAAGCCGTGGAAGAGGTCTTGCGCGGTCAGGTTTTCAGCCCTCTCGGCCATCGCGTGCGAGTGTAATCGAAATTACTGACGGCGGCACGCCGCGCGTGGATACTGGCTCCCGGCGCGACGGCCCGGTGCGGGCGCGCGGTTCGGAGCAAATCGAAAAGGAGAGTGAAGGATGAGCAAGTTTGTTGGCGAGGTCGGCGACGCGGCATTCGAGGGCGAGGTGTTGAAGTCGGCGGTGCCGGTCGTCGTGGATTTCTGGGCCGAGTGGTGCCCGCCGTGCCGCGCGCTCGCGCCGACCTTCGAGGAGTTGGCCGCGAGCTACGAAGGCGGCGTGCGTTTTCTCAAGCTCAACGTTGACGAGAACTCGGCGACGCCACAGCGCTACGGCATCAAGGGCATCCCGACGCTGATCTTCTTCGACGGGGGGCGCGAGGTCGAGCGCGTCGTCGGCGCGGCGAGCAAGGAGGCGCTCGCGCGCGTCGTCGAGAAGTACTTGAAGGCCGCCGCCTGAGCCTTTGAAAGTCGCCGGAAGCAGATTCGGCGGACGAGAGCGCCGCGTGTCCTGAAGCACGCGGCGCTTTTTCTTTCCCGCGAGCATCGCCTTCGCGACCGAAGCCGCCTCAGTTCTCGTCGCCTCACACTCTTCGCCCCGCGCGGCCTACGCCGCACAGTCGCCTCGCGCTCGCGCCTGCAACACAAACGATGATTGCGGGCGGCGTTTCGTGTTAATCTCCGCAGCGCACGCGCGCCGCCGCCGGGCGTGTCGGAACCCAAGGCGGGCGCGCCCTCGCCGCAACACCGATTCACTTTCGAGAGGTGAACGAATATGTCCGCCACAACCGCCGCGCCGATGACGCTCGAAGCCATCCGCTCAGTCCCGCTCTTCGCGTCGCTCGACAACGAGACCGTCACAGCGCTCCGCTCGCTGCTCGACGTGGAAGAGAAGCCCGCGGGCACGCCGCTCTTCAACGCGGGCGACGCGGGCGACGCGATGTACCTCATCGAGAACGGGCGCGTCCGCATCCACATCGTTGACGCCGACGGCGACGACGTGACGCTCGTCGAGCTGGCGCGCGGCGACTTCTTCGGCGAGATGGCGATCATCGACGGCAAGCCGCGCTCGGCCAGCGCCACCGTCAGCGAGGACGCGCGGCTCGCCGTCCTCCAGCGCGACGACTTCCTCGCCTTCGTCAGGAAGAACCCGGACGTGGCGCTGAAGATGCTGGCGGCGATCACGAACCGGCTGCGGCGGACGGACGACCTTCTGCGCCACCGCGTCTCGCGCAACGCGAACGAAGAGGAGGAGGCCCGCCTGACGCTCGCCGACCGCATGGCCGACCTCATCGCGGAGTTCGGCGGCAGTTGGAAGTTCATCGGGGCCTCGCTCGGCTTCATGCTGCTGTGGGTCGCGCTCAACTCGTTCGTCCTCGCCCGCAACGCCGACGGAACCGTGGGCTTCGACCCATACCCTTACGTCCTTCTGAACCTCGTGCTGGCCGTCATCACGGGGATGCAGGCCCCGCTCATCATGATGTCGCAGAACCGGCAGTCGGAAAAAGACCGCCTGCGCGCAGACCTCGATTATCAGGTCAACCTCAAGAACGAACTCGCGCTCGCCGAAGTGATGCGCCGCCTCGACGTGCTCGAATCCGAACGCCTGCCGCTCCTCTTCGCCGAACAGAACGCGACCCTTCGCGAGCAGTTGAGCAACGGGAAACACTAAAGTAGTTTTCAGTTTTCAGATTATCTGTTTCAGCTTGGGCTTCGAGTCTGAGCAACGAGTTTTATTTTGCACGACAGCGTGGCGCTCGTCGGAAATGGGCGCTGAAAACTGAAAACTAAAAACTGTCTCTCCTTTTCTTCCCGCCTTCGCCCGACTTACAATGCTGTCGCTCGATAAAATCCGAAAAGAACTCGACTGCTAAAGGCTAATGATTCAGGCCGTTTTCTTCGACTTCAACGGCGTCATCATTGACGACGAGGCGATTCACCTGAAGACCTACACGGAGGCGCTCGCGGACGAGGGCGTCGAACTCAAGCGCGAGGACTACTTCAACTCGCTCGGCATGGACGACGTGACGTTCGTGCGCGCGGCCTTCGAGCGCGTCGGGCGCGAACTCTCCGGCGACGTGACGCGCCGCGTCATCGAGAGTGAGTCGGCGAAGCACCGCGCGATCATTGACGAAGAGCTGCCGCTCGCGCCCGGCGTCGTCACCTTCGTCAAAGCGCTCGCGCGCCACCTGCCGCTCGGCGTCGTCAGCATGGCGCTGCGCGACGAGATTGATTACGTGCTCGCGCGCGCCGGAATCCTCAAACACTTCTCCGTGGTCGTCAGCGCCGCGGACGTGACCACGTACAAGCCCGACCCGGCCTGCTACCTCAAGGCGCTCGAACTCCTGAACGCGCGCCGCGGCGAGTCGCAGATACTTCCCGTCAACGCCTCGGAGTGTCTCGTCATCGAGGACGCGCCGCCCGGCATACGCTCGGCGCGCTCGGCGGGGATGCGGACGCTCGGCGTCACCAACACCGTCTCGGACAAGGCGCTGCGCGACGCGGGGGCCGACGTGGTCACGCGCAGCCTCGCCGACTGGACGCCCGACGCAGTCCACCACGTCTTCGACACCGAGTGGGGAAGGGAGTGATTGCGGAATGCGGATTTCGGATTGCGGATTGATGATGAGCACAGCTTTCAAATCCGCAATCCGAAATCCGCATTCCGCATTTCCGCCATGACTCCTGCCGACAAACTCGCGGCGGCGAAGGTGCGCGCAATGTTCGCGTCGGAGGTTTTGAGGCCGGACGCGGAGGTGGGTCTTGCGCGCGCGGCGCTGCTCGCCGGGGCGGAGGAGGAGCCGCGCGCCTGCGACGTTGGACGCTGCCTCGCGCGGCTCGACGAGATGGGCGAGGAGGCGCGCGCGCGAATACTTCGCGGCGGGCGGGTGAAAGTCGAAGCGCTGAACCGATACCTCTTCGACGAGCAGCGGTTCGAGGGGAACGAGTCGGACTACTACGACCCGCGCAACTCGATGCTCCACCGCGTCCTCGAACGCCGGGTCGGGATTCCGATCACCCTCTCGATCATTTACATCGAGGTCGGTCGCCGCGCCGGCCTTTCGGTCGAGGGCGTCGGCCTGCCCGGCCACTTCATCGTGCGCGCCGAAGATGAAGACGGGAGCGTCCTCGTTGACCCTTTCAACCGCAAGACGACTGACGAGGAAGAATGCCAGAAGCGGCTCGACGTGATCTACGACGGGCGCGTCGAGTTGGGCGATGAGCACCTGCGCGCGGTCGGCACGCGGAGCATTCTCGCGCGCGTGCTCGGCAACCTGAAGGCAGTTTACGCACAGGCGCAACTCTTCCGCCGCGCTCTCTCGACGGTTGAAAGAATTCTGCTCCTCAACCCGCACGACATCGAGGAGCGGCGCGACCGCGGGATACTTCTGGCCCAACTCGGAAGACTGCCGGAGGCGATTGCCGAGACTCAAACCTATCTCAACCGCACGACCGACGCTCCCGACGCCGAGGCCGTGCGCGAGCAGTTGAAGAGGATGAAACTCCGCCAGGCGATGATGAACTGATGAGGGAGTCAGGGGTCAG
>DASRCS010000111.1:0-5739 GCA_035652995.1 Pyrinomonadaceae bacterium
GTCGGTCGCGCCGCGCAGGTTTCTTTCGACTACGCGGTGAGGTATTGGCTCGACCTGTCGCCGCAGACGTTCCCCGTGTTTCTGACGACCGCCCTGCTGCTCGTCATCTTTGTCGTTTCCATTGTCGGCACGTGGGCGGCGACGCGCGCGGAAAAGTTGTTCGGGAAGAAAGACCCCGGCGCGGTCGTCGTTGACGAGGTCGCGGGGCAGTTGGTCGCATACCTGTTCGCGCCGTGGGGCACGGGCTGGTGGGCAATCGTCGCGGGCTTCGTCGCGTTCCGCGTGTTTGACATCTGGAAGCCTTATCCCGTGAGGCGTCTCGAAGGTCTCGGCAGCGGACTCGGCATCATGGCCGACGACCTGCTCGCGGGCTTTTACGCGGCGTCGGTCTTGTCGTTGTTGATTGCGATTCACACAATCTACTGAAGGGGGCGAGATGGAAGAGACCACAAAACAGAACGTGCCGTCGGGCGAGTCTTCGTCCGGCGAAAACACCGCGACGCCTGAGCGCGACGCCGAGGCGACGAGCAGCGAGACCCTGAGCGACATCGAAGCGAGCGAGAAGGTGAGCGATGCGGACGTGGGCGACTCCGAAAGCAGCCCGCTCGAAACCTCTTCGCCCAATCCAGACGGCGGCGACAGCGGCGGCCCGATGTGAGTTCCGACGCGCTGATGTCTGTAGGGGCAGGGCTTGTCCCTGCCCGCTGTCTCAATTAAAGGAACCTTAAACTGTAATCTAACGAAGAGCGGGCAGGGACAAGCCCTGCCCCTACAGTTTTCTTCTTTCCCCATGAGTGATATCAAAATTTTTGTCGCGGACGACGTGAACGAGGGCGGCTTGCAGCCGCTGCGCGAGGCCGGGTTCGAGGTCGAGAAGCGGACGGGGTTGAAGGGTGACGAACTGGTCGAAGCCTTGCGCGACGCGGACGGGCTTATCGTTCGCAGCGAGACGAAGGTGACGGCGCAGTTGCTCGAAGCCTGCGCGCGGCTGCGCGTGATCGGGCGCGCGGGCGTGGGCGTTGACAACATTGACGTGGGCGCGGCGACCGAGGCGGGCGTCGTCGTGATGAACGCGCCGGACGGGAACACGATGACGACCGCCGAGCACACGCTGGCGCTGCTGCTCGCGCTCGCGCGGCGCGTGCCGCAGGGCAACGCGAGTCTGAAGGCCGGGCGGTGGGATCGGAAGAAGTACGTCGGGACGGAACTGCGCGGGAAGACTTTGGGCATCGTTGGCCTCGGTCGAATCGGTCGCGTCGTCGCGAGCCGCGCGCTCGGGTTCGAGATGAAGGTCGTGGCCTTCGACCCGTTCGTCGCGCCCGAACAGTTGCGCGACACCGAGATCGAACTCGCGCCGCTCGAAGAGGTCTTCGCCCGCGCCGACTTCGTCACCGTCCACACGCCGCTCACGCCGGAGACGCGCGGAATCGTCGGCGCGCGCGAGTTCGCGTTGATGAAGAAGGGCGTCTATGTCATCAACTGCGCGCGCGGCGGACTGATTGACGAGTGCGCTCTGCGCGACGCGATTAAAGAAGGGAAGGTCGCGGGCGCGGCGCTCGACGTGTTCGAGGAGGAGCCGCCCGCCGCCGATCACGCGCTCGTCGCGCTGGACGAGGTCGTCTCAACGCCGCACCTCGGCGCTTCGACGAAGGAGGCGCAGGAGGGCGTCGCGGTCACGGTCGCCGAGCAGATGCGCGACTTCTTTCTGACGGGCGCGGTGCGCGGAGCGGTCAACGTCCCGGCGGTCGGCGCGCAGGAGCTGAAGGCGCTCGAACCGTACCTTTTGCTCGCCGAGCGGCTCGGACGTTTTCAGGCTCAACTCGTTGACGAACCCGTGCGCGGCGTCGAGATCGAGTTGTCGGGCGAGGCCGCGAGCTTCGAGTCGTCGCCCGTCACGCGTTCATTCCTCGCGGGACTTCTGCGCGGCATGAGCGCGCGCGTCAACGTCGTCAACGCGATGCTGATCGCTGAGGAGCGCGGCATCGCCGTCACGGTCTCGAAGCGTCACGGCGCGGGAAGCGAGGCGCGGGAGCCTGTGCGGACGCGCGTGCGGACGACCGCGGGCGAACACACGGTCGCGGGCGCGCTCTTCGGTCAGCAGGCGGACGGGCGCGTGACGGAGATTGACGGGTTCAGGATCGAGGCCGTGCCTTCGGGCAACATGTTGCTGACGCGCAGCAGCGACGTGCCCGGCGTCGTCGGTCGCATCGGCACAATCCTCGGCGACCACGGCGTCAACATCAGCCGCTTCCACCTCGGCAGGCGCGAGCGCGGCGGCGAGGCGATGTCGGTCATCGAGACGGACGCGCCGCTCGACGACGCGACGCTCGAAGAGCTTCGCTCGTTCGCCCCCGTAATCTCGGCCCGGCGGATCGTGCTTTAAAACTTGCCCGAAGGTTTGAGAGAGACAGCCGCCGCGCTTCAGCCGAATGTCGGAGGGGCGGGCGGCTGTTCGTACGTGAGCGGCGGGACGGAGCGCGCGACGAGAACCGAGATGCCCGCGCCGACGGCAGCGCCGACGAGCGCGAAGACGTAAATCACAAGTGTGCCGCTGTGGCTCACGGCGGCGACGATGCCGCCGATGAAAGCGCCGACGATCTCGCAGCCGAGCCAAAGCAGCACGGTCATCAGCTTGTACCAGCCGCCGCGGCGTCCCTTCGCCTGAACTATCTCGCCGACGTGTCGGGTCAGAAAAACCAACAGGATGATCTCAAGCATGCTCTTCTCCTTCTGGGGTTAAGGAGGCGCGCATTGCGACGCGCTTCCGCCTACTCGATGACGAAGTTCGTGCGTTGCGAGGCGCTGGTCTTGGCCGTGCGGTCAATCGCCGTCAGTTGCAGGACGTAGCGTCCGGCGGGGAACGTGGCGAGCGAAAGCTCGGCGAGGTACGGAATGCGCGAGGTGTCGGGCAAGCCCTCGGTCTTGACCTTGCTGAGCGGCGCGGTGAAGACGGGCTGGTTGTCGCGGAAGATTTGAACCTGAAGCGCGAGGTCGGGCGGAATCGCCGCGCTGCCCGCCGCGTTGTAGATGTAGGTCATGAATCGCAGCGACGAGTCGCGCGCGAACCTTCGGTCAACGTTGAGCGAGGCGGGCGAAGGCTCGTTCTGCTGCGCCGCGTCGCCTTCCGCGCCCGTCTTCTGCGAGCCGAGGAAGATGCTGCTCAGCAGAAGCTTGCTTGGATCGAACGCGGGGATTTCGACCCACTGCATCGAGCTTCCCGTCCGCCCGCTCGTCGTGTCGCGCGTGGCGGCGCGAACCTGGTAGAGGCCGGGCGCGAGCTTCGTCTGGAAGCTCATGACGACGTTCTGCTGCGGCGCGTGCGACGCGGGGTTTGTGGTGACGGCGAGGCGCTTGCCGAAACTCGAAAGCGTCTTGCCGCTTCCGTCAACGACCGCGCAGAGCAGGTCGAAGACGGCGCGCGGCTTCTCGGACTGGTCGAACGTGAGCGCCGAGCGGTCAACCTCGACGAGCGTCGTCAGGAGCGCGTCGCCGTCCTGCGGATGCAGGACGTAGCCGAGCGCGAGCGAGGTCGGAAGTCCGGCGCGCGGCAGCGGCGCGCGGAGCGCGGCACCGATCTCTTTTTCGGCTTCCGAGTTCTGCTGCTGCTCCGCCGCCGCGCCGTCCGGCTTCGCCGCCTCGTCCTGCTTCCTGCTCTTCGAGCCTTTGCCCTTCTGCGCCTCCTTCGCCGAAGCCTCGGCTGCCGGGTCGGCCCCGAAGAACCCGTTGCGGACGATGACGTGCAGGTCAGGCCGGTTGCGGACGCTGACCTCGATGCGCTTGTACTTGGAATCGCCGCCGCCGTCGGTCGGCCTCCACGCGAGAAGGTAGTAGAGCGAAGTCTCTTTGAGCGCCGTCGAGACGCTGTGCGTGAGCGCGTTCGTGTTGACGAGCGCGCGACCGCCCGTGTCGTTGGCGAGCGTGAAGAGCGGCGACTGCATCTCGGAAGCCTCGCCCAGGTTCGCGCGCGACAGTTGCCCGCCGGGGTCGAACGCGCCGCCCTCGGTCGCGTCGGTCACTCCCGTTCGCAGCCCCTTCGCGTCGAGCGCGTAGATGACGACGCCGGCGCGCGCCGCCGCGTCCGTGATCCGTCGCATGCGGTCGCGCAGAGTGCCCTGCATCTCGTCAACGACGAAGCCCTCCGAGATGAAGAAGAGAATCTTTCTTCCCGGCACGGGCGAAGACGAGCGCACGACCGCCTGCAAGGCCGAGAGCGTGGCGACCGACACGCCCTCCGACTGCGAGAGGATGTCGTGCGCGCGCGACTCGACCATCTGTGTCGCCTGCGCGCGCGTCAGGAGCGGGTTGTCGCGGATCAGCGCCTCGACGAAGAAGTCGAGCACCGAGTTGTCGTTCCGGTTGATGGCGAGCGCGTGCGCCTCGGTCATCGGCGGCGACTGGCCGTCGCGCGTCACGTATGGTCGCGTGTTGATGCGCGAGACGGCTGCGCGCAGCACAGCCTTGTTGTCGGTGAACTGTTGAAGGAATCCGATCTGGCCGCTCGGCGAGGCGACCGCCGCGGTGTCGTTCTGCCCGATCTCGTCGTCAATGTAGCGCTGGAGCGCGGCCCGGACATTCACGACGCTGCCCGCGGAGAGGTGCAGGTCGTCAACGAAGAAGATGACCGTGCGCCCGCGGTCGAGCGGGAGCGCCGCTTCGCCCGTCGCGCGACTGCCCGCGCCGCGCGCGGCGGCGAGTTGCGCGTCCTCGTTGACCGAGCCGGCCTGCACGCGGTCGAAGAAGCTTATCTGCTGCGGTCTGCCGTCAACTTTCAGCTCGAACTGTTCCGGCTTGAGTCCGTCAACGAACTTGCCGTCTTTGTCGAAGACCATCACGTCGGTCTGGACGAGTTCGGCGCTGATGCGGACTACTTCGTCTTCGTCCTGCTTCGGCGCGGGCTGACCCTGCGTTGACTGGCTCTGTGCGCGCGCGAGGGGCGCGAGCGCGCAGAGAGCGGCGAGGAGCGAGGCCGCGAGACGCGACTTGTTGAACGTGAAAGGATGCATGGCGGAGTGTCCCTGAAAGTCGTCGGGGAGACAACGCGGGCAATCTTAGCACGCGCGGCGCGCGGCGTGAATGTTAGGGGCGCGGGCCGCGTGCGTGGTAAAACTTTAGTTCCGCGTCGTCGTATAAACTCCGGCAATTTGAATTTCCGAAAGACACGGCGCGCGCGTCGCCGTCGCGCCCGCAGACTTCTTAGCGAACCCTTGAGCGAACAGAAAGCCACCCTGAAACTTGAGCGCGTCACAAAGCGCTTCGACGACTTCACAGCCGTCAGCGAGTTGAGCCTGAACGTGCGCGCGGGCCGAATCTACGGGCTGCTCGGCCCGAACGGCGCGGGCAAGACGACGACCATACGCATGATCGTCGGCATCACCGCGCCCGACGAAGGAAGTATCGAACTCTTCGGACAGTCCGTCAGCGCCGAGACGCAGAACCGCATCGGCTACCTTCCCGAAGAGCGCGGACTCTACAAGCGGATGAAGGTCGTTGACCAGCTCAAATTCTTCGCCGAGCTGAAAAACTTTTCGGGGCGCGAGGCCGACGCGGCGGTTGACCGCTGGCTCGCGAAAGTGAAGCTTTCGGAGTGGAAGCGCAAAAAGGCGTCTGAGCTGTCGAAGGGAATGCAGCAGAAGATTCAGTTCGTCGCCGCCGTCATGCACGACCCCGACCTCGTCATCCTCGACGAGCCTTTCTCCGGCCTCGACCCCGTGAACGTCGAGCTTCTGAAAGACCTCGTGC
>DASRCS010000112.1:0-7084 GCA_035652995.1 Pyrinomonadaceae bacterium
GGGCCTTCGGGTTCGGGCAAGTCAACGCTTTTGCACGTCATCGGGATGCACGACAGCGCCTGGTCGGGCGAATACTTCTTCGGCGAAAGAGCCGTGCACAAGCTCAACAACAAAGAGCGCGCGGAGCTTCGGAACAGAAACATCGGCTTCGTCTTCCAGAGCTACCACCTGCTTGACCACCTGACGGTCGCGGAGAACCTGGAAGTCCCGCTCTCGTACCGCAACGTCAGCCGCAAGGAGCGCGAGAGCCTTGTCGCAGACATGCTCGACCGCTTCCAGATCGTCGGCAAGAAAGACCTCTTCCCCAACCAGCTCTCCGGCGGGCAGCAGCAGCTCGTCGGCGTCGCGCGCGCGCTCATCGCCAGCCCCAGACTCATCCTCGCCGACGAGCCGACGGGGAACCTGCATTCCGCGCAGGGTCGCGAGGTCATGGAACTCTTCAAGCGCCTGAACGACGAGGGCACGACCATCATACAGGTGACGCACTCCGAGCAGAACGCGGAGTTCGGCAACCGCGTCGTCAGACTCTCCGACGGCTGGGTCGAAAGCGACTGAGCCATCGTCCCCCGCCAACAAACTTTGCACACTCTCCAACTTTTACCCCGGCGGCCCGCGGTTCGGAACGCGAACGGAGAGCCGCGACAGGTCTCAAACCATCGGCTTTGAAGTTCAGCGGATGCGCGTCATCTGTCGCCAGAAGAAGCGACCGAGGCGGGAGAAGGCGTTGCGGTCTTTGGCGGCCTGTTGTTGCTCGGTCGAGAGGCCGAGCGCGGCGGCGAGCTGCGGGTCGGGCGGGGCGATGTCTTCGTCGCCGTGTTTTTCAGAAAGCCAGCGCGTGAAGGTTCGCGTGACGAGGCGGCGCTGCTGCAACTCCGACTCGGCGACGAAGGCCGCGCGCAGGTCTTCGAGTTCGGCGACTTCGAGTTTGTTCGCCTCGTAGTAACTCCGAAGCGCGCGGAAGAACTTCTCGTCGCCGAGCAGTTGGCGCAGCGCGACGATCATCAGCGCGCCCTTGCTGACGACGATGGCCGCGTACTGGAAGGAGTTGCGGTAGTCGCGCGAAGGCGAGTTTGCCGCGCGGTCTTCGCCGCCGAACGTGCGATAGACCTGATAGACGCCGCGCAGTTGGTCGTCCTGAATCTGTTTGGCGCGCTCCTCGCCGCGTGTGTCCTGAACGTAGAGCAGCGCAGACCACTGCGCGAGCGCTTCGTCGAGGACGGGTTCGCGCTGCGGGTCGCTCCCCACGGTCTCGCCCCACCACTGCTGCGCGACGCCCTGCGCCGAGGCGAACTCAAGACTGTCCTCGACGGACGAGCGCTGCTCGCGCACGAGTTCCGGCAGGGCGCGCATCGCGGGCGAGTCGAAGTCAACGTAGAAGGCGCTGGCGATGACGGCGAGTCCGGCGAACTCCGCGCTCCCGACCCCGGCGACGAGCGGCGCTTCCGTCACCGTCACCGTCTTCAACGGCAGCGGGCCGAAGCGCGCGTTGAATGTGTGCGCCGCGTCCGCCGCGTAAGTCAGCACGCGCCGCCCGACCTTCTCGTGCTCCGCGGCGAAGACCGAGCGCACGCGGATGCCGGAGATTTCGCGCTCCTCCATGCGAAGCGTGCGGCCCGCGACGAGCGCGAAGCCGCGCAGAGACTCGCCCTTGAATATGCGGCTGCTGTTCCTGCCGGACTCCGCGTTGAACGTCTCGTCGCACGAAGCGAACAGTTTGACCTCGCCGAGCGTGTTGACGGTCACGTCGTAGTCGGCAACGTCCGTGAAGAAGTTGTCGCCGACGCTCGGCTCGACCTTGCGCTGCCAGTCGCCGTCGGCCTCGCGCGCCGCGAGCACCGGATAAAAACTTCCCAAAAGCATCACGCCACGCGAGACCAGATTGCCGTCGCGCGCGCGCCGCACCTCGCGCGTGTCGCGCAGGGCAGCGCCGACCTGCTGGACGACGTGCGCGGGCAAGCTCGTCTCGTCCGGGTCAATTTCGGGGACGGTGCCTTTGAACGCGACCTCGAACTCGACGGACGCGCCCGGCGGCACCTGCTCGCGCAACTGCACGCGCAGCGTCGCGCCCTCGTCGTCCGCGCTCGTCGCGAGCGTCTGCCCCGCGGCGCGAACCTCCGTGACCTTGAGAGTCGGCTCGTCGGGCGCGGCGTCGGCGTTCGAGTTTTGCGGAGTGGAGCCTTGAATGTTAGGGCTTTGAGCGTTTGACCCTTGCGGGTTTGAGCCTTGCGGGTTCGCGCTTTGCGGGCTTGAGCCTTGCGCGCCCGCGCGCTCGTCGTCGGCCCTCATGTTCGGGTAGAGGTGGAAGTAAACGGCGGAGGCCGCGTCTTTGTCGCGGTTCGTCCAGCGCACGCGCTCCGTTCCCTTGTAGGTGCGCGCGTCGAAGTCGAGGTCGAGCGTGATGCGGTAGCGGTCGCGCTCGACCGCCTGACGTTTCGGCGCGGGCGTCTGTCGCGTGCGGGAACTGGCGGACGCGAGCGCGGCGCAGAGCGCGGCGGCGAGCAGGCACGCCGAGAGACGCGGACGACTCCCGCCGAACCTCGCGCTTACCAGCGCGCCGCGCTTCCCTTTCGACTGCCTCACTACTTACCGCCTGTTCCCGCCGTATGCCTTCAACGCCGCACGCCGCGCTCGGCCTCGGTGATCGTGACGGAGCGGATGCGGTCGCCGCGCGCGATGCGGTCAACCACGTCCATCCCCTGCACGACGCGACCGAAGACCGTGTAGCCGCCGTCGAGGTGCGGCTGCGGCGAGTGCGTGACGAACCACTGCGAGCCGCCCGTGTCCCTGCCCGAAAGCGCCATGCCGACCGCGCCGCGGTCGTAAGGAACCGTGTTGATCTCGTCGCGAATCTGGTAGCCGGGGCCGCCGTTCCCGTCGCCGCGCGGGTCGCCGCCCTGAATCACGAAGTTCGGCACGACGCGGTGAAACGCGATGCCGTCGAAGAAGTGACGCCGCGCGAGCTGCACGAAGTTGTCAACCGTGAGCGGCGCGTCCTCCGGCAGAAGCTCAATCGTGAAGACTCCCTTGTCGGTCGCGACCGCGGCGCGAACGACTTTTCCGATTCGCGCCGCCGCGCGCACGTAGTCCTCTCGATGGTTGAGCGTGTTGACGGTCTCGACTCTCCGCTCGGCGCTCGCCCCGCCCGCGCGCTCGCGCAGCACGTCCGCGGCGCGGCGGCGCACGAGGTAGTCGGTCGTCTCAAGCGCCTTCTGCAAAGCGCCGGTCGCCTCCGCGCCCTGCTGCTTGGCGAGCGCGCCGATGATCGAGAGCGCCGCGTCGTTCATCCCGTCCTGAAGCGCGACCGGCAGGGCGTCGGCGAGCGCGCGCGAGTTCTCCGCGTCGGGCGGAAGCTCCGAGAGAATGTCCGCGGCGGTCGCCCGCACGATCACGTCGGCGGCCTTGAGCTGCGCGCGCGCGACCGCGGCGAGGTCAATCGGCTTGAACCCTTGCAGCGCGTGGAGCAGGTCGGGCACGGCGAGCGCGGGCGTGTTCTTGCTCTCGATCAAAGAGCGCAGGGCGATCTGCGCGTCGGCCTGAATGCTGACGACGCTGTTGCCGACCTGCGCGCTCGTCACGCCCGCCGTCTCGCCTAAACCTTGTCCGACAGCCGAGACCTTCTGCCAGGTGATGTTCGGGTCTTTGATTGTCGAGACGCGCGAGATGGTCTCCGTGACCGCCGGGTCGCGCGCGTACTGCGCGGGCGCGACGCGCGCGAGCGCCGTCTCGACCTCCGGCGCGAAGAGTCCCGCCGCGCGCATCCCGCGCAGCAGCGACAGCACACGCTCCTCGTTCGAGTTCGCCGACACGCGGCCCAGCGCGGTCGCGATCTCAAGCATCTCGTTCGCCTCGGAAGGATTCTGTGCGCCGCCCGCCTTCGCGGACTTGTAAGCGACGAGCAGTTCGCCGCCGCGGCGCATGAGCGGGTCGGCTGCGCGCGCGTCCTTCAACTGCGCGAGCGCGCGGACGGCGCTCACGCGGACGCGCAAGTCGGTGTCCGCGGTCGCGCGCGTGACGAGCGCGTCGAAGCTGGCGGCGTCTTCCGCCGCGCCGAGCGCGCGCGCGGCGTTTGCTCGCGCGACCGCGTCCGTGTCGGTCGCGAGCATCGCGCGCAGGCGTTCGAGCGACTCCTTCGCGCGCATGCGCGCGAGCGCGTTCGCCGCGTCCTCGCGCACGCGCGCGTCCGTCGAATTCAAGAAGAAGGCGACGGCGCGCGCGCCGCCTTCGGGCCTGACCCGCTGCATCGCCGTCAGACCGAGAAGCACGAGCGCGCGGTTCGGCCTCGGCTGTCGGCCCTCCGCCGAGAGCGCGTCCGCAATCGCCGCGCCGATTCTCTTCTTCGAGTCCTGACGCGCCTCGGGCAGCGCCGCGGCGATCTTCCCCAGAGCCTCGACCGCGCGCGCGCGAACCTCCGGCGTCTTCGACAAACGCAGCGCTTCGAGCAGCACGTCCGCGCCCGATTCCGACTCGATCTCGCCGAGCGCGAACGCGGCCATCGCGCGCACCGACTCGTCGCGGTCGGCGCGGAGCAGAGAAGAGAGAGGCGCGACCGCGCCCTCGTCTCCGATGCGCCCGGCGGCGAGCGCCGCGCGTCTTCTCACGGCGGCGCTCGCGTCCGTCAGCAGCTTGCCCAAGTCCGACTCGTCCCAGCGACGCTCGTCCTCGGCCTCGATGATTCGCAGCAGCGTCTCTTCGGGCACGCGCTGCGGGGCGGGCGCGGCCTGCGCCCTTCTGTGCGCGGTCGCCTGCGCCGGTCTCGCTTCGGTCGCGTGCGGACAAAACGCCGCGAACGCGAGCGCGCACGCCGCGAGAATCGAAGACGCGCGAGACGCGAGAACAGAAGGCGCGTGCGGCGTGACGACGGAGGATGCGTGCGACCGACGAGCGCACGACGCGCGGGTGACTTCTTCGTGTCGAGTTGTTTTCGGCATGGGGCTGACGTGGCGAACAGATTCAGGGGAAGACGGAGACTATGTATCGGCGAGACGTGCCGCGCGTGTCAAGTGAAAACGCGTCGGAGGGAAGCGGAAGAAGTCGAGCGTGCGCGAGCGGCCTCTTCACGAAGTCGTCGGCGCGTCGAGCCGACCGTAAAAAACTTTCGTGTCGTACTCAACGACGATGCGACCGTCCCGCTGATAACGCTCGAAGATCGAGGCGAACTCGCGCATCATCGGCTCGAAGTTCGGGTGGCCGGGTTCGGGCGTGTAGGAGGAAGACCGAAGCCGCCCCTTCATGCTCTCGAAGTCGAGCGTCTGGTGATTCGGGAACCTGCGCGTGTGGTATCCGCCCGCGCCGAAGAACTGTCCGAGCACCTCCTCGTCCGAGTGCTTGCAACTGACCTCGCAGTAGTCCTTGCTGTACTCGATGAGCATCCGCTCGTAGTCTTCGAGGAAGGGCGCGCCCTCGATGCGCCGGTCGTTCCAGAGGGGGACGACCCAGCCGCCGGGACGCAGTATCCGCCTGAACTCGCGCCGCGCGCCCTCGATGTCGAACCAGTGAAAAGCCTGGCCCGCCGTGACGAAATTAACGCTCGCGTCCGCGAGTGTCGTCGCCTCGGCGCGGCCCTCGACGCTCACGAAGTTGTCGTAAGTCGAGAGCAGACGCTCGCCCGCCTCGCGCATCTCGCGGTTCGGCTCGACGCCGACGACGCGGTTGCCGTTGCGGAGGAACAACGCGGAGAGTATCCCCGTGCCGGAGCCTACGTCGGCGATGACGGACGCGGGCGTCAGCCCGCACTCGTCGCGCAGCAGTTCGACGACCGCCTGCGGGTAGTGCGGCCTATACTTGATGTAATCTTCGACGCGGCTTGAGAAACGTTTTGTCGGGTCTGCGCTCATCTTTTACTCGCGTGGCCGAGCGGCCTTCGCCCCGTGGCGTAGATTTGACAAAGCTCGACTTGGAAAACTCAAACGCGATTTTCGGCTGAAAACCGCCGAAAAGGAAATTTACCAACCGCTCGGTTGACAAAAGGTGCGGCTCAAAAGTAGCATAAAAGCGTCTTGGTAGCCACACTGAAAAACGGCCTCGGAGCTTCGCGCGTGAGCATCGTCAACGAGCTTCGCGCGCACGGCTCGGTGAGCGCGGACGAACTCGCCGACACGCTCGGCGTGACGAAGCAGTGCGTGCGCAAGCACCTCGAAGTTTTAGAGCGCGAAGGCTACGTCGAGCACGCGCCGGCGCGCGGCGAGCGCGGGCGGCCCGCGCACGTCTTCCGCCTGACGCCGAAGGCCGAGGAGCTTTTCCCGAAGCGCTACGACCTGTTCGCCAAGTCCGTGCTCAAGCAGATCGGCGAGGTCTGGGGCGAGCGCGGGCTGAACACGGTCTTCTGCGGCTGCGCCTCGGAGACGGTCGCGCTGCTCCGCCCGCGGCTCGAAAAGCTTTCGTTCGACGCGCGCGTGCGCCGCCTGACCGAGTTGCTCGGCGAGATGGGCTACGAGGCCGAGGCGGAAAAACTTGAAGACGGCTCGTACCTGCTGACGGAGTGGAACTGCCCGCAGCCCGACCTCGCACGCGAGTACCGGCAGCTCTGCGATCAGGAGTTGATAGTTTACAGAGAGCTTCTCGGCGCGGAGGTCTTCCGCGAGTCGCGCATCGCCGGCGGCTCGTCGCGCTGCGCGTACAGAGTTATGAGACCGAGGAGGAGTGATAAGTGATGAGTGATGAGTGACGAGTGATGAGTTGAAAGCAAGCGGCCTTTAACTCATCACTCGTCACTCATCACTCATCACTTGTCCTATTGTGAATGGCACAAGTGACGGAAGCCGACGTTTACGGCGCGCTGGCGCAGGTGAAAGACCCCGACTTGCACAAGGACATCGTGCGCCTCGGCTTCGTGAAGGATTTGCGGATCGAGGGCGGCGACGTGAGTTTCCGCATCGTGTTGACGACGCCCGCCTGCCCCGTGCGCGAGCAGTTGCAGGACGAGGCGCGCGCAGCCGTCTCGGCGCTGCCGGGCGTCGCGTCGGTACGTGTGACGATGGACGCGGAGGTGCCGAAGGGCCGGGGCTTGGGCGAGAAGGTGTCGGTCGCGGGCGTGCGAAACATCATCGCGGTCGGTTCGGGCAAGGGCGGCGTCGGCAAGTCAACG
>DASRCS010000113.1:0-7130 GCA_035652995.1 Pyrinomonadaceae bacterium
ATAGATTACGGCCTTTGGAAAGGTGTCGAGGTCGGCTTCGCGCCGGGGCTGCTCTACCTGCACAGGTCGCACGTCGCCGCCCGACCTACGGACATCGGCATCGCCGACTCGACGCTGCACGTGAAGTACAACTTCTACAAAGAGCGCGAAGGCTCGCGGCTGCCCGCGATGGCCGTTAGCGCAATCGTGCAATTCCCGACCGGCGACGCTAAAAGGCAACTCGGCACGGGGCTCTACGACTACTACGTCAACGGCATACTCCAGAAGTCGGTCAGCGACAAGTCGAAGGTGCGGCTGAACGGCGGCGTGCTCTTCGCTGGCAACACCGTCAACGGGCTGCTCGGCATACGCACGCGCGGGCGCGTCTTCACGGGCGGCGCGTCGCTCGTCAAGCAGTACACGAAGAAGTTCGACTTCGGGGTCGAGGTGACGGGCGCGATGACGAGCAACTTCCAACTGAGCCGCGGGCAGTTGCAGACGCTCGCCGGAGGCAACTACGCGCTCCGCAAAAATTTCACCTTCGACTTCGGCGTCGTCGCCGGTCGCTACTCGGCCAGCCCGCGCCTCGGCTTGCAGCTCGGCTTCTCTTACGACTTCTGACGCGCGGCCCTCGTAACCCGTCGTCCCCGCCGCCGGAACTTTCTCGCCGCGCGCCGACGAGTTCTGATGTACGATTCGTCAAGCCGGGGATGCCGAAGCGAACGTGAGGGAGGCCGAAGTGGCCCCGAACAGAAAACCGACCGAAGACGACAAAGAGACGGGGAAGAAGAAAGGCCCTTTGCGGCGCTTCCTCGCGCTGCTCGGCCCCGGCCTCATCACGGGCGCGTCGGACGACGACCCCTCCGGCATCGGAACCTACACCGCGGCGGGCGCGTCGCTCGGCTTCACGACGCTCTGGACAGCGGTCGTTACGCTGCCGCTGATGGCCGCCGTGCAGTTCGTCTGCGCGAAGACGGGGATGGTCACGGGGCGCGGACTCGCCGGCGTTCTGCGCGAGCACTACCCGCGCTGGGTTCTCTACGCGTCGGTGCTGCTGCTCGTCGTCGCCAACACGATCAACGCGGGCACGGACATCGGCGCGATCGCGGCCTCCTTCAACCTCGTCCTGCCGGCGCTGCCTATCAAACTCACGGTCGTCCCCGTTGCCGTCGTCATCCTCGTGCTCCAAATCTTCGGCTCGTACAGGCTCATCGCGCAGGTCTTCAAGTGGCTCACGCTCTCGCTCTTCGCCTACGTCGCGGCGGCCTTCCTCGCCAGGCCCGACTGGCTCGAAGTCCTGCGCGCGACCTTCGTCCCGCGACCGCTCTTCACGGCGCAGTACCTGACGACGCTCGTCGCCATCCTCGGCACGACCATCTCGCCGTACCTCTTCTTCTGGGAGGCGAGCGAGGAGGTCGAAGAAGAAGTGCAGATGGGTCGCAAGACGCTCGCGGAGCGAGAGGGCGCGACCGACGAAGAGTTGAGGAACGCGGCCATTGACACGAACGTCGGGATGTCGTTCTCGAACGTCGTCATGTATTTTGTCATCCTCGCCGCCGCCGCCACGCTCAACAGGCACGGCCTCACCGACATCGAGTCGGCGACCGAGGCGGCGCGCGCGCTCGAACCGCTGGCCGGCCCCGCGGCCAAGTACCTCTTCGCGTTCGGACTGATCGGCACGGGCTTCCTCGCCGTGCCCATCCTGACCGGATCGTCGGCCTACGCCATCGCCGAGACCTTCGGCTGGGAGTGCAGCCTCGACGCCAAGCCGCGCGAAGCGCCCAAGTTCTACGGCTTCATCGCGGCCTCGACGCTCGCGGGCGCGCTCATCAACTTCGCGGGCATCAACCCGATCAAGGCGCTCTTCTGGACGGCGGTCATCAACGGCCTGCTCGCGCCGCCGCTGCTCGTCCTCATCATGCTCGTCTCGAACAACCCGAAGGTCATGGGCGAGCGCACCAACGGCAGACTCGTCAACACGCTCGGCTGGGCCGCGGCGGTCATCATGGTCGCCGCCGCCGTCGGAATGTTTCTGACTTGGAATCAGCAGTGAAGACCTGACTGCGCTGGCGGCGAGTCGGCGGCTTAGGATGAGAACGTCTCTTCGACGATCTCTTCGACATCGCGCGGAAGAGTCAGCAACACAAACCGCTCGCCGCTGTAAAGATAATCTTCGCCCGACTCATCAACTACTCGGAGCCAATCGGCGGGGTCATTCTTTTCTGGCGTGACTACTTTGTAGAGCTTTCGCAGTTCGAGCGCGGCTTCGTAGCCGTCATTGTTGACGCAGAGTGCGTAGGCGTGTGTTTCGCTTTGGCGGGCCATAGGCTAATCCAGCAGGCGCTTAATCTTCATCATCCTCTTGCCGATGCCGTGCGCCTCGTACCAGTGGAGTTCGGCTGTGTGTACTTCGCCGTTCGTCAACTCGACGGTCGCGATGCCCTTCACCTTCCGCCAACGACCGCGACCGTAAAGGCGGCGTAGGTTCGCAGCCTCCCGAATCCTACTGCCGACGGCGATGTTCTCCACGACGGTGAGGAGGCCAATGATGCGTTTGAACTCATACATTCAAAGCCCTTGGCCGCGCGTCCGTCTCTGTTATCAAACCTGAAGCCGCAGCCGCGCCAAGTATATCACTTCTCCAGATACATCTTCGCGGCCATCTTCGCGAGCTTCCACATCTTGCCCCAGTTGATCTTGCCCTCGTCGCGCCCCGTGATCTTGTCGAGCAGGAGCTTGCGGAACTGCTTGCCCTCGCGGCGCAGCATGAACTCTTTGGCGTAGGGCTTCGCCGTGTCGAAGAAGCTGAAGCCGGGGTCTGTGACAATGCCGATGCCTTCCAGAGTCATCAGCGCGCGAATGATGTAGGTGAAGTTCGACGGCAGACGGAATGGGTACTCGTACATCACCTCGGCCAAATCGTAGGTCAGCTCTTTGAAGTTGACCTCGCCGAGCTTCAGGTTCAGGTAGTGGCGGAACAGCCCCTCGACGACGGGGCGCACGCGTTCGGGGTTGACGCCGGGCTTGAGGAAGTTGAGGTTGATGAGGTCTTGCGCGAGTCCCTCGATGTCTCGGCCCACGACGTGGAAGAAGGCGTCAATCATGCTCGACTGAAGCTTGGGCGTGATGCGCCCGACCATGCCGAAGTCGAAGAAGACCAGATGCCCCGTGTCCATCACGAGGAGGTTGCCGGGGTGCGGGTCGGCGTGGAAGAAGCCGTCCTCCAAAAGCTGCTTGAGGTAGGCGCGCACCAAAAGCCGGTTGACCTTGACGGGCGAGATTCGTCGCGCGCGAAGCGCCTCGATGTCCGTGACCTTCGTCCCGCGCACGAACTCCATCGTCAGCACGCGCGCGGTCGTGTGCGTCGGGTAAATCCGTGGCACACGCACCGCGCGCCACTCGCTGAAGTTGCGGCGGAAGCGTTCGGCGTTCGCGGCCTCGCGCGCGTAGTCCATCTCCTCGTGGATGGTCGCGTCGAACTCGCGCAGCATCCCCTCCCAATCGGCGTTCTCCGAGACCGTGGGGAAGCGCGCGAGGAAGCCGGTGATGCGCCGGAGCACGGCGATGTCGAAGCCGACGATCTCTCTGAGGCGCGGGCGCTGGACTTTGACCGCGACCTCCTCGCCCGTGTGCAGGCGCGCGCGATAGACCTGTCCGAGCGAGGCCGCGGCAATCGGCTCGGTGTCAATCTCGGCGTAAGCCTCCGAGACCGTGCGGCCCAGCTCCGACTCGATGCGCGCGAAGGCTTCCGCGGTCGGGAAGGGCGGAACTTTGTCCTGAAGCGTCGAGAGTTCCTTGACGTAGGCGAGCGGCAAAAGGTCTGCGCGCGTGCCGAGCGCCTGCCCGATTTTGATGAACGTCGGGCCGAGCTTGATGAGATTCGCCCTGAGCCAAGCGCCCTGCCGCGCGAGTTGTTTTTCGCGCGCTTCAGTCCCTTCCGTGCCGCGATAGACGACGAAGCGCACGACTCGAATCAAGCGGTCGAGCGCGCGACGCAGCAGGAGGTCGCGCGCCCGGGCCTTGCGGTATTCCGAGCGACCGCGGGCGCGCGCCTCTTCGAGCTTGCGCTCGGCGACGCGGCGGTTAAAGTCCGCGCGGATGTCGTAGTCGTTCAAAAAAAGGTAGAGCGACATCGTGCCGAGCACGCGCGCGATCTGCGCCGTCCTCCACCACGCGCGCCAGCCCTTCGCCTCAATCGCTTCGGCCTCGACGCTCGCGGCTTCCGTCCGCGAACCGGGAAGCGCGTGGGCCGGAACGTTGGAGTGTCCGTCCCGCGCCGCCACCGCATCGCCGCGCTTCACGAGCGCGAGTTGCGGCTTCCGAACGCCCGCCGAAGCGTCCGGCAAGTACGATTGCTCAAGCTCTTTTCGTTCGATTGCAGCCATGACGTATGAATCGTAATGAAAACTTGTGGCGACACGGTCGCTCACGTCTCAAACTTACAGGTTCAAGGCTCAAAGTCAACTTTCATGCCCGACTCTGAACCCTGAACCCGTAACTTTGAACGTCAATCTTAGATGACCGAGAGCGAGCGTCGAACGCCCGCCCGCTCGAAAAATTTTCGCGCCCGCGTGGCGTCGGCGTCTATCTGCCGCTTCAAGTCCTCGACCGATGCGAAGCGGCGCTCGTCGCGCAGGCGGCTCAGGAAGCGGACGCGGACAACGTCGCCGTACAAGTCGCCGCCCCAGTCCATTACGAAAGTCTCGACGGAAGGTTCGCCCGCGCTCTCGAACGTCGGGCGCACGCCGACGTTCGTCACGCTGCGACGCCAAGCGCCTTCGATCAAGGTGGCGGT
This sequence comes from Pyrinomonadaceae bacterium, assembly GCA_035652995.1. Classification (GTDB taxonomy): domain Bacteria; phylum Acidobacteriota; class Blastocatellia; order Pyrinomonadales; family Pyrinomonadaceae; genus QHXN01. The sequence goes on from DASRCS010000113.1 coordinate 4,775, forward strand.
CACGTAAACTCCGCCGCGCGGGATGACTCGGTTCTCCGGGCGCAGGTTCGCGGTCGGGAATCCAATCGTGCGACCCCGCTCCGCTCCGCGCACGACGCGGCCCTCGACGCCGTAGGGCCTGCCGAGCATCCGCCGCGCGAGGTTGACGCGTCCCTCCGCGAGCAGCCCGCGGATGCGGCTCGAGCTGATGCGCTGCCCGCGCAGACGAACCTCCGGCACCTCGTCGGCGAAGAAGCCTAGTTCGCGGCTCACCTTCCGCAGAAGCTCGATGTTCCCCTCGCGCCCGCGCCCGAACGCGAAGCCGCGACCGAGATAGACTTCCTTCGCGTGCAGCCGCTCGTGCACGACATCGCGCAAAAACTCCGCCGCCCCAACTCGCGCGAACTCGCGCGTGAAGCGGATGACGATTGCTTGCTCGACGCCGAGCACGCCGAAGGCTTCGATCTTCTGGTCGAAGGTCTGAAGGAGCGGCGGGGCGGATTCCGGGTGCAGCACGGCGCGCGGGTGCGGGTCGAAGGTGATGACGGTCGGCACCGCGCCGACGGCGCGCGCGCGCTCGACGACTCGATTGATGATGAGCTGGTGTCCGAGGTGCAGCCCGTCGAACACGCCGAGGGTCAGAACCGTCGGGCGCGCGATCTCGGCGTTCTCGTAGCCGTGGAAAAGTCTCATGTGAAGCGACGAGTGGTGAGTGATGAGTGATGAGTGATGAGTGAAAGACAAGCTCTGCTCATCACTCATCACTCATCACTCATCACTTATTTCTAACCCGTCGTAAGCCCACTCGACGCCCGCGGGCAGGAGCGCCGAGTCGCGGGCGTGCTTGATGTCGTGCGTGATGTGGGTGAAGTAAGTCCGGCGCGGCTTCAACTCGGCGACGTATTCGAGCGCGCGCTCCAACCACAGATGCGTCGGGTGCGGTCGGACGCGCAGGCAGTCGAGCACGAGCGCGTCCAAGTCCCGAAGCAGTTCCAAAGAGTCGGGCGGAATCTCGCTCAGGTCTGTGGCGTAGGCGAAGTCGTTGAAGCGGTAGGCCATGACGGGGAGCCGCCCGTGGATGACCTCGACCGGCGTCACTTCAAGGCCGCGAGCGAGGCAGAAGCGCGCGCCGTGCTCGACCGTGTGCGCGACGACCTGCGGGAGTCCGCCGCCGAAGTGCGTCGGCTCGAAGATGTATTTGAAGATGCGCCGGATGTCCGCCCACGCGCGCTCGTTCGCATAGACGCCCAAAGCGCCGTGGCGGAAGTTCAGGGGGCGTATGTCGTCGAGTCCGAAGATGTGGTCGGCGTGGCAGTGCGTGACGAGGACGGCGTCGAGGTGCTTGATTCCCTGCCGGAGCGCCTGCTGGCGGAAGTCGGACGACGTGTCAATCAGAACCGACTGCCCCCCGTGCTCGACGAGCACGGAGACGCGCAGACGCTTGTCGCGCGGGTCGTCCGACGTGCACGTCTCGCACTCGCAGCCGATTGACGGCACGCCCGTCGAAGTGCCCGTGCCGAGTAAAGTAAATTTCATAGGCAGTTTTCAGTTTTGAGTTTTCAGTTTGCAGTTTCGTCCTTCGCGAGCACCTGAAAACCGAAAACTGAAAACTATCTTCCCCCCGTGATGTCGCCGCCCGTGAATCCGCGCCCGCCCTGCGGCGGACGGGGCGCGCTCGTGAGCGAGACGTACTGCATTCGGAGTTGCGAGAGGATCATCTCCAGGAACTGCTCCTCCTCGCCGTTGAGGTTGCCGCGCGTGCGGTCGCGCAGCGTGCCGAGCATGTCGATGCACTGCTTCGCGAGCTGGAGGTTGACGCCGCCCCCGCCCGGATGGTTGACCATGCCGAGCGCGTCCGCCGCGAACGAGGCGAGGAACTCGACGAGCATCAAAAAGTCTTCCGCGCCCGCGGGAGCCTGCGCCGGTGCCGCTTCCCTTTCGCGCGCGCCCCCCTTCTGCGACGACCCTGCGGACTCGTGACGCGGCGGCTCCGCGCGCTCGTCTCGCGCGTGCTCGGCGTGCGGCGCGGCGGCGGGCGCGCTCTCGGCGGCGGGCTGCGGCGCTGGCGCTGCGTCGGGCGGCTCTTCTTTCTCTTCGCGGATGATGTCGCGCGGCGTGCCGTCGGGGTTGAACAGGCGGCGGTCTGTGATCTTGAAAGTGGGCTTCTCTTCGCTCATCGTTTTGTACGCGTCTGTCCCGGCACGAACTCGCCGCGCCGGGCGTTTAGGGTAAAAGTTTTCGGCTCATGTTTCCTTTGACTGCGGGTCAGCGATAGACTCGCAGCATGATTGACTTCCCGATAGATGAACTGCTGCACGAGGAAGCTTGTCTGCACTGGCTAGAGCAGCGGCTGCATCCTGACGGCTTGCGCTGCCCG
>DASRCS010000114.1:0-35094 GCA_035652995.1 Pyrinomonadaceae bacterium
AGCTTGCTCTGGCTGCCTTCCAAGGTCACGTCAACCTCGTCAACCGGGTCGTTGCCGATCTGCACGTTCTCCGGGAGGATGAAGTCGAGCTGCACCGCGCGCAGCCTCATCGTCGCGGGCGCGCGCTGCGTCGTCACGGCGTACCACAGGCCGAGCGTGATGACGAAGGCGAGAACCTTCAGCGTCCAGTCTTCGAGGAAGAACTCGCGCAGCCAACGACGCGCGCCGCGCGACTCGTCCCCCTTTTTCAGCGACTCAAGAGCCATCGTTCACAACTTCAGAAGTCAGAGGTCGGAAGTCTGAGGTCAGGGATCAGAGGTTAGTCGTCGTCTTTTCACTGACCTCTAACCTCTGACCTCTGACCTCTGTTTTCTCACCCTCGTCCGCCTTCTCCGCTTCCGCACCGTTCTTGCGCGCGCGTGGTTCGAGCGCGTCGAGAATGGCGGCGCGCAGGCGCGTGGCGTCGAGGCCGCGGCGTATCTGGCCGGCCTGCACGAAGGAGATGAGTCCGGTCTCTTCGCTGACGACGACGGCGACGGCGTCGGTGTCTTCGGTGATGCCGATGGCGGCGCGGTGGCGCGTGCCGAGGTCTTTCGAGAGCATCGGGTTGAGCGTCAAGGGCAGGAAGCACGCGGCGGCGGCGACGCGGTGGCCGCGGATGACGACCGCGCCGTCGTGCAGCGGCGTCGCCGGGTTGAAGATGGTGACGAGCAGGTCGTAAGAAAGCTCCGCGTCCATCTTCACTCCGCCCTCGATGACGTTGCGGAGGTTGACGCCGCGCTCGACGACGACGAGCGCGCCGGTCTTCGTCGAGGCGAGCGTCGTTGCCGCGAGCACGATCTCGTCATAGACTCCTTCGCCGAACTGCCCGCGGTGGCGAATCAGGAAAGGCATTCGGAAGCGGTTGCCGAAGGAGATGAGCGCCTGCCGGATTTCGTTCTGGAAGAGGACGATGATCGCGACGCCGACATAGACGGGCGCGGGGCGCAGGAGGAATTCGAGCGTCGCGAGGTCGTAGTGCGCGGCAGTCCAGTAGAGCAGCGCGAGTCCGCCGATGCCTGCGGCCATCGGCGCGGCGCGCGTGCCGCGGATCAGCCTCAGCAGCGCGTAAACCAGCAGGAAGACGAGCGCGATGTCCACGAGGTTGCGCGGCTCGCGAAGACTTCCCAAATACTGGCTCGGCGTCTGCTGAAGCATTGCTCTTTGTTAGCTGTTAGCTTTTGGCTGTTGGCTATTAGCTGTTCGCTTTTAGCCTCCGGCGTTTGGCTATTAACTGTTGGCTGCCGGCTACTATTCATGGCTTCTGACAACGGCCTTCTCTGTCCTTGCCTAAAAGCTAATAGCTAACAGCTATCCGATGTGCTGCGGTATCGGCTCGTCCGGCCCCGGCTCGCTCTCGCGCGCCGTCTCAAGAAAGATCATGTCAACCATCGGCTCGGCCTGCCTGATCGCCCGCTCGATCTGGCGGATGGAGCGCTCGATCTCGTCCGTCGCGAGGTCGTCGCGGAAGTTGACGTGCGCGTTGATCAGAATCTGCTTCGGCGCGAGGTGCATCGTCAGAAGCTCGACGACCTCGACGACGTTCGGGTGCGAGAGTATCGCACGGCGTATCGCCTCTCGAACCTTCTCGGTCGCCGCCTCGCCGAGCAGCAGCCCCCGCGAACTGCGCGCGAGCAGAAAGGCCACGACCGCCAGCACGCACCCGATGGCGATTGAGGCGAGTCCGTCCCAGTACACGCCGCCGCCCGGCCCCACGCCGCGCTCGGTCAGGTAGAGTCCCGCCGCCGCGATGACGATTCCGACGAGCGCCGCGGAGTCTTCAAAGAGCACGGTCTTCGCGGTCGGGTCTTTCGACTCGCGCAGGTACTCCGCGAACGTCATCCCCTCGTGCCGCGCCTCGCCCGTCTCCTGGTAGAGCGCGATGGAGATCGAGACGCCCTCCATCACGAACGAGACCGCGAGCGCGAGGTAGGCCCAGCCCAACTTCTCCGGCGCGTGCGGGTGGTAGAGCTTCACGACGCCCTCGTAGATCGCGTAGGTCGCGCCGACGCCGAAGATGAAGATGGCCGCGATGAAAGACCAGAAGAAGCGCTCCTTGCCGTGGCCGAAGGGGTGCTTCTCGGAGGCGGGGCGGCGGTAGAACCTCAGGCCGAGCAGGAGGAAAATCTGGTTCGTCGTGTCGGCGAGCGAGTGCAAAGCCTCGGCCATCATCCCCGACGAACCCGTGATTCCGGCGGCGACGAACTTGAACACCGCTATCAGCGCGTTGGCGACGAGCGCGCCGACCACCGCCAGCATAGACGACCTCCACCCTTGTGTGCTTGCACGCCTCCGCGCCAATTATGCTGTAAAAACGGGCGCAAATCAATCATACATGATCGGACGTTCTGCCTCGACGTTGACCCTGTACGCACTCACAGATACACTGTCCATACAACGTCTCCTGCTGGGCCGGGCTGACTCCCGATAACAATAGGGAATGTGTGATGGAAGAGACAATTAACGAGAAAGAGTTGGCTTTTCTTAGAGAGCTGGAGAAGCATGAAAACAGGTGGGTCGCTATCGTCCGACAAGGTGACGAAGAGATTGTTGTAGGCAGCGGTAAGGATGCGAACGAGGCGATGGATGAAGCCGAGGCGAGAGGATTCCCCAACGCAGCCCTTCTCAGGTTGTTGAATTTCAATAAGGGCTATCTTCCCCTCACCGCATGATGTTTATTTTCCACCCAGAAACAGCCGCGCCAGCCCTCAAACGTCACGCGAAAATTTTGAAGAAGCCCTCCTGCCCTAACAACCCCGCTACACAATCAGAATCCGTGAAGCCGGCCCGGATCGTGACCCGTTCAGGAAAGTCTTGCACTTGCAATTCAACGTCATGAAAGAAGGCTTCGATAGGATGGCCCTCCGCAATCCCAACGAATTTCTTAGACTCACCGCTTTTCACGTCAAGTCCAAGCCTGTCACCTACGGAAGAATGAAACAGGCAATCGTCCGCTCCTGAATCAACAAGGCTGATAACGGTCTGCCGTTTTTCACCGCTAAAGAGAGTGACTTGAAGCATCGGACGCTTAATCCAGCGCCTGCGGGACTTCGTGTAATCTGGAATCTTTCGATAATCAAATTTCTTCCTCATCCCGAATCCCTTTTGCACCTCTCATACCGCCTGAGATTAGGATTTGACGCGGCGCTTGATGCGACCGCGTAGCAGCAGGCCGACGAGTTCGCCCGCGCCGTTGACGACGGCGAGCGCGCCCGCGCCGTTCTCGTTCATCAGGCGCTCGGCGCGGTCGAGCGGGGTCTGCGGCGCGACGAAGAGGTCGGGCGCGACGGGGCGCATCACGTCGCGGACGAGCGTCGTGTGCCAGCGCTCGCGCGGGAGTTCCTTGAGGTCGCGGAGCGTCAGTATGCCGTGGAGCCTCTGCGCGCGCGCGACGGCGAAGGCTTCCTGCCGGTGGAGCGGGAGGAAGTTGTCAACGAAGTGGCCGACGGTCGCTTCGGGTTCGACCGAGAGGGGCGCGGTCATCGCGTCGCCCGCGGTTTGCAGGCTCTTGCGGCGGACGACCGAGCGCGCCGCGTCGAAGAGGAAGAAGCCGACGAGCGCGAGCCACAGCCCCATGAACGGGTCGGCCATGCGAACGTAGAACCAGACGCCGAAGACGATGAGCGCGCCGCCGATGAGCTGGCCGCCGAGACTCGCGACGCGCGTCGCGTCTTCGAGCTGACCGGTCTTCTTCCAGAGAAACGCGCGCAGCACGCGCCCGCCGTCGAGCGGGTAGCCGGGCAGGAGGTTCGACGCGGCGATGGTGAAGTTCCAGAAGCCGACGATTGAGAGCGACGCGGCCAGCGTGTCGAGGCCCGCGAGCTTCGACAGGTAGAAGCCCGCGAGCGCGGCGACGCCGATGAGAAAGCTCGCGCTCGGCCCCGCGATGGCTATGCGAAATTCGGCGCGCGGGTTGTCGGGTTCGCGGCGCAGACGCGTCAGCCCGCCGAACGGGTGTAGGACGATCTCGTCGCTCTCGATGCCCTCGGCGCGCGCGAGCAGCGCGTGCGAAAGCTCGTGGCCGAAGATGGAGAGGAAGAGCGCGAACGTCGTCGCGATGCCGACCGCCCACGCCGCCGGCTCGCCGAGTTGGACGAACTGCGTCACGGTCGTCCCCGCGCGGAAGCTCGCCGCGATGACCCACGCCGAGAGCGCGAAGACGACGAACCAGCGGTAGTCAATCCGCACGGGGATGCCGGAGACGCGCGCCACCTGAATCTGCCGCCTGAAGAGTCCCAGAAGATTCATAACAGCAGTGACAAGTGACGAGTGACGAGTGACGAGTAAACCAAAAGCTAAAAGCCAACAGCTAAGAGCTAACAGCTTTCCTGCTCGTCACTCGTCACTGCTTTCATGCTTCAAACGCGGTCTCGTCGAGCAGGTGCGACTGTTCGTTGCGGGCGACGCGGCGGAGCAGGAGCGGCTCGTCGAAGAGTTGGGAGAGGCCGCTGACGATTGCGTAGCGCGGCTCGTCGGGCATTCGGACGGGGAGGTTCGTCTCGCGCTGGAGGAAGGCGCTCATGCCGTCGAGGAGCGCGCCGCCGCCCGTCAGGATCAGGCCGCGCTCGTAGATGTCCGCGGCGACTTCGGGCTGCAACTCGCCGAGCGCGCGGTTGACGACGCGCGACAGGCGGCGGACGACGGCGTCCGCGGCGACGCAGACCTCTTCGCTCGTGATGACGGCGGCGCGCGGCGCTCCGGTCTGCACGTCTCGACCGCGGACGCTGATGCTGAGCGCGGGGTTCGCCGGCTCGACCGCCGAGCCGAGTTCCTTCTTCAACGATTCCGCCGTCGGCTCGCCGATGATGAGTCCGTGGTGACGCCTGAGCCGCCTGACGATTGCTTCGTCAATGTCGAGGCTGCCGACGCGCTCGGCCTGCGCGTAAACGATCATGCCGCGCGCGACGACGGCGACGTTGGTCGTCCCGCCGCCGATGTCAACGACCGCCGAAGCCTTCTTGTCTTCGATTGAGACGCCCGCGCCGATTGCCGCCGCCAGCCCTTCCTCGACCATGTAAACGCGACCGATGTGCGCCTGCTCCGCGGCGGAAAGGAGCGCGCGCTGCTCGACCTGCGTGATGCCGGAGAGCACGCTCATCACGGCGCGTCGGCTGAAGTGCGAGAAGCCGCTGCGCGCGGCGCGGACGAAGTGGTCGAGCATCTTCAGCGTGCGCTCGAAGTCGGCGACGACGCCGTCAACGAGCGGCGTGACGAGCGTCACGTCGCGCGACTCGCGCCCCAGCATCTCGTGCGCCTCGCGCCCGAAGGCGACGGCCTCGCCCGAAAGCTTGCTGACGGCGACGACCGCCGGCTCGTCAACGACGACTCCGCGCCCGCGCACCGCGATGATGACCGAGGTCGAGCCGATGTCAATCGCCATCGAGTCGGAGACGAGGTCGCGCAGTCCCTCTAAGGACATCAGCGAGCGTGGCTTTCGCGTGAACATGTTTGACATAAAACTGTCTTCGACCTTCGTGCCCTCTGTGAAATCCTCCGTGTCCTTTGTGGTTAAGTCGGCCTCACTTTAACCACAGAGGTCACAAAGGCATTCACGAAGGTCGCAAAGGTCTTCCGTGCTCAGTGAGTGACGAATGGCGTCGCGGCGCTGCCGGTGTTGCCCGCGCCCGCCTGCATCTGCCCGTAGTCAACCTCGAAGATGGGCACGGGCTGGACGCGGTTCTTGACGGTGATGGGCGGGCGCGGGCTGAACTTGCAGTCGGCCCGTTCGGCTGCGCGCGCCGTCGCGTCGCTCAGAAGAATCTGTCCGGGCTGCGAGTTCTGCTCCAAACGCGCGGCGAGGTTGACCGTGTCGCCGATGGCCGTGTACTCGCTCCGCCGCTCGGAGCCGATGTAGCCGACCGTGGCGACTCCGGTGTGCAGGCCGATGCCGATGGCGATCTCGGCAAGCCCTTCGGCCCGCAACTGCTCGTTGATGATCGAGATTTGCTGCTGCATCGCGACCGCGGCGGCGACCGCGTTGCAGGCGTCGTCGGGCGTGGCGGTCGGCGCGCCGAAGAGCGCCATCAAGCCGTCGCCGATGTATTTGTCGAGCGTGCCGCCGTGCGCGAAGATGATGTCGGACATCGCCGTGAAGTAGTTGTTCAAAAGCTGCACGACGCGCTCGGGCGGCGCGTGCTCCGACAGTCGCGTGAAGCCGCGGATGTCGGCGAAGAGGACGGTCAGCGTCTGGTTGACGCCGCCGAGCTTGAACGAGTCGGGGTTGTCGAGAATCTGCTTGACGACGTACTCCGGCAGGAACCGGCTGTAGTTGGCGCGCGCGACCTCTTCGCGGGCGAGCCGCGCGTGCGAGCGCGCGTTCTCGACGGCGACCGCGGCCTGCGCGGCGACGGCGCTCACGAGTTCGAGGTCGTCGCGCGTGAACGCCGTGAACGGGTCGAGCCGGTCGGCGTAGAGCGCGCCGTGGACGCGCGTGTCGGCGATGAGCGGCGCGCAGATCGTCGAGTGCACGCCCTGCGCGACTATCGAGTGGACTCCGGCGAACTCCGAGTCGGCGGCAGCGTCCTGCGAGAGAAGCGCCTGCCTCTCGCGCATGACCTTGCGGGTGATGGTGCGGCCAATCGGCTGGCGCAGCGCGTGCGTCGCTCGGTTCTGGTCGCGCGCGCGGATGGCGACGAGCTTCAGGTCGTCTTCGCCCTCGGCGTTCTCGTCTTTGAGCAGGGCGACGACGCGGTCGGCGGGCGTCGCGCTGAAGATGACTTCGCAGGCCTTCTCGAAAATCGGGTCGAGGTCGAAGACCGAGCCGAGCGTCTTCGACATCTCGTAGAGCATGGCGAGTATCTTCGCCTTGCGGCGCAGGTCTTCGAGTTCGGCGCTCGGCGCTGACGTTGCGGCGGGCGTCGCGCGCGAGGCGAGCGCGGCGCGGATCACGTCGTTCGGGGAGACGAGCAGTTGCGTGTGGCCGAGCGGCTTGTCGTCGAAGTTGGCTTCGGGCGCGCGGCTGCGCTCGTCCGAGAGGTCGAGCCGCAGTTGGCTCGCGCCGATCTGCACGAGGTCGCCCTCGCGCAGCGCGTGCTCCAGACGCTGCTCGCCGTTGACGAAGACGTGGTTGGCCGAGAGCTTGCCGTCAACGCTGCCGTCGGCGATGACATAAGCGCCGCCCCTGAACTTGACGTGTGCGTGGTAACGCGAGGCGCGCGGGTCGTTCAGCACGGCGCTGTTGTCGGGCGCGCGCCCGATGGTGCACACGCCCTGCGCCGAGAGGGGCAACTGCCACTCGCGCCCGCTGGCATCCGTGATGCGAAGAAGAGCCATACGCGAATCCTTTTTGACGAGGAAGAACGCCGCCGCAAAATTCTACATGCAAGTCAGTCGGGTGACAACGTAAAGGTGAAGAGGTCGGAGGTCAGAGTTCAGTGAAAGCCGGAGCCGACATCGGCGACCGCGAGCCAGGAAAGCACCTGCGAAAGCACCCGGCGCGGCGGGACATAAAAAACTGACCTCCGACCTCCGACCTCTGACCTCTCTTTGTTGTCCTCACGTTCAGAAATTTGTGATATACGATTCAGGACGAAGAAATCCCCGCTCTCAGTCAGAAGGAAAGTTTGAGGAGGAGTCCATGCGCCAGACAATTCTCCGCGCGGCAGCCGCGTGTCTATTCATCGTCGCGCTCGCCTACGGGGCGCGCGCGCAGTCGCCGCCTCCGGCGAGCGCCGCGCAGTCTTCACAGTCCGAGTCGCGAACGCCCGCGAAGCCGGAGGCGAAAGTCTCCGGCGGACTCTTCTCGGTCGAGGAAATGCGCGGCGAGTTGCGCGAGCAGCGCGAGGAGATCGAGGAGTTGCGCGCGGCGCTCCGCGAGCAGACGCGACTCGTCGGCGAGTTGCGCTCGCGCGTCGAGCAGACCGAGCGCCTGTTCGCGTCGCAGCAGCAACGGGCGGCGACAGCCCGCGACGCGAACTACGCTCCCGCGGCAGCCGCGCCGAAGGCCGAGAACACGTCTGACGATGCCGCGGGAGCGAACGCGCCGCCGGACTCGAAGCTCGAAGCACGCGTCGCGCGCGCCGAGGGGCAGTCGAAGAAGACGAGCGAGGCGGTCGCGCGGCAGCTCGGCTCGATGACCTTCAGCGGCGACCTGCGGCTGCGCTACGAGTCTCTCTACGGCCAGCAGAACTCGCTCGCTTCGAGCGACGTGCCCGGCGCGCTCGGCAACCCGCTCACGTCGCGGCAGCGCCTGCGCCTGCGCGCGCGCTTCGCCGTCCACGGCAAAATCTCGGACGAGTTCGAGTGGGGCTTGCGGCTCGCCACGGGCAGTTTCCCCGACGTGACCTCGACCAACCAGACGCTCACGGACTTCTTCAACCGCAAGCCCTTCGCGCTCGACCAGGCTTACTTCGCCTACAAGCCGAAGGCGCTCCCCGGCTTCCAGATTCAGGCCGGCAAGTTCGACACGCCCTGGGCGCACACCGAGATGACTTGGGACAACGACATCACTGTCGAAGGCTTGAGCGAAACTTACGCGCGCGAGTTCAAAGGCTCGGCCTTTAAAAACTTCGCGCTCGTCGCGTGGGAACTGCCGGTGCTCGAACGAAACTCGGCGTTCGTGCTCGGCGCGGACGGGCACGTTGACCTGAGCGCGTCGCGACGCGCGGGACGCGATCTCGCGCTCTACGGCGCGCAGTTGAAAACGGAGGTCGCGCCGTCGAAGAGCCTTTCGTTCAAGCTCTCGGCCTCAGACCTCTACTTTTCGGGGACGCAGCTCATCACGCCCGCGCAGGTCTTCGGCACCAACATTCAATTCCCCGTCACCGTCACCATCCCGGCGTCGGGCACGACGCCCGCGCGCACCGTCACGACGCAGGTTTCCATCCCGCGCGAACTGCTCGTCTCCGGCAACGGCAACCTCGGACTCCTGCTCGCCAGCACGAACGCCTTGAACCGCGACGGGCGTCTCTCTTCGGGCTACAACCTCGTTGACCTGATCGCGCGCGCCGACATCTCGAACAGCAAGCGCTGGCCGCTGATGCTCCTCTTCGACTTCGTTGACAACACGCAGACGCACGCGGTCGTCGTGGCCGGGCCGGCGGGCGCTGACCTCGCTCTGCCGAACGACGAGGGGCGCGGCTACTGGGCGGAGATTCAGGCGGGCAAGGACGTTCTTCGCCTGCCGGTCGAGAGGATCACGCGCGGCGACGTGATGTTCAACTACACCTTCATGCGGATCGGGAAAGACGCGATCCTCTCGCCGTTCAACGCCAGCGACATCGGCAGGTCAACTGACGCGCGCATAAACCGCTTCATCATCGGCTACGCGCTCGACCCGCGCGTGGCGCTCACGCTGACGGGCTTCTTCACGCAGTCGCCGAACGGCGTCAACGGCCCGTTCGCGCCGACGCCGCCCGGCTCGCTCAACCGGACGCTCAAGCGCTTTCAGTTCGACACGATCCTGCGCTTCTGACGAAGACGGAACGCCGGATGAGAAGACGGGACGCCGGACGACGAGCTGAAGCCGTATCGCCTTCATGCTCGCCGTCCGGCGTCCCACGTTCGTCGTCTCTTCGCGGCTTCCGCCCTTTACTGGTTGTCAACCCTCGACTCGATGACGGCCTGAATGCTCGGGTCAACGTTCGAGAAGAAGTCGTAGCCGGTGAGCGCCTCGACCTGATCCACGCTCACGCGGTACTGCTGCCAAGTGTTGTTCCTGATGCCCTGCGTGTTCGGCATGATGACGGCGATGGTGCGCGTCGAGGTCGTCACGCGCGAAACGTCGTTCGTGCCGGCGGGCAAGACCATGATGACCTTCCACGTCTGCGACGGGACTGTCACGTGGCCGTTCGCAATCGTCGTCGTCACGCCGCCGTTCGACCCCGTGCCGCCGGAACCCGTGCCGCCCGCGATGATGTAAAGCTCGTTGCCGGAACTCACCAGCGTCCGGCAGTAGCTCTCAAGCGCCTCCCAAGGCCCCTGATTGTTGTCGGGTGCCTGCGGCATCATGTTCGTCATCAGGAAGGTCGCGGAGTTGTCGGTCACGGTGTTCGTGCGGTCGCCCGAAGGGCAGTGGTGGCCGCGGTCGAAGCCGGAGCCGGTGTAGTCCGTGCCCTGCACCTGGTACCAGCCGGAGGGCAGCGTCGTGTCGTTGCGAAAATCGTTCTGGCGCGTCGCGCTTCCGAGCCACGTCGAATCCAGGTGCCAGCTCACCCAGTTGGGCCGCCCGTTGTCGCGGCTGTAGCCGACGGCGTACTGCGGCTTGTCGAGCAGGTAGTTGTTCGGCTGGTTGACATCAACGACCGCGTTCGTCGGGTTGCCCATCGTCAGGTGCTCGCCCGCGGGCGGCGGAGACTGCGAGTAGGAGTTGACGGCGACGTTGTCAATGTTGATTCGGTTCGTGCCGCCGCCGGTCTTGCGAATCGAGAGGCGCACCGCGCCCGAAGAGTTGACCGTGAAGGTCGCGGTCTGGAGCGAGGTCGAAGAGGTCGTGACGGTCGAGCCGACTTTGGCGTAGCTCGACCCGCCGTTCGTCGAGGCCCAAAGCTCCCACGTCGAGGAGCCGTCCGTGCCGAAGACCGCGTGCTGGATCGTGACCGTGCCGGCGGAGGCGAAGTCGAAGTCGGTTTTGATCGAGCCGGTGTTGCGGATGCGCGCCGAGGCCGAGCCGGTCTTGCGGTCGGTCGAGAGGTTTCCGATAAGCGCGTCGTCGAAGTACCACCAGCCGGTCGCGAGCGAAACGTCGGCGGCGGCGTAGGCGGTCTTCGTCCCGCTCTCGAAGCCCTCGGTCGTCGTGGTCGCGCGCGCGCCGCCGGGCAGGGCGAAGGCGGCGACGAGCGCGAGCGCGCAGGCGAGCGCGCCGTAGTTGCGTAAGCGTCTCATCAGGGTTCTCCTTTAATTCGGTTAGGGCGCTGAAAGGCAGACGCGCGCGCCGAGGCCGCACAGTCCGAGGCCCGGCGCACACGAATAGAGGTGCGACGGTCTAGTGCGCGGCTCTTGAATGGCCGGCAGCCGCGCGTGCTCCGAATTCAATGAGAGGGGTTTTTAATGCGGGGCCCTTCGGCGAGACACTTTAAAGCCCGCGGGCGCGAATCATCAAGTTATTTTTTTGTGAATGGAAGCGCAGGAAGAACGAGACTGACAGAAGGCTCGGACGAGAGGATGAGGAACGAAGGATGAAGGCTGCAAGGTGAAGGATGAAGTGAAGGCACAAAGCCTTTCTTTCATCCCTCACCCTTCCGCCTTCATCCTTAAGACTACCACTGCTGCCGCGTCGCGTTGCTGTGGCGCGTGATTGACCTGCCGTTGTCGTGGAGGTGCGCGTAGGCCGACTGCACGGCGACGCGACCGGGGCCGAACAGTCGCAGCCAGAGATAGCGCTCGCCCCACGAACGCCACGAGCGTATCGTGCCCGCGGGGTGCTCGAAGTGCAGTTGCATCTGAACCGAAGGGTCTTTGAAGAGCAGCGCCGTCGGCTTGACGAGGATCGTATGACCGGCGGGAATCTGCCGGACGAAGACGTTGCCCGCGGCGTGGAGCAGCAGCAGCCCCGGCGTCTGTGGCGCGAAGAAGCGATCCATGAACTGACCCAGAGGGTAGTGCGTCTCGGTCTCGTCGCCGTTGCGCGTGTTGAACCAGATGCCGGTCGAGAACCAGTCATAGGTGATGTTGAGCGTGGCGACCATGAAGATGTGCTCGCGCACGTCAACGGCCTGTCCGGGTTGCAGCGGGAGCGCGATCACCTCGCCCGCCGAGTCCTGCGAGAAGGCGATGTGTCCGGGGCCGACCGCCTGCGTCATGATGAGCGGTAGTCCCGCGAACAGCCGCTTCCACGCGCCCTTGAGCGACATCGCGCTGACGTTGACCTGCGGGTCTTTCCACAGAAGGACGTGGTGCGCGGAGTAAACTCCGTCGCCGGGCGCGAGGTTGAAGTCGGCGACCGGAACGTAAGTGCCCTCGATCTGACAGAAGGAGTTGCCGAACTGAAGCTTCGCCATGTCGCGCCGGCCCGGAAGTTCCGTCCAGCCGGAGTCGGTGACGATTGCGCCCACGTCAATCGAAGCGCCGCACGCGGGGCAGCTCAAACTCGTGCCGTCGGTGACGAGTCCGCACCACGGACAGGTGTGCGTGCGCGCGGGGCCGCCGTGCTGGGCCGCGTTGTCGTATGTCATCGCTTCGGCCCTCCTCAGTCGGTGTGGTGGTGGACGTACATTGATTGGATGCCGACGCGACCGGGGCCGATCATGCGCGCGAGGTTCATCCCCGTGCCGCCGAAGAACCCGCTCGTCAGCTTCTGCGTCTCGACGTTCATCGTCACCGACGCGTCCTTGTAGAGAAACGCGCCCGGCTCGACCATGATGCTCTCGCCAGCTTGCAGGTAGCGCTCGAAGACGTTGCCGTAGCCGTGCATCAGCAGCAAGCCCGGCTCGTTGCCAGTGACGAAGCGATCCATGAACATTCCCTGCCCGCCGAAGAGAATGTTCCGCAGGCCCTTGATGCGGATGTAGGAGTAAGAGATGTGGTGCGAGGCGAGCAGGAACGCGTGCTCGCGCACGTCTAATTCGACGCCGGGATGCAGGGGCATGACGACCAGCTCGCCCGTCGCGTCGCGCGAGAAGGCGATGCGGCCCGGCCCGTGCGCGACGCTGATGATGAAAGGCATCCCGGCGAGCGCGCGTTTGATGCCGCCCTGCAAAGGCATGACCGACATCGGCGTGCGGTCGTCCTTCCAGAGCATGACGTGGTGCTCGAAGAAGATCGAGTCGCCGGGGCCGAGATTAATCTCGGCGACGGGCACGATCTCGCCCTCGACTTGGCAGGTGCTCGCGCCGAAGTGAATCTCGGTCATGTCCTTGATGCGCGGGGCCTCGCGCCAGCCCGACTCGCTGATGAGGTTCTTGATGTCGAGCGGCGCGCCGCACGCGCGGCACGAGAGCGCCGTGCCCTCGTTCATCGCCTGACACCACTCGCAGCGGATGCGTTCGAGCGGGCCGGCGTGCGCTGCCGGCGCGGCGTGCTGCGACTCCGGCTGTGGCGTCGGCGCCGGCTGGTACTGCGGCGCGGCGGGCTGCGGCGGCTGGTAGTCGTGTGAAGGCGACGCGGCGGGCGTCGAAGGCCATGACGACGGCGGCGCGCTCTGCTGTTGCGGCGGCACGCTCTGCTGCTCGGCGTAGGCGGGCGGCGCGTCCGAAACGAGGCGCGTGCCGTCGCCGCCGCAGAAGACCTTTTCGTCGTCGAATGTCCTTTGACAGGTAGGACAGTGTTTCATCTGATTACTCCTGAAGGCGCGGACGCCTGCGAACTCAAAAACCATCTACTCCGCGCGGCGGCGTTGTGACGAAAAAGGCCGGGTCGCGAAGCGGCTCCGAAACTATCGTCGGCTTTCGGCGAAAAGAAACGCCAACCCCTATACGGCAATCCGGCGGGCAAGTCAAACGGCGTCGCGCGTAAACACTCAGCGGCTCCACGAGGGGCTTGAGCCGTCTTTGACGAGCAGCCGCGCGTCTCCCCCGTCGAGCCGCATCACCCAGAGGTCTGGGTGCCGGTCGTCGAACTGCCGGGCGCGCTCGAAGACGACCGACTGGCCGTCGGGCCGCCACGCGACGCCCGTGACGCCCATCGTCGCGGCGAGTTCGGGGCGCGGGAGAGTCCAGACGCGACGGTCGTTCGTGCCGTCCGGTTCGACGAGACGGATTTCCGCGCCGCCGCGGACGTAGGCGATTGTCCCGCGGCTGGCTGCGGCGGCGACGCTTTGGTGACTTAGTTGAGAGAACCCTGCGAGCGTCAGCAGAAGGATGACAAGCAAAAGGCATGACTTGCGCTTCATAATTTTTACCCCCATGCTCGATGTTGTTGAAGCGGAAGGAATGCGTCCCAACGCGGGCGCGCTCTAAACATAACTCCGCGGAACCGACGAATCAAACGCGTCGAGCGGCGCGCGGCGGAGTGTGGGTTGCGAGTCATTCCGAGTGAAGTTCTCTCCGGCGGGAAGGCAAAATTATTGATCGCGAAACTTTAACGTAACGCTTCATTAATCCGGCGCGTTTACACTCCGTCGCACATCCCGCCTGACCCATTCCGCTCACTGTGGCTGCGCGAAAGGGGCCGCGGACTTCGAGTCTCGCGGCCCCTTTAATTCTCCGACGGAGTTCCGACGCCTGCGCGCGACGGCCCCGTCAACACTGCTACGCGCGAGCGCGGCGGCTCTCGTCAACGCCCGAAGCCTTCGCCCGTGTCAACGAGGTCTTCTACCGTCCAGCGCGTAAAGTCGCCGTGCCAATCTTTGACCCTCCCGTCGGGCAGCACCTCGAAGCGCGGCGGTATGGCCGCGCCGAACTCGCGGTCGTAGAGCAGGTATGCGTCGCCGCCCGCGGACACCGCGTAAACTTCTCTGACGGGGCCTGGCGTTTTGTAGATGCCGTAGTTCCTGAGTCGCCGCATGATCGCACCTTGCCCACGGAACAGACCACTCCTTCGATCATTCCGAGAGAGTGTCCGTGCGACCGGCGAAGGCAGCGCACGCGCGATGCGGCCAGCGTGATGATAACAAATTCGGGGCGGCTCAACTATAATCTCGATTCGTCAAACGCGTTCAGTTTTTCACGCGACGCATGAGTCAAAGGCAGGGCATCACTCTAACGTTTGGCACCGCACTCCTCGCCGCGAGCGCGGCACTCTACTTCTGGAGTCCGGCGGTCGCCGCCGCCGCGCTCCTGTTCGCGCTCGCGGGGTTCGCCGCCGCGCGGCTGCTCGGCGCTTCGGCGTCCGACGAAGAGGCGCGGCGCGACCTCGCCTCCGCGGAGCGCGCGGGCGCGGCGACGCCGAACGTGGCCGCGGCGGTCGTCGCGGGCGAGGTGCCGGCGGCGGCGCTGCTCGACGTGACGATGGACAGCATGCGCGAGGCGGTCGTCGTCATCGACAGCGCGATGCGCGTCGTCGCCTTAAACAACTCGGCGCGCGACGTGTTCCGCGACGACGGCGGCTCGCCGCTCAGCCCGCGGCGGCTGAGCGACCTGACGCGCAACCCCGCGATCTACTCGGCCTTCGCGGCGGCGGTCGCGCGCGGCGAGCGCGCGGAGGTCAAGGTCGGGGCCGCGCGCGGCGACGACCTACGCACGTATGACCTGCACGTCGCCCCCTTGCGGCAGCGCGAGGTCGTTTACGGCAGCGACGTGCGCGGCGCGGTCGGCGTCTTCTTCGACATCACGCGGCTCGAACGTTTGGAGCTCGTCCGGCAGGAGTTTCTCTCGAACGTCTCGCACGAGCTGCGCACGCCGCTCACGGCCATCATCGCCTTCGTCGAGACGCTCGAAGACGGCGCGCTCGACGAGCCGGAGAACGCGCGCCGCTTCCTCTCCGCAGTCCGCCGCAACGCCGACCGGATGCGCGACCTCATCAACGACATCCTTGAGCTTTCGGCAATCGAGGCGGGGACGGTCGCGGTCGAGCCGAGGCAGGTGCGTCTCGCGCCGCTCGTCGGCGACTGCTTCACGGCGCTCGCCGCGCGCGCGGCAGACCGCGGCGTCGCGCTCCGCAGCGATGTCGGCGCGGACGTTTTCGTCTATGCCGACGCGCGGCGTTTGGAGCAGATGCTGACGAACCTCGTTGACAACGCCGTGAAGTTCAACCGCGAGGGCGGCGAGGTCAGGGTCACGCACGAGCGCGCGGGCGGGCGCGACCGCGTCCACGTCGCCGACACGGGCGACGGCATCCCCGAAGAGCACCTGCCGCGCATCTTCGAGCGCTTCTACCGCGTTGACCGCGCGCGCTCGCGCGAGATGGGAGGCACCGGCCTCGGACTCGCCATCGTCAAGCACCTCGCGCGCGCGCACGGCGGCGAGGCGACGGTGCGTTCGACGACCGGCCAAGGCTCGACCTTCTCGGTGGAACTGCCCGCCGCGAAGAATGCCTGACGACGAATGCCTGACGACGAATTTAAAACGAACGCGGGTTCGACGCTCGCCCGGCGCGCGCGGCTTCAGGGAAGCGACGAGATGATTTCGCGGTACTCGTCTTCGGTGAAGGCGCGCATCGTCTCGGAGCGGATCGCGCCGTGGGCGGTCGCGGTCAGCATGATGCGCGCCATCGTCTCGTCGTCGGGCGCTTCGCCGACGATGACGGCGTCGTACTGCCCCATCAGGACGTGAAATGACTTCAGCTCGCCGCCCATCTGTTTGAAAATTTCCTTCGCGGCGTCGAGCCTCGTCGGGCTGACCTTCACGTTCTCGATCCCCTTCTGAGTCCAGCGGAACAGCGTGACGTATGTCGGCATTTTCTTCTTCTCCTCGTCTTGAAGTTCTGGATTTCGCGCGGGGTCGTCTGCCGGATGGGCCGCTTTTATCTCAGGCGACGGCGCGAGGTCAAGACGGCGAGAGTGAAGGCTTCGAGCGCCGGCCCGTTTCGTGCGGCGGACGCGGGGCGAACTTTTTTTGCGCCGCGAGTTCGCGCTTTCCGTTGCAATTTTGACAAGAGAGACCGGGCGGCCTTGCGGGCGTTTGCTGAACCTTGACGCTCGCGCCGGGCGCTTGTTACACTTTCGTTAGAAATTACGAACCGTCGCCGCCGCGGCGCAAGCGAACCTCAAGGGCTTCCCCAAATCCCGACCCTTTGCGACGCGGCCTCGTTTTTTGCAACACAGGAGGTGTGAGGTGGGTTTCAAAGTCGGCCAGAAAGTCGTTTACCCCAATCATGGCATCGGCACCATCGAACAGATAGAACAGAAACAGATCGGAGCAACGTCACTTCCCTTCTACACGCTCCGTCTCGCCTCGACCAACTCGGTCGTCTTAGTCCCCGTCGCCAACGCAAACGAAGTAGGCTTGCGCTCCCCGATCTCTTCGGGCGAGTGTGAGATGCTGCTCAAGCACCTCGCCGACGACTTCCACAACGCGGCGACCGACTGGAAGGATCGCTTCAAGGAGTTCACCGAGAAGATGCGTACCGGCGACATCTTCGAGGTCGCCGAAGTCCTGAAGAACCTGACTTACCTGAGCCACGTCAAGCCGCTATCTTTCCGCGAGCAGCGAATGCTCGAACGCGCACGCTACCTCGTCATCTCCGAACTCGCCGCCGTCTGCCGCAAGCCCGAGTGCAGCGTCGAGCCGCGCGTCGAAGAGGCGCTCGCGCGCGCCTGCGCGCGTCACGCCACTCGGCCCGCCGGGCGCGCCGCGCGCGTCGCCGCGGGCGCGGCAGCCGGACACTGAACCAACAGCCGCCGCCAATCAGGCCTCCGCACGAGGAACTCCCCACCTTGCGGGGCGGGTTCGTCTCTCCGCGGGCCGAAATAAGGCAAAAGTAAAAAGGCAAAAGAGAAGAGAAAAAGATGGCGCGACTCTCATCACCAATGGTGAGAGTCGCGCCGTACTTTATCGGCCTTCTTTTGCCTTTTGCCTTTTTACTTTTGCCTTACCCGTCGGGCTTACCAAATCTGGCAGCGCTCATCCGCGGGGCGCACCATCGGGTCGCCGGCCTTGCACTGGAAGGCCTGCGCGAACTCCGGCATGTTCGAGAGCGGGCCGTTGACGCGGAAGCGCGAGAGCGGGTGCTCGTTGTTCTTCGCGATCAGACGCTCGTACTCCGGCGTCGCCTTCTCGGCCCAGACCTGCGCCCACCCCAAGAAGAAGCGCTGCTCCGGCGTGAAGCCGTCAATGTCCGCGGGGCGCGGCTTGCCCTCAAGAGATTTCTCGTAGGCGTGATAGGCCACCGTCAGACCGCCGAGGTCGGCGATTGACTCGCCGCTGACGAGCTTGCCCTGCTCGTGCAGGCCCGGCTCGACCTCGAAGGCGTCGAACTGCTTGACGATGCAGTCGGCGCGGCCCTCGAAGTTCTTCTTGTCGGCGGGCGTCCACCAGTCCTTGAGGTTGCCGGCGAGGTCGAAGTTCGCGCCCTCGTCGTCGAAGCCGTGCGTGATCTCGTGGCCGATGACCGCGCCGATTGCGCCGTAGTTGATCGCGTCGTCCGCCGCCGGGTTGAAGAAGGGCGGCTGAAGGATTCCCGCGGGGAAGACGATCTCGTTGCGGAGCCAGTTGTTGTAGGCGTTGACCGTCGGCGGAGTCATGCCCCACTCGGTCTTGTCAACGGCCTTCCCGATTTTGTTGAGGTCGCGCCACTGCTGGAACTCGCTCGCGCGGATGATGTTCGCCGCGTAGGACTCGCGCGTGACGTTCAGGCGCGAGTAGTCAATCCACTTGTCGGGGTAGCCGATCTTCTGGCCGAAGGCGGCGAGCTTGGCGAGCGCCTGCTTGCGCGTGTCGTCGCTCATCCAGCTCGCGGCTTCGAGCCGGTCGCGGAAGGCCGCGAGCAGGTTGTTGACCATCGTCTGCATCCGCCGCTTTGCTTCGGGCGTGAAGGCGCGCGCGACGTAAACCTGACCGAGCGCCTCGCCGAGGTTGTTGTCGGTCGCGGAGACGCAGCGACGCCAGAGCGGGAGCTGCTCCTTCCGGCCCTGCAAGGTCTTGCCGTAGAAGTTGAAGTTCTCGGTCTCGAACTTCGACGAGAGCGCGTCCGCCGCGGCGCTCAGAAGCTGCCAGCGCATGTAGGTCTTCCAGTCGGCGACCGGCACGTCCACCAGCATCTTGTCCACCGCGGTGAAGAACTCCGGGTGCTGCATGTTGATCTGCAAGGTCTTCGGCAGCCCCAGGCCGGCGAAGTAGTCTTCCCAGGAAAAGTGCGGCGTCAGCTTGTCGAGGTCGGCGACCGACATCATGTGGTACTGCTTCTCAATGTCGCGGAGTTCCGCCGGGCGGCGCGAGTTCTCGGCGAGCCGCGTCTCGACCGCCAGCACGGTCTGCGCCTCGCCGTCGGCCTGCGCGGGCGCGTCGCCGAGGAGTTGAAACATCGCGCTCACGTGCTTGACGAAGGCGTCGCGTAACTGCTTCGACTTGTCGTCGGTGTCGGTGTAGTAGTCGCGGCTCGGAAGCGACAGCCCGCCCTGGGTCGCGTTGCCGATGTTCATCGAACTGTTCTTGAAGTCCGGCGCCGCGCCGAAGCCGAAGAGGACGGGGATGCCCTCCTTGTGGAGGTAGGCGATCTCCGTCTCGACGCCCTTCGCGTCCCTGACCTTGTCAATTCGCGCGAGGTACGGCTGCAAGGGTTTCGCGCCCTCGGCCTCGCGCTTCGACTCGTCCATGCAGGTCGAGTAGAAGTCGCCGATCTTCTGCTCGGTCGAACCCGACTTGGCCGTCGCATTCTTCGCCGCCTCTTCGAGAATTTCGTGCAGCGTGTTGCGGTTGTTCTCGTTGAGGATGTTGAAGCTGCCCCACGAAGGGAAGGCCGCGGGTATCTGGGTCGTCTTCATCCAGTTGCCGTTGGCGTAATTGTAGAAGTCGTTGCAGGCCACCACAGCCGTGTCCATGCGCGACTTGTCGAAGCCGTGGCCGCCCGACTGCGCGAGCACGGCGAGGCCGAGCGCGCAGGCGGCGAGCGCGGCAGCGCCGATTCTGAGTCTGAAAAATCTCATGCGGTATGCACTCCTGAACATAGAAAGTTTGGGTTTGACTGACCGTCCGAGACGAACGTCGGGTCGCGGATTGTGAGCCGGAGACTGAAATACGGGAGACGGTAAAGTTTAGTTTCGCACACGCCGACGCCTTTTTACAAAAGCGCCGGGGCTTTGTGACGAGCCGCGAGATTTGAAGGACGAGCGGACGAAGATCAGGGACGAAAGCAGAGGTCAGAGGTCGGAGGTCAGTGCTTGCCCGTGCGCTGCGGCCCGCGCCTCTTCGTCGGCTTACGCATCAGAATGCTTTTACTGACCTCCGACCTCTGACCTCTGCCTTACTTCCCGTGCAGTTTCCTCCACGCCTCGACGTACTTCGCGGCCTTCGGGTTCTGCTCGTTCCAGCGCGGCTCGCGCGGGTCGTCGGCGATCATGAGCACGGCGGCGGCGACGGCGCGGACGACTTTTTCCATGTTCGCGAAGTCAACCTTCGGCCACTCGTCGCCGACGGCGTGGTAGTCGGGGAACTCGAAGGCGACGCCGACGGTGTGCGCCGGGACGCCCGCGTCGGCCAGCGACTGGTTGTCGCTGCGACTGAAGTAAAGGTCTGAGTTCGTCGGGTGCTTGTAAACCTTCACTCCCTCGGCGTCGCCCGCGCGCACGAGCGTCGCGCCCACGTCCGAGTAGCCGAATCCCGTCACGGCGAGCGTGCCGACCTGCGGCCCTTCGCTGTCGTCGGTGCGCCCGATCTGTTCGAGGTTGACCTGCGCGACCGTCTTCGCCAGAGGCACGAGCGGGTGGCGACCGTAGTAGCGCGAGCCGAGCAGTCCGAGTTCTTCGCCGAAGAAGGTGATGAAGAGAATGCTCCGCTTCGGGCGCGGCTGCAACTTCGCGAGCGCCGAAGCCATCTCGATGACTCCTACGGTGCCCGAACCGTCGTCGTTCGCGCCGTTGTAAATGCAGTCTTCCTTCTGCCGGTCGCAGCCCTCGCGCACGCCGAGGTGGTCGTAGTGCGCCGAGACGATGACGTAGGTCTCTTTGAGCGTCGGGTCGGAGCCGCGAAGTATCCCTGCGACGTTGCGAACCTTGACGGGCGTCTCGGCGGGTGCCGGAGCTTTGAGCGTCAAATCCGCCGTCTGAAAGTATCCGTCGTCGCCCGCGGGTTCGAGTCCCGCGCGGCGGAACTGCGCGGCGATGTACTCGGCGGCGATGTCGAGTCCGCTCGAAGGCGTCTTGCGCCCTTCGAGCAGGTCGGACGAGATGAAAGAAAGATGACCGCGCATCGAGTCGGCGCTGACGCGTCCGAGCGCCGCGCGCCACGCCGCGGGCAGGATCGTGATTTGCGTGGGCGCGGTCGCCCTCCGCGTCGGCGTCGCAGGCTTCCGCGCTGACGTTCCACGCGCCGGCCTTTGCACGCCGCCCGCGCGTGTCGCGGTCTGCGCCGAAGCGGGCACGGCGAGCAGCCACAGCAGAAGAATCGTGAGCGACAACCTCGCCCGTTCAATCATCCTTCAAGTCTCCCGTTCATCCGACTCGACGCGACTGTCCGACATCCGATTGCACCCTCGTGACACATACGTTCGTCCGCCTGATGCTCGCGCGGCTACTCGACCTTCACGCCGCGCCAGAAGGCGACGCGGTCTTTGATCTCTCTGGCCGCGTCCTTCGGCTGCGGGTAGTACCAAGCCGCGTCCCTGTTCACCTCGCCGCCCACGACCACGTCGTAGTAACTCGCCGTCCCCTTCCACGGGCAGACCGTGTGCGTCTCGCTCTCGCGGAAGTTCTCGCGCCTGACCGAGTCAGCCGGGAAGTAATGATTGCCCTCGACGACGACAGTGTCGTCGCTCTCCGCCAGCACTGCGCCTTTCCAAGTCGCCTTCACCGCCGAGACCCTCCCTCGCCTAGTTTGAATCTATCTCAATCGGCCACTTGATCTCTTCGAGACTGTGACCAAACCGCCGAACGAACTCCTCGACGTGGTCGAGCGTGGGGAAGTAAAAACACCTGTTCAGCCGGTAGTCGTCCATACTCTCGCACTCGCCGCTCTCGTACACTTCGCGCCTGAACTCGGCCACCCACACTTGATAAGGGCAGACGCGCGCGTACTCCTGTTCGGCGACGAAGCCAGGCTCCTCGCCCGGCTTGAGCAGAGACAGGTGACGCTCGTGCGGCTTGTTCTTGCTGAGCATTATCCAGCCGATGTAATCGGCGTCTCCCGTCTCCTTCTGGAATCCGAGTCGGTCGCCGCGCTCAAGGTAGCGTTCCAAGTCCTCGCGTCTCATCAGCCCCTCGTCAACTGCCGGTACTTGATGCGGTGCGGCTGCGCTTGGCAGATTTTATGGGACGACTTGCACAGTCCCGAATTGCCTGAAATGGTTTCGAAGGCGAACGCTTGCACGATGCCGAGGCGTTCGATGACGACTTTGCTCGTGCAGTCGGTGAAGCTCCAGCCTTTATCATCGAACCGCTTGAAGACTTCCCACGAGAGCGTAATGTCTGACTCGTCGAGCCTGTGGATTTCGGCCAACCGCCCATCGAAGAATACTTCGCCAATCAGGAGCGCGCGGGTTCTCTCGCCTCGCGCGCGAAGGAGCGTCAGCGTCTCGTCAACGATGTAGTCAGTCGTCAAGAGTGGCCCAGCGTTGGCCGCGAGCCAGCGTGATGCGGCGGGGTGATCCGGGTCTGAGGGCACGGCGGCGGCGAACCATGCGCCGGTGTCAACGAAGATCATGCGGTCACTTCTGCGAGTACAGAACTGAGTCGTGGTCTCGGCCTGAGAACCCGTCAGCCTCGCCTTCGGGCGGGAGCGCGGCGATCTCGGCGAGCGTCTCGGCGGGCGTTCTCCGCACTTCCGCGTCGTCGCGCGTGACGACGATGATCTTCAGTCGCGAGCCTTCGCGCAGTCCGAGAGGTTCGAGCGGGCGCAGGCGGCCTTCCTCGTAAACTGCTTCGACCTCTTTCGTCATGGCCTCACCTCTGAGCGCATTGTACGCCCTACCCCAGCGCGGCTTCCATCACCCGCGCGTCAACTGCCGGTACTTGATGCGGTGCGGCTGCGTGGCGGCGTCGCCCAAGCGCGCGCGCTTGTCCTCTTCGTAGTCGGAGAAGTTGCCCTCGAACCAGACGACGCGGCTGTCGCCCTCGAAGGCGAGGATGTGCGTGGCCGTGCGGTCGAGGAACCAGCGGTCGTGGCTGATGACGACGGCGCAGCCCGCGAAGTTTTCGAGCGCTTCTTCCAAAGCGCGCATCGTGTTCACGTCGAGGTCGTTCGTCGGCTCGTCGAGCAGGAGGACGTTCGCGCCCTCCTTCAACATCTTCGCGAGGTGGACGCGGTTGCGCTCGCCGCCTGAGAGCATCCCGACCTTCTTTTGTTGATCCGAGCCGGAGAAGTTGAAGCGACCGACGTAGGCGCGCGAGTTGACTTCGCGGGGGCCTAAGCGAATCGTGTCGCTGCCGCCGGAGATTTCCCCCCAGATCGTCTTGTCGGGGTCGAGCGTGCGGCTCTGGTCAACGTAGCCGAGCTGCACGGTCTCGCCGACGCGAATCGTTCCGGCGTCGGGCTTCTCCTCGCCGTTGATCATGCGGAAGAGTGTGGTCTTGCCCGCGCCGTTCGGGCCGATGACGCCGACGATGCCGCCGGGCGGGAGGCGGAACGTCATCCCCTCGACGAGCAGGCGGTCGCCGTAAGCCTTCGACACGCCGTCGGCTTCGATGACGACCGAGCCGAGGCGCGGCCCCGGCGGGATGTAAATCTCAAGCTCGCGGGCGCGCTGCTCCGTTTGCTCGGCGAGCAGCGCCTCGTAAGAGTTGATGCGCGCCTTGCCCTTCGCGCGGCGGCCTTTGGGCGACATCCGAATCCACTCAAGCTCGCGCTCAAGAGTCTTCGCGCGCTCGCTCTCCTGCTTCTCCTCGCGGCGCAGGCGCTCCTGCTTCTGTTCGAGCCACGAAGAGTAGTTGCCCTTCCAGGGGATGCCCTCGCCGCGGTCGAGTTCGAGAATCCAGCCGGCGACGTTGTCGAGGAAGTATCGGTCGTGCGTGACGGCGATGACCGTGCCCGCGTACTGCTGCAAGTGCTGCTCCAACCACGCGACCGACTCGGCGTCGAGGTGGTTCGTCGGCTCGTCCAGAAGGAGTATGTCGGGCTTCTGAAGGAGCAGGCGGCACAAGGCGACTCGGCGTCGCTCGCCGCCCGAAAGAACTTTGACGGGCGTCTCGCCGGGCGGGCAGCGCAGCGCGTCCAGCGCCATCTCAAGGCGCGAGTCCAAGTCCCACGCGTCCGAAGCGTCCAACTTCTCCTGCACCTCGCCCTGACGTTCGAGCAGCTTCGACATCTCTTCGTCCGACATCTCTTCGCCGAAGCGTGCGTTGATCTCGTCGAACTCCTTGAGCAGCGCGACCGTCTCCGAGACGGCCTCCTCGACCGTCTCGCGCACGGTCTTCGACTCGTCGAGTTGCGGCTCCTGTTCGAGGTAGCCGACGGTGTAGCCGGGCGAAAGGACGGTCTCGCCCGTGAAGCCCTTGTCCGCGCCCGCGATGATTCGCAGAAGGCTCGACTTGCCCGAACCGTTCAATCCGATGACGCCGATCTTCGCGCCGTAGAAGTAGGAGAGGTAGATGTCTTTGAGGACGGCGCGCTTGTCGTAGTGACGGCTGACGCCGACCATCGAGTAGATGATTTTGTTTGGCTGCGTGCTCATGGTTGATTCCTTCGCTTTGAGTTTAAGCCTTACACACTACGACACGCCCCCGCGAATCTCAAATCGCAGAGACGTGTGATGCGAGCGGCTTTTCGTTCGGCGTTTAAGGCTTCGGCTTGACTTCGATTACGCTGTTGACGTTGCCGGCCTCGTCCTCAGCCGTTTGCGGGTTTGAAGGGTCGAGCAGCCAGTTGCCGTCAACGATGAACTTGTACTGATAGACGCCGGGGTCGAGGTCTATGCGGCAGACCCACGCGTCGCCCTCGCGCCCGAAGACGAGCTGCGACTGATTCCACTCGTCGAACGTTCCCGTGAGGACGACGATTGAAGCGTCCGAATGGCCGTCGAGCCGGAACGTCGTGTTCCCCTTCAGACTCGGCGGCGGGAGTTCGACGCGGCGCGCGGTGTAAGGCTCGCCCTCGTAGAGAAAGGTGAGGCTGACGATCCGGCCCTCGTCGTCGCGCCCGAACGTGACGGGCGTGCCCTCCATCTCGTCGGTGAACGCCGCTTTCGACTTGCGGACGAGCCGCCGCTTCCTCACGTTCGACGGCTTCATCCAGAGCTGTCCGTCGGCGAGCGTCACGTCGAGCGTCGAGACGGGGATGACGCCCGTCTCAAGCTCGTACCGCCCCGCGTACTTCTTCAGCGCCTCGGCGCTCGCCTTCGCTTTGTCGCCCGCGGCGGCGGGTGGCTGCGCCGTCGGCGTCTGCGCCGCCAGAAGTGCGGGGTGAAAAGTCAGCGCGAGCAGCAGCGCCGACAGCGCATGAAGCTTTCCCATCACGACACGTGAGACACGGCGAACGCGGAACGACGTGACGACGAACAGAAGGCGTCTTCTAATTCATCGTTCGTCGTTCCGCGTTCATCATTTCTTAATACTGCCAGTTGACGTTGACGAACCCCGTCCCGCTCGACGGCACGGTGTACGAGTGGTTCGAGCCGGCCTCCCAAGTGACCGCGCCGCCCGCGGCGATCTTGATGAACTTGAATTGAATCGTCTGTCCCGCGGGGACGCTGACGTTCAGGAACCAGTTCGGGTAGTTGGGCGTGAGCATGGGGCCGACCGCGCCGTCCCAGGTCGTCGCCCAGTTGCCGAGTTCGACGGTGCTGCCGGTCAGGAAGATGTAGTCGCCCGGGCTTGTCGGCGTCGCGTTGTTGACGGTGAAGGTGACGGGGATGAGCTTCGCGGTCAGCGCCGTGAATTGTATCCCGTTCGAGACCGCGCCGCCGTTGGCCGTCACGGTCACGCTGTAGCTGCCGTTCGTCACCGCCGGGACGGTCGCGACGATCTTCGTGTCCGACCACGAGTTGATCGTCGCGGTCGTGGTGCCGAACTTGACGCTGCCCGTCCCTTGCGTCGCGCCGAAGTTCTTGCCGCCGATTGTGACCTTGACCCCGGGCTGCGCCGAGGTCGGGCCGATTGAGCCGACTTCCGGCGCGGCTGCGCCCTCGGTGAACTGCCAGACGGCGACCGTGTGCGCGGGGAGCGAGAACGCGGCCACGGGGTTGTTGCCGCCCGACCCGGTCGTGACCGTGATTGATGAGCCGCCGAGCAGCCCCGTCAGGTAGTCAGTGTACGAGCCGGCGGGGAGCGACGTGTTCAGGCCCGTTACGTTGTAAGCAGTCGTGTCGTTCTTGTTGATGGCGACGAGGGCGACCGAGCCGAAGAATTTTCGCTCGTAGATGTACACGTCGTTGTTTATCCAGCGCTGCGTCATCGAGCCGTAGGGCACGGCGGGGTTGTTGTGACGCAGCGTCGAGAGCTTGCCCGTCAGCGTGTAGGCGGTCGTCGTCGTCGAGAAGCCGGGCATCATCGGGCGGTTGTAGGGGTCTGTGCCGCCGCCGGTGTCGTTGTGCAGATACTGCTCGGTGCCGTAGTAGATGCACGGCACGCCGCGCGACGTGAGGACGAAGGCCATCGCCTCGTGCAGACGGTTGTTGTTGTTGTTGACCGAGAGGAAGCGCGCCATGTCGTGGTTGTCAATGAAGGTGACGAGGTCTTCCTTCCAGGTGAAGTTCGACGCCTCCTGCGAGATGACGCCGTCGATCTCCGAGAAGTTCGCGTTCGAGGCGAACACGTCGCGGATGGCCGTGTTCAGGGGGAAGTCGAGGAGCGAGATGCCGCTCTTGTTGGCGAACTTGTAGGAGTCGTGGTAGAGCGGGTCGGAGGTGTTGCCCTCGAACCACTCGCCGAAAAGGAAGCTGTCGCCGTAGGTGTAAATGGAGTTTGCGAAGCTGTACTCCCAGCCCCAATTGGCGTGCTTGACGGCGTCGATGCGGAAGCCGTCAACGCCGTGCTGTTGGAACTGCTGCGCGGCGGCTTTGAGGTACGCGTCAACCGTGGCGTTCTCCTGATTCAAATCGGAGAGGTCGAAGAGCGCGTAGTACTGAAGCTGGTAGCGGTCGTTGAAGTCGGAGATGTTGCCGTTGTGGTGGAAGTAGCCGTTGGTGTCGTTGGTGTAGTTGCCGACCAACGTGCCGTTGTCGTAGAACGCGCCGAACTCGCCCGCGTTGTCCTGCGTCGTGTGGTTGGGCGCGAAGTCAACGATGACCTTGATGCCGTTCGAGTGCGCGGCTGTGACGAGGTTGTCGAAGTCTGTCCACGTGTTCGAGGTGTTGCCGAAGTGCTCCTCGATGCGTTTGAAGTCGCGGCCCTGGTAGCCGTGGTACGAGGCGGTCGGGTTCCCCTGGCCGTCCGGGATGTTCGTGTTCAGGTTGTCAACGGGCGGCGAAATCCAGATGGCCGTGACGCCGAGGCCCGCGAGGTAGGACATCTTCTGCTGGATGCCCGCGAGGTCGCCGCCCCAGTAATCGCGCCAGTTGGTCTTGGTCGAGTCGTAGAGGCCCGAAGACTGCGGCGGGTTGTTGTTCGCGGTCGAGCCGTCGAAGAAGCGGTCGGTGACGATCTGGTAGATGACATCGCGCTTGAAGTCGGCGGCGAGCGTGCGCGGCGGCACGAGCGCGACGAAGGCGAGAATGGCGGCGACGAAGATTCTGCTGGTTGTCTTTCGCATGGCGTGAGTCTCCTCCGGGAAGTACCCCTGTTCTCCCGCGCTCCGGCGAGCGCGGCGCGGCTGTTGAAAGCGAGGTTCGTTTGCGAATTCCGACAAAGGGGCGCGGGGCGAGTTCGGATGAAGGTCTGTCGGAAGGCGGAGTATATCTCAGGCGGGCGGCGGCGGGAAGGGCGGAAGCAGGGATGAAGGATGGAGGCGGAAGGATGAAGGATGAAGTTAAGTCAAGACTGCTCGAACTTCATCCTTCATCCTTCCGCCTCCATCCCTTACTTACGGCTTCTTGTACTTGTCAATCAACTGTTGAAGGCCCGCGTCGGAGTTGTTGTGGCGGAACTTGTAGTACTTAGTCAAGTCGCCCATGAGGGCGTCATGGGCCTGCTGATATTGGGCGTTGCCCTCGGTCATGGCGACAGCCGCCGCGTAGGACTCGATCACTTTATCGAGACCCGCCTGCGCGCGGGCGAGCGCGGCGGGCTTCTCGGCGTCGGACGCGACGTTGTACTCCTTCGTCAGCCGGTCGTAGTCGTTGTAGGTCAGCTCGCTCAGCACGAGATAGACGCCGGGGTCTTTCAGGTTGAGCGCGACGGCCTTCTCGAGCCGCGCGATGGCCGCGTTCGTGTCGTTCGTCTTGTAGGCGATGATGCCCGTGGCGCGGTAGAGATTCGGGAGCGCCTCGGCCTTGTACGAAGCCCACTTCGCCTCCTCGACGTTCGCGGGCCTCTTGTCGGCCTCGATCAGCTCGATGGCCTTCGCGCCGTACTGCATCCCCTGCGCGGCGAAGGCGTTGTTGCCCTTGATGGTCTCGTTCGAGGCGACGATGGCGAGGGCGCGCAGGAGGTCAAGGTCTTCGGGGTTCTTCGCGAGCCGCGCCGCGCCCATCTTGAAGGCCTCGTCGGCCTGTCCCGCGTTGATGTAAGCGTTCAGCAGCGCGTCGTTGACGAGCGAGGCCTCTTCGGGCTGGTTGAAAATGTCGAGGTAAGCCTGCGCGAGCGAAATCTTCAACTGCGTATCCTGCGCGTTCGCGATCTCGCCGGCGACGTACTGCGCGACCTTCGGGCGCATCGTGCTCGTCGGGTACTTCTTGACGAAGGCCGCGGCGGCCTGCAACTTGGCCTCCGGCCCCTGCGCCTTCTCGATCTTCTGCGCCATGTCGCGCTCGCCGCTCGAAACCTTCGCGTCCGCGGCGGGCTTCGCCTTGTTGTCCTGCGCCGACGCCGCGACGCACGAAAACGCGAGCGCGCACGCGAGCGTCAAAATAATTCTGAGCTTCATCTCATCGCTCCTCATTTTTAAGATTGCTCGTTCGGACTCTTACACCCGTGGCCGGTGCCGCAAGGTTACACCAGCCCCTTCGGGGAAGGCAAAAGTCAAAAGTTAAAAGGCAAAAGAACGAAACAACAAGACGGCGGGCGTCATCGCTTTCGTCAATCAGCGACCGATGAGAGCGGTGCTGCCAGCCGTCTTGTTCACTTCTTTTGCCTTTTGCCTTTTTACTTTTACCTTCAGGCTCTGCCCGCGACTTCGCCCGTCTGCGTGTTGACGCGGACGCGCTCGCCTTCTTTGATGAAGAGCGGGACGCGGACTTGCAGGCCGGTCTGGAGCGTCGCGGGCTTGAGGTCGCGGCCCGCGGCGGTGTCGCCTTTGATCGCCGGCTCGGTCTCGGCGACCGTGAGTTCGACGAACTGCGGAAGCTCCATCGCCACGGCCTCGCCGTTGTACTTCAAGACCTGCACGACAAGCCCGTCGGTCAAGTAACCGCGGTCGTCGCCGACCTGCTCGGCGGGCAGCATGAACTGCTCGAACGTCTCGTCGTCCATGAAGTGAAAGCCGTCGGCGTCCGCGTACATGAACGAAGCGGGCGCGAAAGAAACGTCCGGCTCCTCGAACTTCTCGCCCGAACGAAAACTCTTCTCCAGAACAGCGCCCGTCAGCAGGTGTCGGAGCCGCGTCCGCACCATCGTCGTCGCCCCGCGCGCCGATGGCGACGCGAAGAAGACCTCGACGACCGAGTACGGCTCGCCGTCAACCTTGATCATCATCTTCCGCTTCAACTCGTTCGCACCCGTTAAAGCCACTCTCTTCTAAACCTCCGTCCGACTTTTCCAGTCCGTCCTTTTTATTCTTCCAGACCGCGCGGCCTCGCGCCCAAGAAAGTCACGGCAACTGTCTGAAGATTCCTGCGCCGCGCGACACGACCGCCCGACGAATCGCACATTTAGGCCGACGCGCGCGGGGAACGCGCCTTGCCACGCCCAACGCGGGCGGCGATTTCGCGCCGCAATAATTTTGGAGGCTAACATGAGAACTAACCTCTTCGCACTCCTGGGCGCGCTCGTCCTCGCGCTCGCCAACACGGGCCTTGCCGCGGCACAGAACAAAGACGCGCGCGGCAAGTGGTCTGACGTTCAGTCAATCGCGCGCGGCGCGGAGATAGCCGTCCGCACGAGGGACGGCGACCGTCTGACGGGCCGCTTCGCCGACGCCGGCGACGACGCGATCAACTTCACGCACGACGGCAAGCGCGTGACGCTCACGCGCGACAGCGTCCGCAACGTGAAGATCAGCCGCGGCAGGAACCGTCTGAAGGGCGCGCTCGTCGGTGCCGGAATCGGCGGCGGCGCGGGCGCTGGCGCTGGCGGCTTCGTCGTCGCGCACACCGACCACTTCGGCGGCACTCCACTCGGTGCCGGTATCGGGATAGGCGCGGGCGCGGGCGCGGCCATCGGCGCGGCCATCGGCCTCGGCAAGAACTACGAGACCGTTTACGAAGCGCCCTGAACCGATTGCGGATTTCGGATTGCGGAATGCGGATTGGCCGACCGGCGATAGCCGCGCCGTTGTTAAATCCGTTCTCGCGTTGCGCTCAATCAGAGACGAAGAGAGGCAAGCCCCTCATCAAATCCGCAATCCGAATCCCGCACTCCGCAATCGTCAGGCGTTGTCGTAGTCGAACTTGAGCGGCGCGTCTGACGGCTTGAGCGTGATGACCACGGACTTCGACGCGGGCGTGTTGCTCTTGTCGGCGACGGCGCGGACGGGGACGAGGACGTTGGCTTCGGGGAAGTAGGTCGCCGCGCAGCCGCGCGGGATCGAGTAGGGCACGACGATGAAGCGGCGCGCGACTCTCTCCTCGCCCTCGAAGTGGCCGACGAGGTCAACGACTTGGCCCGCGGACAGTCCCAACTCTCTCACGTCGTCGGCGTTGACGAAGACGACACGGCGCTCGTTATGGACGCCGCGGTAGCGGTCGTCGAGTCCGTAGATGGTCGTGTTGAACTGGTCGTGGCTGCGGACGGTCATCATCAACAACTCGCCGGGCGCGAGTTCGCGGCGCGGCATCTCGTGGACGGTGAAGTTCGCCTTGTTCGTCGAGGTCTTGAAGACGCCTTCGCGCGCGAGGTTCGGAAGGTAAAAGCCGCCGGGCACGCGCACGCGGCGATTGTAGTCGTCGAAGCCCGGAATCACGCGCTCGATTAAATCGCGGATGCGGTCGTAGTCTTCGACAAGCCACTCCCATTCAACCTTGCTCCGACCGCCGAGCGTCGCGCGCGCGAGCCGTGCGACGATTGCAGGCTCGCTCAGGAGGTGCGGCGAAGCGGGTTCGAGCGAGCCGCGCGAAGAATGCACGACGCCCATCGAGTTCTCGACGCTGACGAACTGCTCGCCCGACTTTTGCACGTCGCGCTCCGTCCGACCGAGGCAAGGGAGAATCAAAGCCTGCTCACCCGTGACGAGGTGCGCGCGGTTGAGCTTCGTCGAGACGTGTGCGGTGAGGCGCGCGCGGCGCAGAGCCTCAGCGGTGAATTCGGTGTCGGGCGTGGCCGAGAGAAAATTTCCGCCGAGCGCAAAGAAGATTTTGATTCGGCGCTCGTACAGCGCCTTGATCGTCTCGACGGTGTCGAGTCCGTGGCGGCGCGGCGGCTCGAAGTCGAACTCGCGTGCGAGCGCGTCGAGCAGAACTTCGGTCGGGCGCTCCCAGATGCCCATCGTGCGGTCGCCCTGCACGTTCGAGTGGCCGCGCACGGGGCACGCGCCCGCGCCCGGCTTTCCGATCTGGCCGCGCAGCAGAAGGAGGTTGACGATCTCCTGAATGTTCGCGACCGCGTTCTTGTGCTGCGTTAGCCCCATCGCCCAGCAGACGATGGTTCGATTCGAGTTGATGAAGACACACGCCGCCTCGCGCATCTGCTCGCGCGGGACGCCGCTCTGCCCGACGATCTCGTCCCAGCCGACTTCACGAAGCGCGCGCGCGAACTCGTCGAAGCCGTGCGTCTTCTCCTCGATAAATTTGCGGTCGAGGACTTCGCACGGTCGCCGTTCCTCTTCCTCAAGAACCTCCTTCATGATTCCTTTCAGGAGCGGCACGTCGCCGTTGATTCGCACCTGAAGGAAGAGGTCGGAGAGTTGCGTACCCGCGCCGAGAATGTCGAGCGGGTGCTGCGGGTGCTTGAAGCGGTTGAGTCCGGTTTCGGGGAGCGGGTTGACGTGGACGATCTTGCACCCGCGTTTCTTCGCCGCCTGCAATGATGTCAGCATCCGCGGGTGGTTCGTCCCCGGATTCTGTCCGATGACGAAGATGGCTTCGGCGAGATGGAAATCTTCGAGCGTCACCGTGCCCTTGCCGACGCCGATGGTTTCGGTGAGCGCGCGGCCAGAAGATTCGTGGCACATGTTCGAGCAGTCGGGCAGGTTGTTCGTGCCGAACTGGCGGACGAAGAGTTGGTAGAGGAACGCGGCCTCGTTCGACGTTCTGCCCGAAGTGTAGAACGCGGCCCCGTCGGGCGAGTCCAATGCGTTCAACCCTTCGGCGATGAATTTGAAAGCCTCGTCCCACTCGACCGGCTCGTAGTGCGTCGCGCCGCGTCGAAGAATCACGGGGTGCGTGATGCGCCCCTGCTTGCCGAGCCAGTAGTCGGACTTCTGCGAGAGGTCTGCGACGCTCCACTCGCGGAAGAACTCCGGCGTCACGCGCCGTGTCGTCGCCTCTTCCGCGACGGCCTTCGCGCCGTTCTCGCAGAACTCGGCGTGTGAGCGATGGCCGTCCGGGTCGGGCCACGCGCAGCCCGGACAATCAAAGCCGTCCTTCTGGTTCAGTCGAAGAAGCGTCCGCGTGCCGCGAATCAGCCCCATCTCGCGCGTGGCGTGCTTCGTCGCCTCCCACACGGCGGGCAGTCCGCCCGCGACGCGCTTCGCGTCTCCGAACTCGCCGCCCGTGAACTCCTCCGGCGGCTGCGCGCTCACGCCGCGGCGCGCTTCGTCCTGAACTTCAAACGCGCCGTCTCGAACTTCGACAGCGCCCGTCCCGCTCGCGTCCGACTCGTGCTCCATGCGCGAGTCGTAGTGCGTCGGCTGCGCGGCGGAAGTCTCCTCAGCCGCGCGCGCGCGCGCCCGTTCGTCGTCGCCCCGCGTCTCTCTCTCAGTGCTCATCGCCTGTGCTCCGAATGAGACGAGTTTACTACAAGCCGGACGCGCGCGCCGAAAGTCGCGCGCCGTGTGGCACTCTGCTTGTCTCACCCTTCCGACGACGGCGAATCCGCGTACCGTAACCGTCCAAGACCGGGCGAGAACCGTTGAACAGGAGGAGGACACATGAACGCTTTTCAACTGCTGAAGGAAGACCACCAGAAAGTCTCCGGCCTATTCCAGCAGGTCGAGCCGACGACCGAGCGCGCCGAGAAGACACGCACCGAATTGTTCGCGCAGATCAAACAGGAACTCGACATCCACGCGCGCATCGAAGAGACGATCTTCTACCCTTCGATTAAGAAGGCCGCCGCGACGCGCGAGATCGTGCTCGAAGGCTTCGAGGAACACCACGTCATCAAGCTGCTTCTGAAAGAACTCGAATCAATGCCCGTTGACACCGAAGAGTGGGCGGCGAAGATGAAGGTGCTTCAGGAGAACGTCGAGCACCACGTCGAAGAGGAAGAGGGCGAGATGTTCCAGAAGGCCCGCGACGTTCTCTCCGAGAGCGAGATCAACCAACTCGGCGAGCAGATGCAGGAGTTGAAGACGCAACTGAAACAGCAGGCGAAGGGGACGGCGGCCAACGCCTAGCGATTGCGGATTTCGGATTGCGGATTGGAAATGCACGCGCGTCGCGCCGTTTCCAATCCGCTTTATTCTTTCAACCCGCGATCCGAAATCCGCCGCTCCGCAATCTAAGAGTCCGCCGCTTCGCGGTCGTCAACAATCCGCATTCCGCATTCCGCATTCCGCAATCACTCGGCACGCCTTCAGAATCAGCGCGCACGAAATCCCTTGCGTGATCTCGCCGTCCATGACCATGCGGACGGCCTCTTCAAATTTGACCTTGACGGTCTGCATCTTCTCGCCGCCTTCCCTGTCGGTCTCGCCGAACTTGAGGCCGCGCGCGAGAAAAATCTGCGCCGGAGAAAAAACCTGCGACGTGACGGCGTCAACCAGTCCGAGGTCTGTCCACTCTTCGGCCTCGATGCCGAGTTCTTCGCGCAGTTCGCGCCGCGCCGCAGCTAGCGCCTGCTCGCCCTCGTCAATCATCCCCTGCACGACCTCGACGCACTCTTTGCCGACCGCGTAGCGGAACGTCCGCACGAGGTACGCGAATCCTTCCGCGTCGAGCGCCATCACGGCGACGCCCGGCCTCATCCTCATCGTCGCGTAACATCCCGGCTCGCCGTCCGGCTTGACGACTTCGTCGAGCCACATCTCGCCGAACTCGTCCTTGTGCAGACACTCCGACGACTTGATCGTGTAAGGCCCGTACTTCCTCTCCATGAACCCTCCTTGGACGTTGGACGGTGATTGCCGAACCGCTCGACGCAAATATACCTTGACGACGCCGCGCCTGTCCGCACGCTTGGCGACGACCGCGGCGCGTGGGTTAAACTCGCGGGCGAATGAACAATAATCGCAACACGGACACGAATCGGCGGGCGGTGCTGTGGGACGTTGACGGCACGCTGATAGATTCGAGCGAGTACCACTGGCTCTCGTGGCAGGGCGCGCTCGCCGCCGAGAATTTCCCGGTCACGCGCGAGCAGTTCGCAAAGACCTTCGGCCAGCGCAACGACGAAATCCTGCGCTCGTACTTTCCCCGGATCACGCCCGCCGACATCGCGCGCGTCGGCGACGCGAAGGAAGAAGCCTACCGCGAACTCATACGCGAGCGCGGAATCGGGCTGCTGCCCGGCGTCCGCCGCTGGCTCGAAAAACTGAAAGAGGAAGGCTGGCTCCAGGCCG
Organism: Pyrinomonadaceae bacterium; assembly: GCA_035652995.1. Taxonomy (GTDB): domain Bacteria; phylum Acidobacteriota; class Blastocatellia; order Pyrinomonadales; family Pyrinomonadaceae; genus QHXN01. The sequence continues at coordinate 34,347 of DASRCS010000114.1, forward strand.
TCGCCTCGTCCGCGCCGCTCCTGAACATCGAGGCGATCATCGCCGCGCTCAACCTCGAATCCTTCTTCGCGGCGGTCGCCTCCGCCGAAGACGTGACGATGGGCAAGCCCGACCCGCAGGTCTTCCTCGCCGCCGCGCGCAAGGTCGGAGTCGTGCCCGCGTCTTGCGTCGTCGTCGAGGATGCGCCCGCCGGCACGGAGGCCGCGCGCCGCGCAGGGATGCGCTCAATCGGCGTCCTCTCGTCGCACGCGGAACTCGAAGCCGACATCGTCGTCCGCACGCTGGAAGAACTCCCCGACGACGCGTTCGACAAGCTGCTGTCGCGGGCGGCTTGAGTGTGCGCCCGCGGGTTGATAGATTCTCAAACGAACTTCTAAAGACAAATTCACAGGAGCGCCTTCGTCATGAGCCTTATTGATTCCGTGCAGGCGCGCGAGATTCTGGATTCGCGCGGGAACCCGACCGTCGAGGCCGAGGTCTATTTAATCTCCGGCGACGTTGGCCGCGCCGCAGTCCCTTCGGGAGCTTCGACCGGCGAGCACGAGGCCGTCGAGCTTCGCGACGGCGACAAGAAACGCTACGGCGGCAAGGGCGTCACGCGCGCCGTCCGCAACGTCAACGAGACGATTGCGCGCGAGGTCGAAGGCATGGACGCGCTCGACCAGGCGGAACTCGACGCCGCTCTCGTCGCGCTCGACGGCACGCCGACGAAGTCGGAGCTTGGCGCGAACGCTTTGCTCGCCGTCTC
>DASRCS010000115.1:0-61412 GCA_035652995.1 Pyrinomonadaceae bacterium
CGGTCGCGGCGCTCTCGGCGATGACGGCGTCGAACTCTTTGGCCGCCTCGTCGCGGCGGTCGAGGTGCGCGAGGATGCGACCGCTGGCGAGGTGCGCGCGGAACTTGATCGAGGGGTCTGTGTCGGGCTGCCTTTCCGCGAAGAGGATCGCCTGGCGGAAGTGCGCGAGCGCCCTGTTCAGTCGTTCGGCCTGCACCGTCTCGTCGAACGCGTCCTGCGCCGAAAGGCTCGCCTCCTGCCCCAGCGCGAAATAGACGAGCGGCTCCTCCTGATACTGTTCGTGCAGAGTCTTGAGGCGCGCCTCGGCCTCCTCGTAGTTGTGCACGCGCAGAAGCTCGTCAACGTCGCTCAGTCCCTTCAACAGCTCGGCGCGTCTGTCGTCCGCGGGCGCTGCGGTCTTCCTCGCCTCTTCGAGCGCGCGACGGCGCGACTCGCGCGAGCGTGCGACAGCGGCGGCGTACTCCGCCGGGCGGTTCGACTCGCGCTCGACCTTGAACTCGGCCAGCATCGGCGTGATGAAGTTCGCGATGTCGAAGCCGCCGCCTTCGAGTCCGCGCAACTGCTCGGCGAAGAAGAACGCGAGCACCGCGCCGCGCTCGTAGGCGTTGGCGAGCTGCCCGGTCTCGAAGTCTTCGATCAGCGCCTCGCGCGCCTTCGACTCCTTCAGCGCGGCGTCCTTCGCGGCCTGATCCTTCGCCTGTTGTAATTTCTGGCTCGTCTCGATCTGAAGCAGGCGGTCGCGCAGCGTCGCGTCGATGCGAACGTCTGCGGCGGCGACGAGCGAGCGCGAGACGGTGAGAAAAATGTCGGGCGAGAGGTCTGCGCCCGTGCGCGCGCGCTCGTGTTCGAGCAGTTGCTTAATGTCGTCGCGGCGGGCCGTCACGTCGCGGTTGTAGCGCGCGACGAGCGGGTCAACGACGAACTGGATGTAGGCGCGGCGCGTCTCCGAGAGGCGCGGGTCGGTGTCGGGCGGGACGACGGCGTAGTAGTCGTCGCCGACGGCGCGGAAGTTTATCGCGCCGGGCGCGGCCAGAAGGTCGGGCACGATTCGGAAGCGCCGCGCGTGCTCCTGCGGGACGACGATCTGCTTCTCCTTCTTCTTGCCCACCTGCGGGACGGTCGTGACGACGCGCTCGACCGCGACCGTCTCTGGACGCGTGTTCAGGTACGCCAGCACGAGCCGCGCCATCTCGACGGTCGGCTCGCGCAAAGAGTCGCCCGCGGCGCGGTGCGTCCGCACGTAGCCGTCGAGCCGCGCGTCCATCCCCGACTGCCTGTAGAACTCACGGAGCAGCGGCACGAAGTTGAGCACGTCGAGAACTCCGGCGGGCATGTCGTCGGAGGGCGGCGGCGCTTCAAAGTTGGGCGGCTGGCCGAGCGCGTAAGCGAGCGAGACGTAGCGCGCGGCTTGGTCGGCGGGCGTGTAGTGAACGGACTCGTCTTGCGGCGTCGCAGGGTTGTCCGGCACGTCGTGCAAGGCGTGGCGCTCGTAAAAATCCTGCAAGCGTTTTCGCAGGACGGGGTCGAGCGACGCCTGATCTTTGCGCAGCAGTTCGCGGAAGACCGAGGGCTTCTCGCCCGCGGGCGTCGGGTCCCAGCCGGCGGCGTCGAGCGCGGCCATCATCACGATCAGGCGCGGGTCGGGGCCGATCTCGATGCCGTAGTCGGCGAGTCCGGCGGGCCTCTCCTGCCGCGCGGTCGTCGGCGTCTGCTGCGCGGCCTGTGCGCCGGGCCTGCTCTGCTGTTCCCTGTTTTGCGGAGTCCGCGCGACGAGCGCCGACGCGGGCGCGCACAGAAGCGCGGCGAGGAAAAGCATCGAAAACTTCTTCATTCGGAAACCTTCTAAGGCGAGCCGGGAGTCCGCGCCCCGTGCCCGGAACCGCGGCGGTCTTCGAGTCCCGCCCGCGAATCCCAGACTCAAGACTTCAGACGTTAGACTCAGAATCTCACGCGTTGGTTGGCACGCGAAGAGGAGTAGGTTAACAGGGCGGCGTCCGGCGGACAAACGGCGGCGGGCAAGGCGGCAGGGAAGTGGCGAGTGACGGGTGACGAGCCGGAAAGCGAACGGCTAAAAGCCAATCGCCAGCCGCTTTCCGGCTCGTCACCCGTCACTCGCCACTCGTCACTGCTTTTCTCACTTGAAGCTGTTGAGCGCGGCGGCCTCGTCGTCGTATGTGTCGAAGACGGTCAGGAGTTTCGTGATGGTGAGCAGGTCTCGAATCTTCTGCGTCAGGTTGAGGAGCTTGAGCTGCCCGCCCTCGCGCCCGATGGTCGTGTAGCTGGAGACGAGTTCGCCGATGCCGCTCGAATCGACGTAGCCGACGCCGGAGAGGTTGAGGAGGATTTTCTTCTTCCCCTCCTGCATCAGGCGGCGGATGGCGTTGCGCAGCCCGACGCTGCCCTCGCCGATGGTGATCTTGCCTTCGAGGTCGAGGATCGTCACGTCCCCGGCCTGACGTTCGCGGATGTTCAGTTCAGCCATTGCGGAAAATCTCCTTGTGGATAGCTGTTAGCTCTTAGCTTTTGGCTATTAGCTTTTATGTCTCTGACCGCCCGTGTTTGAAAGAAAACTTGCCGCTTGCAAAAGAAATAAAAAGATAGGAGCTAGTAGCTAACAGCTTCCTCACTTCTTCTTCGTCATTCGCACCAGCGTGCCGCCTTCGGGCGGGCGCTCCCAACTGACTTCGTCCATGAAGGTTCGCATGAAGAGGATACCACGACCCGAAGCTTTCAGGATGTTCTCCTCGGCGGTCGGGTCGGCGACCTCTTCGGGGTCGAAGCCCTCGCCGCAGTCGCGCACGGTGACGACGAGGCGCGCGTCCGTGCCGGAGAGTCCGACCTCGACCGGCTTCGACTCGTCGCTGCGGTTGCCGTGCAGCACGGCGTTGGTGACGGCCTCGCGCACGGCCAACTCGATGCCGAACAGCGCGTCCTCGGCAAAGCCCAAGCGCCGCGCGGCGTCCGCCGCGGCCTGAGCCGACTCGTCAATTGACTCGATGCGGCTCGGCAGTTTGAGTTCGACGGTCTCTTCGGTCACTTCGCTCGAAAGACTCTGCCGCCCCGACCGTGGCCTGCGGCGCGGCCAAAGTCCACACGCACTGAAAGCTTACCGGAAGCCTGCACGGTGTAACACGCGCGCGGCGTGCGTGTCAAGAAAGAGGCCGGAGGCGGAAAGGGGGAGGCCGGAGGTCGGAGGTCGGAGGTCAGTTAGCGGTCTTCATGACGAGCGCGAGTACCGGAGACTTGCGTCGCCGCAATACCGAAGGACTGACCTCCGACCTCTGACCTCCGACCTCTTTCTTCTGTTAACATTGCCTTTGTGAAGATAAGACCGGCGAAACGTCTGCGCGGGCGCGTGAGCGTGCCGGGCGACAAGTCAATCTCGCACCGCGCCGCCCTCGTCGCCGCGCTCGCGCGCGGGCGCACGCGCATCGAGAACTTTTCCACGAGCGCCGACTGCGACTCGACGCTCGAAGTCCTGCGCGCGCTCGGCGTCCGCGTCGAGCGCACGCACGGCGAACAGTCGCTCGTCGTCGAAGGCGTAGGGGCGAATGAAAACGCCGCGAGATTCCGTCAGCCTTCGGAGGCGCTCGACTGCGGGAATTCCGGCACGACGATGCGGCTCGTCGCGGGCCTGCTCGCCGCGCAGGATTTCGCTTCCGTGCTTGTGGGCGACGAGAGCCTGAGCCGGCGACCGATGCGGCGCGTCGCCGAGCCGCTTGAGTTGATGGGCGCGCGCGTCGCGTCGGTCGAAGGGCACGCGCCGCTGCGAGTCGAGGGCCGCAGACCCTTGCGCGCCGTCGAGTACGAGACGCCGGTCGCGAGCGCGCAGGTCAAGTCGTGCGTGCTGCTCGCCGGACTCGGCGCGGCGGGGCGCACGACCGTCTCGGAGCGCGCGCCGACGCGCGACCACACCGAGCGAATGCTCCGCTGGTTCGGCGCGGACATCGAGACGAGAGCGAACGAAAGTGAAAAAAACTTTTCCGCATCGGTCGTCGGCCCCGCGAGCTTCGACGCGCGCGACTTCTCCGTGCCCGGCGACATCTCTTCCGCCGCGTTCCTGCTCGTCGCGGCGGCGATGCTGCCCGGCTCGGACTTGACGGTCGAGGGCGTCGGACTCAACCCGACCCGCGCCGAGATCGTCTCGACGCTCCGAAGGCTCGGCGCGGACGTGCGCGTCGAAGAGTCGCGCGAGCGCTGCAACGAACCCGTCGGCGACGTGCGCGTCTCTGGCGCGGACGGACTCGCGCCGCGCGCCGAGCGCGAACGCGCGCGAAGGACGAACGACGACGAGGGCGCGTCGTCGCGCGCCGCGCGCGTCAAGGCGGACTCCGGCGGCGACGCCGCGAACGTCCTGCGCGGCGCGGCAATCGCGAACCTGATCGACGAGCTGCCGGTGCTCGCAGTCGCGGGCACGCGCGTCGCGGGCGGGCTTGAGATTCGCGACGCGCGCGAGCTTCGCGTGAAGGAGTCTGACCGCGTGAGCGCGACCGTCGAGAACCTGCGCGCGATGGGCGCGGAGGTCGAAGAGTTCGACGACGGCCTGCGCGTGGGCGGCCCCGCGCGTCTTCGCGGCGCGCGCCTGCGGTCGTTCGGCGACCACCGCATCGCGATGGCCTTCGCCGTCGCCGCGCTCAACGCCGAAGGCGAGACGTTCATCGAGGGCGCGGAGGAGTGCGTCCGCGTCTCCTTCCCCGAATTCTTTCCCCTGCTCGAATCGCTGGCCGAGAGATGAGCGCGCGAGATTCGCAAAGGCGGGCGCGCGCCGAGCGTCGCGTCGTCATCACGGGCTTCATGGCCGCGGGCAAGACGAGCGTCGCGCACGCGCTCGCGCGTCTGCTCGGCTGCGAGGCGGTTGACCTCGACGCGGTCATCTCCGAACATGAGGGACGGAGCATCGGCGAACTCATCGACGACCGCGGCGAGAAGATGTTTCGCGAGATTGAGACGCGGACGCTCAGAGGCGTGCTCGAAAACGAATCGGCGCGCGTCATCGCGCTCGGCGGCGGCGCGTGGACGTTTGAGGCGAACCGCGACCTGATCGCGGAGCACAACTGTTTGACGGTCTGGCTCGACGCTTCCTTCGACCTCTGCTGGCGGAGAATCGAGCGCGAGCGAGGCACGCGACCGCTCGCGCCCGAACGCGCTTCGGCGCACAAACTCTTCCGCGAGCGCCGCCCGCTCTACGAACTCGCCGCGCTGCGCGTCGAAGTCGGAGAGGAGTTGACCGCGGACGAGACGGCGGCGGAAGTCCTGAACGCGATGAGAAGGCGAAAACTTTTGGAAGACTGACGTGTGGCTTGAAAGAATGAACGACGGAGAGAACCGAATGAAGAGATCAAACAAGGGGGCGAAGCGATGAGCGGCAAACGCGAAGACGCGAAGGCTCTGCGAGAGGCGAAGGAACTCCGAAGCGCGCACAACTGGAAGCACCTCGCGCGCTGGCACGGCGCGGGCTACTACGAGCTGCAAACGGAAGACACGGGCGACGTGCGCGTCCGCCTCTTCTTCACGCCGCAGCTTTTTGCGGACGCGGAAGAAATCCTGTACCGCCAGATCGTCAACGCCACGCGCTTCCCCGGCGTCCGCATGGTCGTGATTACGCCCGACGCGCACTACGGCTACGGCGTCCCCGTCGGCTGCGTGCTCGTCACCGACGCCGAAGAGGGCGCTGTGGCGATGGGGCCTGTGGGCTACGACGTGGGTTGCGGGATGATGTCTGCGCGGTCGAGCGTCGAAGCCGAGGCGGCGACGCCGGAGCGGAGGCTTGAGTTCAACCGCGCGGTGATGGAGCGCGTGGACATGGGCTTCGGCGGGAAGAGCAGGCGGCTCGGCAGGCTCTCCGAATCGGAGTTTCAGAACCTCGTGCGCGGCGGCGCGGAGTATTACGTCGAGAAGTACGGGGCGACGTTTGACAGAAGTCATGCGGAGAGGCATCGCATCCCGGTTGACGACGACTGGCAGATTCCGTTCGGTGGCAAGGGAAGACCCGAACGCGGACTCGAACAGATGGGCAGCCTCGGCGGCGGCAACCACTTCATCGAGCTGCAACGTTCGCAGCAGACGGGGACGCTCTTCGTGCAGGTGCACACCGGCAGCCGCGGCTTCGGCCACGGGCTGGCGACCAACTACTTCGAGCTTGCGCGCGAGGAACATCCGGAGCTTCTCAAGGACATAGACCTCGGCTACTTCACGCCGGAGTCTCGAAACTATCGCGACTATCTGAACGCGGTCGCGGCGGGCGGCAACTTCGCGATACTGAACCGCCTCGTCATCTTCGAGCAGGTGTCCGAAGCGTTCCGCGAAGTCTTCGGCGAGGAGTTGGAGCTGGTCTATGAGATCAGCCACAACCTCGTGCAGCGCGAGCATCACCCGGAGTTCGGCGACGTTTGGGTTCACCGCAAGGGCGCGACGCGCGCCTTCCCCGCGGGCCACCCGTTTTTGAAGGGCACGCGGTGGGAAGAGACGGGTCATCCCGTTTTGATTCCCGGCAGCAACAAGGATTGGAGCTACATCCTGCGCCCGCTCGCCGGGGCCGAGGCCAGCGGGTTTTCGGTCAACCACGGCGCTGGCCGCCGCATCTCACGCGGCGAGGCCACGCGCACGCTCTCGCAGCGCAAGATTGACGACGAGTACCGAGAGGCCGGCATCGTCGTCAACGCCGACGGGCACGTCCCGCTCGACGAGGCCGCGCCCTGCTACAAGCCTTCGGAGGAGGTCGTCGCCGCGGTCGTCGGAGCGGGACTCGCCGAGATCGAGCACAGGCTCTGGCCGCTCGCCTCGCTCAAGGGCGTTGACGAGTTGAGGCGCGGGCGAAAAGGTCGGAGGCAGAAGCCGCGCGAAGGCGGAAAGAAGACGAGCGAACACTACTGACGGCGCGCCGCTCTGCGCGCTCGACATTCAACGCTGACACGGCCCGCCGGGCCGAGGAGTAGGTGTGATGAAGAGAATCACCTTCGCCCTGTTCCTGGTAATCCTCTCCCTGTTCATGTCGTCGCGCGCGCGGGCGCAGGCCGTCGCGCCGGTCGCGGCAGGCGAGACGAGGGCGGCGGCAAAGGCCGACGCCGACTTGACGGGCGGGATCGTGACGCTCTACGCGCTCGACCCCGTGGCAAGCTCCTTCTGCTTCGGCGACGGTCAGGTCGGGCGCGTCGTTTACGGGAACGAAGTCAGGAATCGTTGCAGCGACATCGACTTCGGCAACTATAACGCCGGAAGTTTCTCGGTCGGCATCGAGGGCGGGAGGCTGGGTGCGATAGTTGACCTCGGCAGCGCCGACGACCTCAAGCGAAAGTACGGCTTTGAAGAGACCGTCAACGTCGGCCAGGGCTACGCCTCGCTCAGAAGGGGCGAGGGCGGCGTCGTGCTCGTCAAAGGGCGCGGTCGGGGCGCGACGGCGGCGCAGGCGTTGGCGGAGTCGCCGCTGCTGTTCGACGCCGGCAAGACGAGCGCGAGCGCGCCCGTCAAACTCGGCGACATCTACCTGATCCGCCTGACCGACCGCCGCGACAAAGGCTTCGAGCGCGTCGTCAAGTTTAAGGTGGTCGCGTACACGCCCGGCGAGTCCGTGACCATTCGTTGGCAGTTGCTTTGAGCCGCGGGCGACGCGCGGACTCTTCAGACCTCGTTCTTCTGTGAAGGGCCGAGGCCGTTCTTTTGCGCTTCGAGGAGTTTGAGCAGCGCGAGTTCTTCGACGCTGTACTCCGGCTGCCGGCGCTCGATGCGTCGCGTGCGGCGCGGGCGGAACTCTTCGATGGTCTTGCCCGCGGCGTAGGCTTCGAGAACGGCGGGGTGGATGTAACTTCCGCGGCAGACGGTCGGCGTATTGCCGAGGCGTTCGGCGACGCGGCGCACCGCCGCCACGACGTTCTTCTTCAACTGCCGCTCGTCTTCGCAGCAGCCGACCTCCGCGAGTTCGGTCGCGGCGAGGAGCGTCCCGCCCCAGGTGCGAAAGTCTTTCGCCGAGAACTCAGGCCCGGTCGCCGCCTTGATGTAGTCGTTCACGTCGCGCGGGCTGACGGCGTGAACCTTCCCGTCTTCGCCGTAGTAGCCGAACAGGCGCGAGCCGCCCGTGGATTTGATGTCGCGCATGAGCGCGGCGAGTTCTTCGTCAACGAGTATGCGCCGGTGCTTGATGTGGTGCTTGCCCGTGAACTTGAAGACGAGGCGACCGCCGCGCTTGATCTCAAGGTGGTGGTTGCGGAGGGTCGTCACGCCGTAGGTGCGGTAGCGCTTGACGCTCAGTTCCGAGCCGACGCGGAAGTAGAGGTCGTTGATGAGCCGGACGACGACGGCCAGCACGCGCTCTTTGCTCAGGTCGTCGCGTGAGATGTCTTCGTTCGTCCGGCGGCGCAGGGCGGGCAGGGAAGCGCCGAAGCGCTCGATCTTCTCGTACTTCTTTCGCGCGCGCCGGGCGACGAACGAAGGGTGATAGACGCGCTGCACGCGGCCCGCGGAGTCCACGCCGATGGCCTGCAAGGCGCTTCGCGGCGAGGGCGAGATTCTCACGTCGCGCCAGGCGGGCGGGACGGCGAGAGACTTGATGCGTTCGAGCGCAGCCTCTTCGCGGACGCGTCTGCCCGCCGGAGTCTCGTAGCGAAAGCCGCGCGACTTCGACCCGCGCCTCACCCACCAGTTCGCGCGCCGCCCGCGTGTAACGCTTTCGGGCAAGGCGCGCGGCGCGATGTTCTGTTGAATTGCAGCCTCTGTGCTCGCCACTCGCTTGCTCAAACTCCTTCAAAGCCCGAACTCGATCTCGACGGCGCACGCCGCCAGCCGTCAAAAAACTCGTGCGGGAAAGCGAAAGAGTGCCCGCGGCGAGTTCGCCGTCGCGCCCTGCCGCGAACGATTCGCGGGAGACTTCGCGGCGTCGGCGTGTGACGTGGGGCAAACGGAGTGCCGCCGCCGGAGAGGGCGCGGAAGATGAGATGAAGGCTTGAAAGCCGAAAGCCGCGCGCGTCAGTTGAACGTGCCCGGCTTTCGTAATTTCAGGCTCGACGGCGCGCGGCTCAGGTGGCCGAGACGGTCGTCGTGCTCTGCGTCTTCGCGGCGGGCTGGTAGTAGAGGATGCGGTTGCAGTTGTCGCAGGTGACGATGTCTTCGCCGCGGCGGACTTGGGACATCACCTGCGGGCGGAGCGCGATGAAGCAGGCCGAGCAAGAGCCGTTGCGCGCTTCCGCGAGCGCCACGCCGTCGCGGATGCGCGCGCTGATTCGCTTGTAGAGGCTCTTGGCCGCGGGCGGCAGCCGCTCGAAGATGGCCTCGCGCTCGCGCCGTCGCGCCTCAATCTCGGCCTCCTTCGCGCGCGACTCCTCCTCGAATGCATGCAGCCGCTCGTCGCGCTCCGACTGGATGCGCGAGAACTCCTCCGAGCGCTCGGCCAGAGCCTTCTCCGCCGCGTCCGCCGCCTCCATCCGTTCGAGAATTTTCGTCTCAAGGTCGCCCGCCTGCTTCTTCGCGGCGTCGGCCTCGCGGATGGCCGCCTCGTAGGACTTCGAGTTGGTCGAGGACATCAGGTCGCGCTCGGCCTTCGAGGCGCGCGCGCGCTGCTCGGAGAGTTCCTTGTCGAGTTGGGCGCGGGCCGCGCGGGCCTCGTCGCGCGCCTGTTCGAGCGCTTTAAACTCGGAGGCGCGCTGATCGAACTCTGTTTCGATCTCGGCGCGCCTCCGTGGTACTGAATCCAATTCGGCCTGTAGCCTTCGTATGCCCATGTCGGCGTTCTGCAAGGCGATAAGCTGCTCCAATTCCGCTTTCAAATCCTTCTCTCCTCGTCAAAGCTTCCCGCGGCCACGCCGCCATTCGTTATTGAAACAATCATTTTCTCAGATGAGCGGACGAGAGACAAGCAGCGACGAATGGCAAGTGAAGAGTGACAAGTGAAGAGTGACGAGCAAGAGAACTGCTAACCATTGACTTTCATCTCCTATCTCCGATTCTCCCTTTCGGTTTCAAGTTCTTAACTCGACACTCGACACTCATCATTCGTCACTGCATTTGAATGACAACCTTGCCGAACGTCTCGTTCGACTCAAGCCGCTCGTATGCGGCGCGCACGTCTTCGAGCGCGAACGTTTGGTCGAGCACTGGGCGCACGCTGCGGCGGGCGAGCAGCGGGACGACGTGCGCGGCGAAGCGGCGCACCGCCGCGGCCTTCTCTTCCGCAGAGCGCGCGCGCAAGGCGGTGCCCGTGAGTTGAAGCCGCTTGCCCATCATCCTTCGGAAGTCGAGCGCCGCGCTCGCGCCGCCGAGCGTGCCGACCAGAATCATCCGCCCGCGGTAGCCGAGCGCGTCGAGGTTCGCGTCCAGGTACGACGCGCCGACGAGGTCGAGCAGGACTTGGACGCCCGCGCCGTTCGTCCATTCTCGAACCGCCTCGGCGAAGACGCGCGGGTCGTCGCCGACCACGACGCCTTCGTCCAATCCGAACTCGCGCGCGCGTTCGATCTTCTCAGCCGTGCGCGCCGTGCCGTAAACGCTTCCAGCGCCCGCGGCCCGCGCGATCTGCACGGCGGCGGTGCCGACGCCGGAGCCGGCGGCGTGGACTAGCACGCGCTCGCCCGGCTCAAGGCGCGCTTGCGTGAACATCGCGTCGTGCGCCGTGATGAAGACTTCGGGGACGGCGGCGGCCCCGGCGAAGTCGAGCGCGTCGGGAATCTCAGCGAGGTGGTTTTCGGGCACGACCGCGTACTCGGCCTGCGCGCCGCCCGCCGCGAGTCCGAAGACGCGCTGCCCCGTCTTCCACATTCTCACTTCGTCGCCGACCTGCTCGACCTCGCCCGCGAATTCGAGTCCGGGGATGTCCGCGGGCACGCCCGGCGGCGCGGGGTAACGCCCGCGCTTCTGCAAAAGGTCTGCGCGGTTCAAGCCCGCCGCGCGCACGCACACACGCACGCGGTCGGCGCGCGCAACCGGCTTCTCAACTTCGGCGACCTCCAACTCGCCCGCGCCCTCGTGCGACAAGATTCGCACGGCCCTCATCTTCTCTTCGCTCATCGTAACGATTCCCCGCCGTAAGAAATGTCAACAGGGATGGACAGGATAAAGACTGAAACTGAAATATGAAGACCAATTCAGATTCGGAATTTCAAATCTTCAATCCCGTTTTATCGTCCTGCCTATTCTGTCCATCCCTGTTAATTCTTTTTCGCTTGCCACAGAGCTTAACACCAAAGGCGGCGCGGCGCGCACGCGTGTTAAAGTTGCTGCCCGCATGAGGGAGTCGCAGAGACTTTTCGTCGTCGTCAACAACGCAGCCGCACGCGCGCGCGTCGCGTGGCCGCGCGTGCGCGGGGCGTTGAATCACGCGGGCATCAAGTTCGAGTCGCGCGAATCGTCGAGGCCGGGCGAGACTGAGGAGACGACGCGCGAGGCGCTCGCCGGAGGCTTCGCGACGGTCGCGGTCGTCGGCGGCGACGGGACTCTGAGCGCGGCAGCCAGCGGCTACTTCGAGCCGTGCGACCGCCCCGCCGCGCCCGCGCGCCCGCGCGCGATCAACGCCGACGCGGCGCTCGCGATCATCCCCGCGGGTACGGGCGACGACTTCGCGCGCGGACTCGCTGGCGGTCGGCGCGACACGCTCGATGCGTGGCTCGCGCGGCTCGTCAACCACTGCCGAACGCGCGAAGAGTCCAGCGGAGTTGTCGGCGCGCCCGGCGACACTTCTCATCAAGCGGATTCGCGGCTTGTTTCGTCAACCGTTCGGAGCGTTGACGTTCTGCTCGGAAGCGCGTCCGGCGGCGAGCACGGCTTCGTCTGTCTGAACGCGGCGACGATTGGCATCGGCGCGGACGTGGCTGGTCGCGTCGCGTCGCAAGGATCAAAAATGAGACGGCTGCCGGGCAACGCTCGCTTCGCGTGGGCGGCGCTCCGTTCGCTCGCCGCACAGCGCCGCGTGCCCGCGCGCGTCAGCGTTGACGGCGGGTGTTTCGTCGAATGCGAGTTGAGCTTGGTCGCCGTCGCCAACGCGCCGTTCGCGGGCGGCGGCATGAACTTCGCGCCGGGCGCGAGCGTTTGCGACGGCCTGCTTGATGTCGTCACCGTCTGCCGGCTCTCGCGCTTGGGACTCCTGCGCGAACTCGCGCGCGTGCATCGCGGCGGCCACCTCGCGAACCCTGAAGTAAAACTCGGGCGCGGCACTCACGTCCGCGTCGAGACGTTGGACGAAGCGGACTCGCTCGCCGTCGAAGCCGACGGCGACGTGCGCGGACGAACTCCCGTCGAATTTCGCGTGATGCCCGCGGCGTTGCGCGTCGTTGTGTGAAGCGCCACGGTTAGTCAGATGAGAAGGAAATCAACTTCGGCTTGTTGATTGAGAGAGCCGACGATGCGTCGCTTCAGCGATTCTTCTCCGGCTGTTCGTCAGGCACGAGTATTACGATAGCCGCGTGACTGTCGCCCTCGTGTTTGAAAATCTGCGTGGCGGGTTTGTAGCCCGGCTTCTCGACAACCAGAGCCGCATTAAACTTGTGGGGTGCTGTAACGTCTCCAGCGTCGAACTGCCCTGACGCGTCGCTCGTGACCTCCGTTTTCCATATCGTCGAAGGATCAATCGTATTTTTGTCCCAGTCGCCTGCGTGATAAAGCACAACCTTCGCACCTGCCAGCGGAGTGAGGCCGGAAATATCATCGTTGGGCATTTGGTCAACGAAGGCACGCGACTGCGCGCCGGGCTGTCGTTGTGCATAAACACGGCCCCGCACTTGGATAAATCCATCGCACGACGTTGTGAGAGCCAGCAAGACAATCGCTAACAATCCGCCGAATGTCTTTCGGAGCACGCGTCCACTCATCTCAGTTCTCCGGTCTAGCTTCGGATTCGCTGATTAGGTCATCCTAACTCTTCAGAAGCGCGCGGGCGCGGGCGACGACGTTCTCGACGGTGAAGCCGAGTTCCTTTAGAGCCGTCGCGCCGGGCGCGGACGCGCCGAAGCGGTCGAGGCAGAGGCAGTCTCCGCGGTCGCCTGTGTAGCGACTCCAGCCGAGAGACGCCGCGGCCTCGACGGCGAGGCGCGCTGGGATGTCGCGCGGGATGACGCTCGCGCGATACTGCTCGTCCTGTTCGTCGAACAACTCCCAGCAGGGCATCGAGACGACGCGAGTCGGCGTACCTTCCTTCTGCAACTGCTCGCGCGCTTCGAGGCAAAGCGAGACTTCGGAGCCGGTCGAAAGGAGAATTACTTGCGGCGTCGCTGTGTTGCCGTCCGCGCCGGTCGCTTCGGCGATGACGTATGCGCCGCGGCGCGCGCCTTCGGCTGAGGCGTACTTGCTGCGGTCGAGCACGGGCACTTTCTGGCGCGTCAGAACCAGCGCGGTCGGCGCGTGTCGCCGGAGGATGGCGAGACGCCACGCCTCGCGGACTTCGTGCGGGTCTGCGGGGCGGATGACGTAGAGGTTCGGGATGGCGCGCAGACCCGCGAGTTGTTCGACGGGCTGGTGCGTCGGGCCGTCTTCGCCTAGTCCGATTGAGTCGTGCGTGAAGACGTAAACGACCTGAACGTGCGAGAGCGCGGCGAGTCGGATGGCGGGCTTCATGTAGTCGGAGAAGCACATGAAGGTGCCGCCGTAGGGGATGAGTCCGCCGTTGAGACTCATGCCGGTGAGCGCCGCGCCCATCGCGTGCTCGCGGATGCCGAAGTGGAGGATGCGACCGGCGTACTTGTCGGCCTCGAAGTCGCCGCCCTGTTTGATGTCGGTGTTGTTCGAGGGGCCGAGGTCGGCTGAGCCGCCGACGAGGGTCAGGAGGTTCGGCGCGAGCGCGTTGATGACTTCGCCGCTGGCCTGACGGGTCGCCATCGGCTGCGCGTTCTCGAATGAAGGCAGGTGCGACTCCCAGCCGCCGGGCAGGTCGCCGCTCATCGTCTCGCGCCACGCGCGACCGAGTTCCGCGAAGCGCGACTCGTACTCCGCGACGCGCGCCTCCCAGTCCCTCTCCAACTGCTCGCCGCGCTCGATTGCCTTTCGGAAATGCGCGAGCGCCTCGTCGGGAACGAAGAACTCTTTGTCTTCAGGCCAGCCCAGCGTGCGCTTCGTCTCGCGCACCGCGTCTTCGCCGGGAGCGTCGGAGTGTGCCTTGCGCGTGCCCTCGGTCGGCATCCCGAAGCCGATGATCGTCTTGACGGAGATGAGCGAAGGGCGCTCGTCGGCCTGCGCCTCGCGGATCGCGTTCTCGATGGCGTCGAGGTCATTGCCGTCTTCGACCGTCGAGGTGTGCCAGCCGTAGGCTTGAAATCTCTTCGGCACGTCCTCGGAAAAGGCGAGCGAGGTGTAGCCCTCGATAGTGACGTGGTTGTCGTCGTAAAAATAGATGAGCTTGCCGAGTTTTAAGTGTCCGGCGAGCGAGGCGGCTTCCGACGCGACGCCTTCCATCAGGTCGCCGTCGGAGACGATTGCATAGATGTGGTTGTCGATGAGTTTGAAGCCGGGCTGGTTGAAACGAGCGGCGAGGTGCGCCGCGCCCATCGCCATGCCGACGCCGTTGGCGAAGCCCTGTCCGAGCGGCCCCGTGGTTATTTCGACGCCGGGCGTCAGAGTGTTTTCCGGGTGGCCGGGAGTCTTTGAACCCCACTGCCGAAAATTCTTCAACTCTTCGAGCGGGAGGTCGTAGCCCGTCAGGTAGAGCAAAGAGTAAAGAAGCATCGAGCCGTGGCCCGCCGACAGGAGAAAGCGGTCGCGCCCCGGCCACTTTGGGTTGTTCGGGCTGTAGCGCAGGAAGCGCGTCCAGAGGACGTAGGCCATCGGGGCCGCGCCGAGCGGGAGTCCGGGGTGGCCCGACTCGGCCTTCTGCACCGCGTCGAGCGAAAGCGCGCGGATGGTGTTGATGCAAAGCCGGTCGAGTTCCTGCGTGGTCTCTTTCGTGGGCGTTGACGCGCTCATGAGTTCAGTCCCCTTCGCTAAAAAATTTGTGTAAGGCAATCATACCGAAAGAGGCCGCGCGTGACGAGTGATAAAAAAGAGGCCCGCGCGATTGACGCGGGCCTCCGGCTGTTGAAGTTCGATGCTCGTGTTCGTGTCAGCGAATCGCGCCGACGGCGCGCGCGGCGTTGACGCGCCCGCCTGTGGAGACTTTGCCTTGCAGCGTGTCGAGCTTGTCAACGGTCGTGAAGAGTCGCTCGCGCAACTCCTTGACCGTGAGGTTCGGCTCGACCGAGAGCACCAAAGCGGCCACGCCCGCGACGAACGGCGTCGCCATCGAAGTGCCCGAGTGCTCCTGATACTGGCCGTCGAGCCATGTGCTCAGAATCTCTTTGCCGGGCGCGGCGACGTGGACGTTCTTCGCGCCGTAGTTCGAGAAGGAGGCCAGGCGGTCGTTGCGGTCGAGCGCGGCGACCGAGACGACGTTCGGCAGTTGGTAGTTCGCCGGAAAGTGCGGCGTGCGGTCGGCGTCCTCCGAGTCGTTGCCCGCGGCGGCGACGAAGAGGATGTCGGCCTCGCCCGCCTTGCGGATGGCGTCTTCGAGCGCCTTCGACTTCTGGCGCGAACCCCAGCTCGCGCTGATGACGCGGACGTTGACGCCCTCGCCTTTGCGCTCGACGGTGTAGTTGATCGCTTCAATCGCGTCCTTGGTCGTGCCGAATCCGCCGCGGCCCATGAACTTGAGCGGCATGATCTCGACCTTCCAGTTGACGCCCGCGATGCCTTCGGCGTTATCGCCTTCGGCCCCGATGATTCCGGCGCAGTGCGTGCCGTGGCCGTTCTCGTCCATCGGGTCGCGGTCTGCCGTGCCGACGGCGCTGAAGCCGTTGTAGTCGTCAATCACACCGAGCTGACGGTCGAAGTACATCTCCATGTCGGGCGGACGATGCCAGATGTTGTTCATCAGGTCGGGGTGCGTGTAGTCCACGCCGCTGTCGAGGACGGCGACCACGACCTTGTCGTTACCCGTAGTCTTCGACCACGCGGCGAGCGCGCTGATGTCGGCCTGCGCCTTGCCGTCGCGCTGGCCCGTGTTGATGAGTCCCCACTGTTCATTCAGGAGCGGGTCGTTCGGCCCGCCGTCCAGGTCGGCGACGAGGCGAGCGCCGGGCGCGGAAGAAGCGAGGCCCGCGGGTGTGTCGGCGTCCGGTTCGGCTTGAATAACCTCGTTCGGCTCGGCGTACTCGACTTCGGGGAGCGAGGCGTAGTCGCGCACGACCTGATCCTGCGTCTCGCCGTTCTCGTCTTCGATGGCCCAGAGTCCGTCAACCGACTCGATCTCGTCCTCGGCGCGGTCGTGCAGGCGCGCGGCGATGGCCTGAACCCTCTCTTCGGACACGCCGTGCTTGAACCGCACCATGACCTCGTGCCGGTAGTTGCTCTCCGGGCCGACCGCATAAACGCCGCCTTCGCCGGGCGCCAAGCCACCGCCTACACCGTGCGGCGTCTCGACGCGAACGTTCAGTTGCGGCCCGACGACGTGCCCGCGCCAACCCCAACGGCTGACCTGCCCCGCGACCGCGGCCAGCAGAACCAGCGCCGCGGCCAGCGCCAAATGAACGGTGTAATTTCTCCGATTCATCGCCATCCTCCGGAGGTCGGAGGTCAGAGGTTAGAGGTCAGTAGCCAGCGCGCTCGCCTCTTTGAACAGTCGAGAGCGATTTGGCTTTCACTGACCTCCGACCTCCGACCTCCGACCTCTCAAATCTTGTAGTTCGACCCTTTGAAGTTGTAAAGCCGCACCTGATTTCGGTCGGCGCGGTACTCGTAAGACTTGCCCGCCGCGCTCAAACGTATGCGCCAGCCGGACGAGATCATCATGCCGCTCATCTCGCCGCCGACGGGAGCGCCGAGCGCCGTGTTGGGGAAGTCCGCCTCCTCGACCGACTCCACGCTAACGTCGCCCGCGCCGACGCCGAGTCGCGAGGCAAGATCAGCCTTCGCCCGCGCGACCGCGTCTTCCCTGCTTTGAGCCATTCGTTTCAGTTCTCCGCCGAAAGGATGTCCGACCGAAACTTTATACGCCCCGCGCGCCGCACGCGTTTAACTTTTCGTCGCGCTCGCCGCGTCCTTCTATTCTGCGCCCGCGGCGGGAAAAAAGAAAGTGAGCGGTAAGCTAAGGGGTGAGCAGTAAGCGGTGAGCAGTGAGCAGTCGGAAGCCGGCGGTGTTTGAGCGAGCGTGCGCGTCGTCCGTTCAACCGCTCAAAGGCTTCTTGTGCGCGCCTCACCTTTTTTCTGCTCACCGCTCACCGCTCACCGCTTACTGTTTCCCCATCCAACCATCCGCACACAAATCCGCATCAACAGATCATCACGCCGAACGTTCTGCTGACGCGCCGGAGTCCTCCGGCAGCCGACGGACAACCTTGCAGCCCGAAGACCTAAGCCCGCGACAGACGGGTTCGGGCGCGCTCCAACTCTATCTTTTTTCGGAGGCCCACAGAGATGAAAGCAAAGCTCCTTCTACTCTTGACGCTCTCGCTGTCCCTGGTCGCGCACGCGCAGACGCTACGCTCCACGCGCCGCACGCGCGCCGCGGTCGCCGCGACTTCCACCGAAAGACTTTCCGACTCGGACTCTGCGCGCGCGACGCAGACGCTTCCCATCCGCCGCGTCATTCTTTACAGCAACGGCGTCGCCTACATCGAGCGGCGCGGGACGGTCACGGGTCACGCCGAGATTGACCTCTCGTTCAAGCAGACGCAGGTTGACGACGTTTTGAAATCAATGGTCGTGCTCGACCTCGGACGCGGGCGCATCGGCGCGGTCAGCTACAATTCGAGCGCGCCGCCCTCGGCCCGCATGGCCGACATCCCGTTCTCGATTGCCTCGGCGACCGACGGGCAACAGGGCGGCGGACTCGCGGGCGTGCTCGGACAGTTGCAGGGCGCGCGCGTCGCCGTCACTACCGCGGCGGGCCGCACGGCCACGGGTTCGATTCTCACCGTCGAAGAGCGACACGCGCAGCCCGACCCGTCGAAGCCGGCGGCGACGACGCACGCGCTCGTCATCGCGTCGGATGCGGGCGAGCTTTCGAGCTTCGATTTGTCGGAAGTGCGCGCCGTCAAACTCCTCGACGAAGGCGCGCGCCGCGACGTGGGCGAGTTCGCGCAAGTCTCGGCGAGCGCGCGCAGACGCGATGCCAAAACCATCACCGTCACGTCCGACGGCGAGGGCGCGCGCGAGATGGTCGTCAGCTACACAGTGGCCGCGCCGATCTGGAAGACGACCTACCGCGTCGTGCTCGACGAAGAGGGCAAGCCCTTCTTTCAAGGCTGGGCCATCGTTGACAACGTGAGCGAAGAGGACTGGACGAACGTCCGCCTCTCACTCATTTCGGGCACGCCCGTCTCGTTCATCCAGCCGATACAAAAACCTTTCTACCGCTACCGCCCCGTCGTCCCCATCCCCGAAGACCTGCGCCTTTCGCCGCAAGTGTACGAGCCGGACACGGGCGAGGTCGGGAGCAACAAGATCGTCGGCACCGTGAGAGACCCGCAGGGCGCGGTCGTCGCGGGCGCAACCGTCACGGTCAAGAACGAAACGACAGGGCAGGAGTTCACGGCGACGACCAACAGCGAGGGCGTCTTCCGCACGCAGATGCTTGCCGCCGGCAAATACACCGTGACCGTCGAGTCGCCGGGTTTCAAGCGACTTGAGATAACCGGCGTCAAAGTCGGCCCAGTCCGACCCGCCAGCATCGGCTTGACGCTCAACGTCGCAAGCGTGTCGGAGACGGTCAACGTCACCGCCGAGAGCGTTGAGAATTTGCCGACCAACGGTCGGGGCGTGGACACGCTCGCGCTGCTCGCGCCGGGCGCGGCGAAGTCGCAGTCGGGCAAGGACGAAGAGGAGTCGATCAGCGAGGCTCTGACGAGCGGCGAGTCGGGCGTCGAGGCCGACACCGAGGCGGGCGAGGTCGGCGACCTCTTCGAGTACCAGATCGCGCACCCCGTCACCGTGCGGCGCGACCGCTCGGCGCTCATCCCCATCGTGCAGACGCGCATGGAGGGCGAGCGCGTCTCCGTCTTCCGCGAGTCCGAGGGGCGCAGCCGCCCGATGTCGGGACTGCTCCTGAAGAACACTTCGACCTTGACGCTCGAAGGCGGCGCGGTCACGGTCATTGACGGCGACGCCTACGCGGGCGAGGCCCTGATGGAGCGTCTCAAGCCTTCGGAGCAGCGCCTCGTCTCCTTCGCGCTCGACCTCGGCACGCTCGTCACCGTCCGCCCCAACAAGAGCGACGACGATGACGATGACGACGCGGAAGCTTCGCCGGTCTTCTTTGTCAAAATCCAGAACGGCACGCTGACCGCCGACTACTACAACCGCGAGAAGAAGACCTACACGCTCACGAACCAGACCGACCGCCCGCGCACAGTCTTCGTCGAGCATCCCGTGCGCGACGACTGGCAACTCGACGACAAAGAGACGCCCGCGCCCGAAAGCAAGACGAAAAGTTTTTATCGCTTCCGCGTCGAACTTAAAGCCCACGAGACCGCGACGCTCAACGTCGTCGAGCGCGAGGAGGGCGCGCACACCTACGCCCTCTCGAACATCACGCCCGACCAGATACAACTCTTCGTCACCGAGCGCTACATTGACGAGCCGACGCGCGCCGCCTTGCAAAACATACTCGACCTCAAGGCCCGGCTCGCCGCGGCCAACGCGCGCGTCGCCGCCGCCGACAAGGAGATCGCCGAAATCGCCGCCGACCAGAAGCGCCTGCGCGAGCAGATCGAGTCGCTGACGAAGACCGACGAGGCGCGACAGCTCATCGCGCGCTACGTCTCAAAGGCCGACCAGCAGGAGACGCGCCTCGAACAACTCGCGAAAGAAAAACAGGCCGCGACCGACGAGGCCGCGCGCCTACAAGCGCAACTCGACGCTGCCATCCGCACGCTCGCGCTCGAAAGAAACTTGGCGGAAGTCCGACCGTGAGGGACGGCGTCTCTCATCTGAGATCGCCGAACAGGTGTTGGAGAAGGGCGCACGCGGTGATCGCGGCGGTCTCCGCGCGGAGCGTGCGCCCGCCGAGCGTGATGATCGTCCAGCCCTGACGCCGCGCGAGTTCGATCTCCTCGTCGTCCCAACCGCCTTCGGGGCCGACGAGCGCGACGAGCGCCGACAAGCTCGATTCAGTCTCGTTCGAGAGCGAGTCGAGCTTGTCGCCGCCGCGCTCGGAGAAGAAGACGCGCAATTCGCCGCCGCGTGCTTCGCCCTTGGCTGACGCGCCGGACTCGCCCTTGACGAATGCTTCGAGCGCGCAGGGTGCGGCGACGGCGGGGACGCGCGCGCGCCCCGACTGCTTCGCCGCTTCGAGCGCCAGCCTGCGCCAGCGCTCGACACGCCGCGCCGCGTCCCGCTCGTCGCGCAGGCGAACGTCCGCGCGCGCGGCTGCGACGGGCACGACGCGCGCGACGCCAAGCTCGGTCGCCTTCTGCACCACGAGGTCGAACTTCTCGCCTTTGAGAAGCGCGACTCCGAGCGTCAGCTCAAGCGGCGACTCTGGCCGCTGCGGCTCGACTCGGCCCGTGACTTCGAGCGTCGCCCCGCGTCCGCTCGCCTCGACGACACTGCACGCGAACTCTCGCCCCTCGCCGTCGAAGACGTGCGCCTCTTCGCCCGCGCGCAGGCGCAGAACGTCGCGCAGGTGACGCGACTCTTCAGCCGACAGCACGACGCGCTTGCCGTCGTCGCTGAAAGATTCGGGCGGTGCGTAGAATCTTCGGCGGGTCATGCCCTCTTTGTTGAGCGCGGAATCTGCCCCTACAGAATTCAACAGCGTCGTGGTTTTAGCGTCGCGCCGTCTTCAAACAACCAGCGCCACCCACTCGCCTTCGCGCGTGAGTTCGCAGTCGGCGACGCCGAGCGAGCGCAGGCGGGCGCACACGTCGTCGGCCTGCGTGTCGAGTATGCCGGAGAGGATCAGACGACCGCAGGTCGCGCCCAGAAGCGCAGGCAGCAGAGGCATGATCACGTCCGCCGTCAGGTTCGCGCAGACCGTGTCGGCGGACGCGGTCGAATCGTCAACCGTGCCGACGCGAAACTCGATGCGACCGCCTACGCCGTTCAGCCGCGCGTTCTCTTCTGCCACCCCGACGGCGACGGCGTCCGTGTCGCACGCCTCGACGCGCGCCGCGGGCGAGAGCTTCGCGGCGGCGATGGCGAGTACGCCCGTGCCCGTGCCGACATCCAGGAAACTGCGCCCGCGAAAATGTTTTTCGATTGCGGCGAGGCACAGGCGCGTCGTCTCGTGCGTGCCCGTGCCGAAGGCCATGCCCGGCTCGACGCGGATGACGATTCTGCCCGCCGTCTCTTCAACCTCGCTCCACGGCGGCGCGACGACGAAGCGACCGACTTCCGTCGGTCGCCAACTCTTCTTCCACTCGCCGAGCCAGTCGCGCGCCTCGACCTCGCGCGGCCTCAACTCGCGCACGTCCGACGAAGCGAGGCCGTAGATTCTCAACGCTTCGAGCAGCGCCGCGCGCACCCGCTCGACCTCCGGCGGCGAGTCGAAATAGCCGGTCACGCGCGCGTCCGAATCTTCGACGCTCGAAGCGACGCCGGCATCGCTCTCCGTTCCCAGCGCGCCCGCCTCCACGAGCGCGTACTCCACGGCCTCGCGCGCGCGGCTGCTGAGTGTCACGTCGAGTGCGAACCAACTCATAAGTGCGGAGTGATGAGTGATGAGTGATGAGTGATGAGTTACTGGCTGCTTTCAACTCATCACTCATCACTCATCACTTCTCTTCTATTCCCATCTCGCTCAGCGCGCGCGGCGAGTTGCGCCAGTCCTCTTCGACCTTGACGAAGAGTTCGAGGTAGGCGCGGTGGCCCAGCAAGCGCTCGATGTCGCGGCGGGCCTTCGTGCCGATCTCTTTGAGGCGAGCGCCGCCGCGCCCGATGATGATGCTCTTCTGCGACTGTCGCTCGACGTAGATGGCGCAAAATATTCGCGTGAGTTCGTCCGAGGCTTCCTCGTAGCGCTCGGTGACGACCGCGGTCACGTATGGAATCTCCTCGCCCGTCGTTTGCAGAATCTTCTCGCGGACGAGTTCGGCGACGATGACGCGCATGGGCTGGTCGGTCAGTTCGTCCTCTTCAAAAATCGGCTCGGCTTCCGGAAGATTCGCGACGAGTTCCCTGACGAAGTCTTCGAGCTGGTCGCCCGTGCGCGCCGAGAGCGGCACGACCGCGCGCCAGACGTTTTGGCCCGAATACCACTCGATGAGTTTGAGCAGCTCGCGCTTGTCTTTGAGCTTGTCGGTCTTGTTGAGCAGGAGGATCGAGGGCTTCTCGGACTGTTTGACGAGGTCGAGGACGAAGCGGTCGCCGTTGCCGGTCGGCGCGCTCGCGTCGCGGATGAGGCAGACGAGGTCAACGCCCGCGAGCGCGTCGTGGACGGCGGCCATCATGCGCCGATTCAAAAGATGTCCGGGCAGGTGGACGCCGGGCGTGTCAACTAAGACGACCTGCCCGTCCGCGCGGGTGATGACGCCGCGAATCTGCTGGCGCGTCGTCTGCGGCTTGTTCGACACCGCCGCGATCTTCTCGCCGACGAGCCGGTTCAGCAGCGTTGACTTCCCCGCGTTCGGGCGACCGACGAGCGCGACGTAGCCGCTGCGATAGTCACCCTTAGACTCCGCCGCCGTTTCTTCCCGTCGTTCTGTCGCCTCGTCAGTCATCGCTCATCTCGCCGTGACCTCGAAACCTGTCTCAAGCATCTGCGGGTCGTCGGAACTGGTGCCGGCCATGACGCGGAACGCGCCCGGCTCGACGACGAAGCGCATCGCCGTGTTGTAAAAGCCGAGCAGGTCGGGCGTGAGCGTGAAGTTTAGAGTGCGTCGCTCGCCGGGCTGGAGCGTGACGCGCTGAAAACCCTTCAGCTCTTTGACTGGCCGCACGCGCGAGGCGACAACGTCGCGGATGTAGAGCTGCACGACCTCGTCGCCCTCGCGCCGCCCGGTGTTCTCCGCGTCAACGCTGACCTGGACGCTCCCCGTCGGCGCGATTCTCTGCGCGCTCAGGCGAAGGTTCGACAGGCGGAACGTCGTGTAGCTCAGGCCGTGGCCGAAGGCATAGAGCGGCGTGACGGGCACGTCCAGATATTTTGAAGTGTACTTCTCGTTCGTCGGCGGGCGGCCCGTGCTGGGGTGGTTGTAGTAGAGCGGCTCCTGGCCCGCGGTGCGCGGGAAGGTGACGGGCAGGTGGCCGCCGGGGTTCACGTCGCCGAAGAGAACGTCGGCGACGGCGTTGCCGCCCTGCGTGCCCGGAAACCACGCTTCGAGAATCGCGGGCGAGTTCTCGGCGAGCCAGTTGATTGAGAGCGGGTGGCCGTTCATCAGGACGACCGCGTAAGGCTTGCCCGTCTGTTGAATCGCCTGCAAGAGTTCCAACTGCCGGCCCGGTAGGTCAAGCGTCGAGCGCGACGCGGCCTCGCCGCTCATCTCGGCGGTCTCGCCGACGGCGACGACGACCACGTCCGACTCGCGCGCGACTTTCACGGCCTCGGCAATCGAGTTCACGTCGGTCGGAGTCGTCGCCAGTCGCGCGGCCTCGATGTCGGCGGCGCTCGCGACGTTCGTGCCTCCGGCGGCGCTCGGCTGCGGGGGCGGCGCGTCGTAGTTGCCGGTCACACCTTTGCCTTCAATCGCGACGCCCTTCGCGTAAAGCACGCGCGTCTGCGGCGAGACCTTCGCCTTGATTCCCTGAAGCAGGGTCACGGTGTTCGCGGGCTGGCCGTCGCCCGACCACGGGCCGATGGTCGCGCGCGGGTCGTCGGCGAGCGGGCCGACGACGGCGATGCGGCGAACGTTCTTGTCGAGCGGCAGCACGTCGCGCTCGTTCTTCAAAAGCACTGTCGAGCGCGCGGCGACTTCGCGCGCGGCGCGTTGATTCTCGGCGCTCAGAATCACAGACGCCTCGCGCGACTCGTCAACGTACGGGTGCTCGAAGAGGCCGGCGCGGAACTTGATGCGGAGGATGCGTCGGACGGCCTCGTCAATCTCAGGCATGGTGAGCTTGCCCTGCCTGAGAAGCTCCGCGCCGTTCTGGTTGTAGAGGCGGCTGACCATCTCCATGTCAACGCCCGCCGTGAGTCCGAGCCGCGCGGCGTCCGCGCCGTCGGCAGCGTAGCCGTGCGCGATCATCTCCTGCACGGACGTGTAGTCGCTGACGACGAAGCCGTCGAAGTGCCACTCGCCGCGAAGGATTTTCGTCAGCGTGAAAGGATTTCCCGAAGAAGGCACGCCGTTGAGGTCGTTGAAGGCGCTCATCAAAGTGCCGACGCCCGCGTCCACCGCGGCCTTGAACGGCGGCAGATAAATCTCGCGCAACCGCTGCTCGCTCATGTCCACGGTGTTGTACTCGCGGCCAGCCTCGACCGCGCCGTAGGCGACGAAGTGCTTGGCGCAGGCGACGACGCGATCCTGCGCCGAGTAGTCCTGGCCCTGGAAGCCGCGCACGCGTGCGCGCGCCATCGCATCGCCGAGGTAAGGGTCTTCGCCCGCGCCCTCGGCGATGCGTCCCCAGCGCGCGTCGCGCGCGATGTCAACCATCGGCGCGAAAGTCCAATGCACGCCCGACGCGCGCGCCTCAGCCGCCGCGACGTAGGCCGAGCGCTCGGCGCTCGCGGGGTCGAAGCTCGCGGCCTCGCCGAGCGGGATGGGGAAGATGGTTCGGTAGCCGTGGATCACGTCGAAGCCGAAGATGAGCGGAATCTTGAGGCGCGAGCCTTCCACCGCCGCGCGCTGAAGGTCGTTCGTGTTCTTCGCGCCGCGCACGCCCAAAGTCGAGCCGAGCACGCCGCGCCTCGCCGCGTCGTACAGGTCTGGGTTCGCGTGCCCCGCAACGTCGCCGCCGAGTTGCTGCAACTGCCCCAGCTTCTCTTCGAGCGTCATGCGCGCGAGGAGCGCGTTGACCTTGCGCTCGATGTCGTCCTGCGCGTTCTGCCTCGACGCGGGCGCGCGCCGCCGCTGCGTCTGCGCGCCGGCCTGAAGCGAAGAAAGGATGAGTGCGGCGGCGAGAAAAAGCCTGACCTGCTTTACGAGTTTCATCAGAAGACTCCGTGAAAGGCGTCCGCGGCCTACGAAGCAAGCGACGCCCGTGTCGGTTTTTAATTCCGAGCGGGGGATTGAAAATTTTTGAATCGCGGCGGGGAACGCCGGCCTGCTCACTTGCCCGCGGCCTGCTGCGCCGACTCGCCGTTGAGGCGCATGATCTCAAGCGTCATCTCGGCGGAGGCGTACATGTCTTTCACGTCGAGCCACTCCTTGACGGTGTGGATGGCGCGCATTCCCGTCCCCAAGTTGGCGCACTCGATGCCGCGCTTGTTGAAGATGTTGGCGTCGCAGCCGCCGCCCGATGCCATCGTCTCGACCTTCAGCCCCATGCGCGCGCCGGCCTGCTTGACGAGCCGGACGACGCGCGAGTCGTCGGACACGTCCATCGCGAAGTATTCGCGCGAGACATCTGATTCGACGCGCCCCTTCGTCGTCACGCCGTCAACCGTGACTTCGTACTTCGCCGCGGCGTCTTCGAGACACTTGACCATGTGGCGCGTCTGCTCTTCAAGTTTGGCGTCGTCGAGTGAGCGGGCCTCGCCTTTGAGCGTGACGAGGTTGGTGATGATGTTCGTCGCCTCGCCGCCTTGAATCACGCCGATGTTCGCGGTCGTCTCTTCGTCAATGCGTCCGAGCTTCATCG
This sequence comes from Pyrinomonadaceae bacterium, assembly GCA_035652995.1. GTDB lineage: Bacteria > Acidobacteriota > Blastocatellia > Pyrinomonadales > Pyrinomonadaceae > QHXN01. The sequence goes on from DASRCS010000115.1 coordinate 25,618, forward strand.
CGGCGATGCCTTCGGCGGCGATCTTGATGGCGGAGATTCCCTGCTCCGGCGCGACTCCGGCGTGCGATTCGAGGCCGTGGATTTTGAACTCGAAGTGATTCGCGGAAGGGCCTTTCGTGAAGAGGAAGCCGGGGTCGTCGGAGTCGAAGACGATGCCGTACCTGGCGCGCACCTTCGACATGTCGAGGTGCTTCGCGCCGAGCAGGCCGACCTCTTCGCAGATGGAGAAGACCGCGTCAATCGGCGCGTGCGGAATGTTCTGCTCTTGCAGGCAACGAATCGTCTCGATGATGACGGCGCAGCCGGACTTGTCGTCGCCGCCGAGGACGGTCGAGCCGTCGGTGCGGATGATGTCTCCCTCGACGACAGGTTTGACGCCGCGACCGGGGACGACCGTGTCCATGTGCGCGCTCATCATGATCGCCTCCGCTTCGGGTATCGTGCCCGGAAAGCGCGCGATGACGTTGCCGGTGTTGCCGCCGACCTTCTCTCCGGCGTCGTCAATCTCGACTTCCGCGCCCATCTCCTCGCAGAGCGCGCGGATGCGCTCGGCCACGTCGCGCTCCTCGCGCGAGACGGAGTCAATCTGGACGAGTTCGAGCAGGAGGTTCCTGATGCGTTCCTGATTAATCATGCGTGTCTCCGTAACGTTTATGAAGTTGAAGAACTAAATCCGCTCGCTCTTAAGCCTCCGCCAACACTGCCTCCTCGACCTCGCGGGAGACGGGTATCAGAACGAACCGGCTCGCGGGGAAAAGATAATCTTCGCCCGTCTCGTCCACGACGCGCACGTAGTTACTCCGCGCGGCGCTCTCGTCGGGCAGCACGGGATAAACTTTTCTACGTTCGAGCGACATCTCGTAGCCGGCGTTGTTAACGCAGATGGCTAACACCGAATCTGTGGCTTTGTACTTCACGAACTTTAATCCAGAAACCCTCAATCTTCAATCAGCCGCTTACACGGTCGAGCGCGCGCTGCAACTCGTCACGTTTGGCTTCGAGCGCGGATTCGTCGGCGTCGGCGGCGACGCGTATCGGCGGCGCGATGCGGACGACGGCGCGCGTGAAGGGCTTTGGGATTTGCAGGCGATCCCAGCTCTTCAACTGCCAGAAGCGTTCGGCGTTGACCGCGAAGGGCAGCGCGGCCTGTCCCGTCTTCTTCGCGAGCAGCACCGCTCCCATCTTCGCCTCGTGGCGCGGGCCGCGCGGGCCGTCAATGGTGAAGGCCGTCGGGCAGCCCCGCCGCACGAGGCGCACCATCTCGACGAGCGCGCCGACGCCTCCGCGCGTCGAGGAGCCGCGCGCCGCGCCGTAGCCGAAGCGCTGGATGAAGCGCGCGATGTACTCGCCGTCGAAGCTCTGCGAGGTCATCACGACGATGCCGCGCCGTCGCCAGAAGTAGGTCGCGAGAAAGACGCGGTCGTGCCAGAAGGTGTAGATCGGCAGCCCGCCGTCGCGCGAAGCCTCCTCCCAGTTCTCCCAGCCCTCGACGCTGAAGCGCGTGGTCGCGCCGAGCAGCCGGATGAGCAGGTAGAAGGCGAGGTCGGCGGCGCGAATCGCGAGCCGCTGGCGGAAGGTGTAGCGCGAGAGGTCTGCGAAGGCGTAGGCGCGGGCGACGCGCTCGTTCGGCTCGCCGACGCGCCCGTCCGAGTTCGCGTCGCGCCCGCCGGGTTTCGCGTCCTGCGCGCTTTGCGACCGGCGAGTCTGCTCTTTTGTCGCGGATGGCTGCATCGGTTTCGCAGTCGGAGTCTAGCAGAGGCGCGGAGCGCGGCGCGAGTTCGATGCGGCGTGAAAAGCCTTCGGCACGGAGAGGCGTTTAGTGATATAAAAGTCGCCGCGACCGAAACCCTGTCCGCGCACGCTCGATGAAAATGTCAAAGCGAAAAGTTTACGCCTCGGCGCTCGCGCTCTGCCTTCTGTGCGCGTCGCTAGTGACTCACACGGCCTCGGCGCAACGACGACGAAGGGTCAGTTTGCTTCTCGTCAACGGCAAAGTCTTCACGTCGGACGCGCGCGGCACGATTGCCGAGGCCGTCGCCGTCGAAGGCAATCGCATCGTCGCCGTCGGCAGGGACGCCGAGATAGAAAGCGCATACGAGGGCGCGCGGACGATTGACCTCCGGGGCAAGCTCGTCACGCCCGGCTTCAACGACGCGCACATACATTTCCTTCAGGGCGGGCGCGCGCTGATGCTCGTTGACTTGAACGGCGCGAAGACTCTCGCCGAGGCGAAGCAGCGCGTCGCGGCGCGCGTGCGCGAGGTGCAGCCCGGCGCGTGGATTCTCGGTCGCGGCTGGGATCACACTTTGTGGGGCGGCGAGTGGCCGACGAAGAAAGACCTTGATGATGTCGCGCCCGCGAACCCGGTCTTCCTCAGCCGCGTTGACGGCCACACGACGTGGGCCAACTCGCTCGCCTTGCAGAAGGCGGGCATCACGCGCGAGACGCGCAACCCGCAGGGCGGCGAGATCGTGCGCGACGCGTCGGGCGAGGCGACGGGGATTTTGAAGGAGACCGCGGGCGGACTCGTCGCGCAGGTCGTGCCCGAACCGACGCACGCGGAGATGGCCGAGGCTCTGACGCGCTCGCTCGCCGAGGCTTTGCGCTACGGCGTCACCTCGATTCAAACGAACGACGTGCCGAGCACCGACGCCACTCCGCTCTACCGCGAGTTTCTGAAAGCGGGAAAGCTGACCGTGCGCGTCGCCGAGTGGCAGCAGTTCGCCAACTCGCTCGCGGACATCAGGCGCGAGCGCGCGGAGTTCGCGGCGTTCGGGGACGACCCGTTCCGGCTGCGTCTGACGGCGCTCAAGGGCTACGTTGACGGGACGCTGGGTTCGCGCACCTCGGCCATGCTCGCGCCCTTCTCCGACGACCCGCACAACAGCGGCATCCCGCGCCTGTCGCCCGAACAACTCACGCAGATGATCATCGAGCGCGACGCCGCCGGATTCCAGATCGCGCTCCACTGCATCGGCGACCGCGCCAACCGCATGGCGCTCGACGGCTTCGAGGCCGCTTCAAAGACAAAAAGGCAACAGGCTTCGGACCAGAAGGACGAGAGGCAGGACAAGAAGGGTCAGAGTGGTGCGACCGATTTTTTTACCACCTACGACGGCGACACGATACGCAAGGGTGAGTTTAGCTTCAGCGTTGCTTACACGGATTACGACGAGAGCCGCGAGAGGCCGACCGTCATGGCTCGACACCGCATCGAGCACGCGCAGGTCGTCGCGCCTTCGGACTTTGAGCGATTCCGTGACTTGGGCGTCATCGCCTCGATGCAGCCGTCGCACGCCATCTCGGACAAGCGCTGGGCCGAATTGCGGCTCGGCGAGTACCGCGTGATGGGCGCGTACAGTTGGCACACGATGATGGCGCACGGCGTCCACGTCCCCTTCGGCACGGACTGGCCGGTCGAGTCCATGAACCCTTACCTCGGACTCTACGCCGCCGTCACGCGCCAGAGCGTTGACGGACAGCCGCCCGGCGGCTGGTGGCCCGAAGAGCGCATCACGATTGAGGACGCCATCCGCAACTACACCGCCGAGGGCGCATACGCCTCCTTCGAGGAGAAAGACAAAGGGCAGATCGCCGCGGGGATGCTCGCCGACCTCGTCGTCCACACGAAAGACCTCTTGACCGTCGAGCCGAAAGAGATTTTGCAGACCGAGCCGGAGGTCGTCATCTTCGACGGTCGCGTTATTTACGAGAGAAACAAGTGATAAGTGATGAGTGATAAGTGATAAGAATATCCGGCGCTCTTCCTTATCACTTATCACTCATCACTTATCACTTCGGAGGCTGCCATGCCTACCTGGTTGAAAGTGCTTCTCATCGTCGGCGGGATTTTCGTCGTGCTGGTCGTCGGCGTCATCGCCGTGACGGTCATCGTCGCGCGGAAGTACGGGCCGGCCATCGTCAAGAACATCGAGCAGGCGGGCGACGAGGCGAAGGAGTACGGGCGGCGCACGGACAACGAGGGCTGCCTCAACGAAGCGGTCGCGCGCCACGCGCGCGCCGAAGGACTCGGCGACCTCTTCAAGAACACGCTCTTCCTACGCATCTGCCTCGACTCCAGCCGCCCGACGCCCGGCTTCTGCGACAACGTCCCGCGCCAATTCGAATTCACGCGCGGCGCGCAGTGGCAGCTCGAACGATGCAGACACTACGGACTGTCGCCCGAAAAGCAATGCGGCCAACTCTTCCAGCAGGTGCAGCAGTTCTGCGAGGCGCGGCACGAGTACACCAACGTTGAACCCCAAGAATCGAACACGGACTACGGCAACACGAACGACGAGCCGCCACCGCCGCCGACACTGCCGCCGCCGCCCGCGCCGCGTCGGACGACCAACGCGCGCTGAGGGCGAAACTGTTTACGCCATGAACCAACGACACAACGTAATCCGCGCGCTCATCGTCCCGGCGCTCGCGCTCCTTCTCCTCTTCTTCGCGCCTCCGCAGGCGCGCGCCGTCCGCCGCGAGGCGGGCGACGTGAAGAAGGTCGAGAGGCAAGCGGACGGCGTCGTGCTCACGCTCACGTCGGGCGCGCGCGTCGCCGTCACGTTCACGGGCGACGAGACGGTGCGCGTCCGTCTCTCGCCGTCGGGGCAGTTCGAGCGCGACTTCTCTTACGCCCTCGCGCCGACGGAACGAAAGACCGTGGCGGCGACAGTCAACGAGACGAGCGACGAGATAAGAATTTCATCGCCGAACGGCGCGACCGTAGTCGTCAGGCGGCGACCGTTCCTCGTCGCGGTGCTCGACGACGCGGGGCAAACGGTCGTCGAAGACGATCAGGCCAACCCGACTTCGTTCGACGCGGAGACGGGCGCGGTCGAGTGCTCGAAGAAGCGCGTCGGTTGGGAGACTTACTACGGACTCGGCGAGAAGGCCGGGGCGACCATCTCGCACGACACGCAGCAGTTCGTGATGTGGAACACGGACACGTACGCCTACCCGCGCGGACTCGATCCCATCTACGAGTCAATCGGCTTCTACATCGCTCTGCGAAATGAAAGGGACGCGAAGACAGCGCAGGAGAAGGGCACGGCTTACGGACTCTTCCTCGACAACACCTCGCGCACGTTCTTCGACATGGGCAAGACCGACCCCTCGCGCGTCACGTTCGGCGCGGCGTCGGGCGAGTTGAACTACTACGTCTTCACCGGCGGCAAGGAGCGCACGCCGAAGAACGTTCTGCATGATTACTCAGACCTGACGGGGCGCGCGCGGATGCCGCCACTGTGGGCGCTCGGCAATCAACAGTCGCGCTGGTCTTACTCGCCTGAGTCGCGCGTGCGCGAAGTAGCCAAAGGCTTCCGCGACGCGCGCATCCCGGCGGATGTCATCTACCTCGACATTGATTACATGGACGGCTACCGCGTCTTCACGTGGGACAAGACGCGCTTCCCCGACCCGGCGAAGATGATCGCAGACCTGAAAGCTTTGGGCTTCCGCGTCGTCGTCATCGTTGACCCCGGCGTGAAGGTTGACCCGAACTACTACGCCTATCAGCAGGGGCAGGCGGGCAATCACTTCGTGAAGAACGCCGACGGCTCGGAGCTTCACGCGACCGTCTGGCCGGGCGTGTGCGCCTTCCCCGACTTCACAGACCCCGCGGCGCGCGAGTGGTTCGGCTCGCTCTACAAGACGTTCGTCGAGCAGGGCGTCGCCGGTTTCTGGAACGACATGAACGAGCCGGGCGTCTTCCTCTCCGACACCACGCCGAAGCCCGACATCTATCATCACCCGATGAAGACGTTTCCGCTCGACGCGCGGCACGCGGGCGACGGGCTTGCGGGCGCGCACGCGCGCTACCACAACGTCTTCGGGATGCAGATGGCGCGCGCGACCTTCGAGGGCACGGCTAGACTTCAGCACAACGCGCGCCCCTTCGTTCTGACGCGCGCGGGCTACGCAGGCATCCAACGCTACTCCGCAATCTGGACGGGCGACAACGTCGCGTCGTGGGATCACCTGCGGCTTTCGATACCGATGCTCCTCAACCTCAGCGTCTCAGGCGTGCCGTTCGTCGGCACGGACGTTGGCGGATTCTCCGGCAACCCGACGCCGGAGCTTTACACGCGCTGGCTTCAGGCCGCGGCGCTCACGCCGTTCCTGCGCTCTCACTCCGAGATGGGGTCGAACCCGCACGAGCCTTACTCGTTCCCCAAAGAGTTCACCGACATCAACCGCGCTTCGATAGAGCTGCGCTACCGTCTGCTTCCCTATCTCTACACGCTCTTCCGCGACCACGCGGCATTCGGTGTGCCCGTCATGCGTCCGCTCTGGTTCGAGTACCCGGACGACCAGCGCACGTACACGATTGAAGACGAGTACCTCGTCGGCGGCGACCTGCTCGTCGCGCCCGTCGTCGTCGAGTCCACGACGAAGCGCAAGGTCTATTTCCCGAAGGGCGACAACTGGGTTGACTGGTGGACGGGGCAGACTTTCGAGGGCGGCAAGGAAGTGGAAGTTCAAGCGCCGCTCGACCACCTGCCGCTCTACGCGCGCGCAGGCTCGATGATTCCGACGCAGCCCGTGATTCAACACACGGGCGAGATGGCCGGCGCGCCGCTGACGCTCGTCGTCACTCCGGGCAAGCCCTTCACGCGCGAGCATTGGGAGGACGCGGGCGACGGCTACTCGATTGAGGACATCGCACTCAACATCGTCAAGGTGGACGAGACGGGGAAGATAACCCTCGCGCAGCAGAGCGCGGGGCGACTGCGCTCGCCCAAGTACGTCGAGCTGCTCGGCGTCGGCGACGCGCCCGGGGAAGTCCGCGCCGCCGTGTGGAAGACCGACCCGCTGGGCAAGAGAGTCACGCTCGTCGAAGGGAGACAGCTCTCCGACGTTTCATACGACGCGGCGACCAAACGCTTGAGGATTACGCTCCCGCCGGAGAGCCGGAACGCCACGACCGAGTTGACGTTCACGCGCTGACACGAAATTAATGTCCACGCGCCGAAGCGCGCCGCGACAGCCGTCATAAAAACTTGAAAGCATCCATGTCAACTCAAACAGAACACTACCCCGGCGCGCTCGACCGACGCCGCTTCCTCTCTTCGGTCGGCAAGGGATTGGGCCTCGCCGCGCTCTCTTCTTCAACCGTCGCGTCGCTGCTCAGGGACGTGCGTGCCGCGGCCAGTCGCGTCGCGCACCTCTCGGCTGATGACGCCGCGCGCGACGAGGATTTCTGGTTCGAGATACAGCAGTCGTTCTCGGTCACGCGAGGGCTAGTCAATCTCAACAACGGCGGCGTCTCGCCCTCGCCGCGCGTCGTCACCGAGGCGCTCGTCCGCTACATCTGGCAGCAGGAGGACGCGACCGCCTACACGATGTGGGAAATCCTTGAGCCGCAGTCCGAGACAATCAGAACCGGACTCGCGGAACTCTTCGGCTGCGACCGCGAGGAGATCGCCATCACGCGCAACACCTCGGACTCGCTCGAAGCCGTGCTCCTCGGCCTCGACCTCCGTGCCGGCGACGAGGTGTTGACGACGACGCAGGACTACCCGCGTATGCTCACCACTCTGCGCCAGCGTGAGCGGCGCGACGGCATAGTCCTGAAGACGTTTAAAATTCCGATCCCGCCGAAAGACCCTTCCGAGATCACCGCGGCCTACGAGGCGAACATCACGCCGCGCACGCGCGTCATACTCGTCTCGCACGTCGTCAACATCACGGGGCAGATAACTCCGGTGCGCGAGGTCTGCGAGCTTGCGCGCCGCCGCGGCATCGAGACGGTCGTTGACGGCGCGCACTCGCTCGCACACTTTCAGTTCAAGCGCGACGACTTGGGTTGCGACTACTTCGGCACAAGCCTCCACAAGTGGCTGCACGCGCCGAAGGGCACTGGCCTGCTCTACGTCCGCAAAGACAAGATCAAAAACGTCTGGCCGCTCTTCGCCGCCGAGAAGAGTCAGGACGCCGACATCCGCAAGTTCGAGGAGACGGGCACGCGCTCCGCAGCGCCGCGCCTGGCAATCGGCGAGGCGCTGCTCTTCCACCAGGGCGTCGGCCCCGCGCGCAAGGAGGCGCGGCTGCGCCACCTCGCGCGCCACTGGATGAACCAACTCAAGGACGAGCCGGGCGTGCGCTTCAACACCTCGTTCGACGACCGACAGTCGTGCGCCATCGCCAACGTCCAGGTCGCGGACACAGACCCCGACGCCGTCTGCGCGCACCTGATGAGCCGCCACAAAATCTACGCCACGCCCATCGTCCACGAAGAGTTCAAAGGCGTGCGCGTCACGCCGAGCGTTTACACGACGCTCGAAGAACTCGACCGCTTCTGCGACGCGATGCGGACGATTGCGAGGAAGGGACTGCCGAAGGCATGAAGCCACAGAAAACCGACGGAGTCGGCATCAGAGTGTAGTCCACGGCGCGAACAGTGGGCTACATTCTATCGCCCCTGACGGGGCTTAAGAATTCGTCTTGCCAAAATCAGCCGCGTCGCCTATCCTTGTCTCACTCGTAAGGTGACACCAGTGATTGTGATGAGACGCATCATTCCCATCGAGCTGGCCTAACTGGGCCGGCCACCGCCGAACGGTCTTCCCGTTTCCTTCTCATTTCCATTTCGGAAAGCGGCTATCCGACCAACTACGGGTCGAAGGGTGTATGCGTCATGACCAATCTCGGAATAGAAGTCCGCAACCTTTGTAAATCCTTCCGCAAGCGCAAAGGCGTCATGCGCGCCCGCTCGTCCGTCACGCACGCGCTGCGCGACGTTTCGTTCGAGGTGCGCTTGGGCGAGACCTACGGGCTGCTCGGCCCGAACGGTTCGGGCAAGTCAACGCTCATCCGCGTGCTGGCGACTTTGCTCCTGCCCGACGCCGGGAGCGTGCGACTGCTCGGCCACCGCGTGCCGGGCGAGGAGGCGGAGGTGCGTCGCAAGATCGGGCGCGTGAGCGTTGACGCGGCGTTCTACAAGAAGCTTTCGGCGCGCGAGAACCTTCTCTACTCGGCCTTCCTCTACGGCATGGAGAAGCACGAGGCCGAGCGCCGCGCGCTTGAGATTCTCGAAGCGCTCGGACTCGAAGGCGAGAAGTTCACAGACCCGCTCGAAGAGATGAGCCGGGGGATGCAGCAGAAGGTCGCCATCACGCGCGCGCTGCTGGTCAACCCGCCGCTACTTCTTTTGGATGAGCCGACGACGGGACTCGACCCGAAGAGCCGCCGCGACGTGCAGACGTTCCTCGAACGCGTGCGGCGCGAGAACGGGACGACGATTCTGCTGACCTCGCACGACATGGCCGAGACCGAGCGCCTTTGCTCGCGCATCGGCTTCATCGCGCACGGTCGTTTGATCGCCGAAGGCACGGCGGACGAGTTGAAGCGACGCTCGAACGCGGACTCGCTCGACGACGCGTTCATCGCGCTCGCGGGCGAGAAACTCGAAAACGAGAACAACGCCAACGGTAACGCGGACGACGCGACGATGACGGCGAAGGTTTAAGGTTCAAGACCTCTGTGACCTCTGTGAAATCCTCTGCGGCCTTTGTGGTTAAGAACGTCTGACTCAACCACGGAGGCCACAAAGGTATTCACGAAGGGCACAGAGGGAAACAGGTGAGTTATGGAACAGGTGTTGAGACAGACTTGGGCGTTCGTCTTCCGCGACTTCCACCTGACGCGGCGCTATTTCTCGTGGGTGGTCGTCTTCACGTTCTACGCGGTGGTGAACTCGGCGACGGTCGTGCTGATCGGCGTCGCGATGAACGACCGCAGGCTGACGTTGACGCTCTTGGTCGGCGTGATGCTGTGGGGGATGCTGTCGGTCGTCTTTCAGGAGATCGCGAACTCGATCACCTACGAGCGCTGGGAGGGCACGCTCGAATACACGTTCATGGCCCCGGTCTCGCGCATGATTCACCTGGCGGGCGTGAGCCTCTTCTCGACGGCCTACGCCGTCGTGCGCGCCGGCATCGTCGTCGCGGGGATGCTCCTGTTCGTTGACATTGATTTGTCGCGCGCGAATTGGGCGGGGCTGGCCGTCGTGCTCGCGGTGTCATCCGCCGCGTTCATCGGCCTCGGTCTGATCGCGGCGACGCTTCCGGTCTTCTCGCCGGAGCGCGGCGCTGAGGCGACGAACATCTTTCAGGGGATTCTGCTGCTCGTCTCAGGAGTCTATTACCCGGTGGAAGTTCTGCCGCGCTGGCTCCAGCCGCTCTCGGTCGTCTCGCCCGCGACCTACGCTCTGACGGCGAGCCGCAAGCTCATCGGCATCGGCGACGCGGGGCAGTTGACTGCGGGCGCGCCGCTCTCGGCGTGCGCTTATGAGTTGTGCGTGCTGACGCTGATGGGGGCGGCGCTGATACCGCTCGGCCTCTTCGTCTTCGGTCGCGTCGAGCGCTGGGCGAAGCGGACGGGCAAGCTGAAGCGGACGGGGTGAGGCGATTTCGGATTTCGGATTTTAGATTGCGGGTTGGTGGGAGCTGTCGGCGCGTCGGGCGTTTGATAGGTTGGCGCAGGCTTCGGCTAGGGGCAACTTACCAATCCGCATTCCGCGTTCCGCATTTCATGCGAGGCTTCGCCGAGCGCGATGATCTCGTCGGCGACCTCGATGATCTGGGCCATCGAGAAGGGCTTGGACATGAGCCAGTTGACGCGCGCCGCCTCCCTCTGCGAGTCGGCGACCGCCTCGCCCCAGCCCGTGATGACCGCGAGCGGGATGCTCGCGTCGCGCTCGCGGACGGCGCGCGCCAGTTCCCAGCCGCTCATGCCGGGCATCCCGATGTCGGTGAAGACGGCGTCGAACCTCCCGGCGTCGAAGAGCGCGAGCGCCTCGCGCCCCGACGCGGCCTGCGCCGTCTCGCAGCCCGCGTCTTCCAAAATCTCGCACAGCAGTTCGCGCACCGTCACCTCGTCGTCAACGACAAGAACCTTTGCCATCTTCATCCTCCGAAACTTTCTGCCATCGGGCGCGTCGCCGTCGGCTGCAAGCTCGCCCCGCGGCACGTAGGCCGCGGGCAGTTTGATCCTGAAGGTCGTGCCGCGCCCGACCTCCGACTCGACCTCAATCGTGCCGCCGTGGCGGCTGACGACGCCGTAGCTGACGGAGAGTCCGAGTCCCATCCCGCGCACGCCCTTCGTCGTGAAGAACGGGTCGAAGACGCGCGCGCGCACCTCGTCGGCCATCCCCTCGCCCGTGTCACACACCTCGACGACGGCGAAGCCTTCGGCGTCCGCGGACGCGAGGCGCAGGACGCCGCCGCGCGGCATCGCGTCAACGGCGTTGAAGACCATGTTGACGAGAACGTCGCGAAGCTCGGCGTCGTCGCCGGAGACGAAGGCGCGCGAGTCGCTTTGAAGTTCCAGCGTGATATAGACGCCCGCCGCCTCCGCCGCGTCCTTCCAGCGCGGGCGCGTGATCTCGCTCACGTCCGAGAGCAGCCGCGCGACGGAGACGGGCCGGAAGTCCTGATCCTTTCGCTGCCGCGCGAAGTCCTGTATGCGGCGGACGGTCTGCGCGCCGTCCTGCGCCGAGCGGACGATGATCTCAAGCCCGCGCCTCATCTTCGGGTCGGAGGTCTGCGTCTGCATCAGCTCGGCGCGCGCGAGGATGGCGGCGAGCGTGTTGTTGAAGTTGTGCGCGACGCCGGAGGCGAGCACTCCGAGCGCGGAGAGTTTTTCGACCTGCGTGAACTGCTCGCGGATGCGCTCCTGCTCGGCGATGTAGCGCGAAAGCTCCTCGACGTGCTGCTGCGCTTCTTCGGCGCGCTCGTGCGAGGCCTTCATGTTGCGCAGGTAGGTGAGGTACGTGAGATAGGCGAAGGCGGCGACGGGCAGGACGCCGACGACCATGTAGAAGCCGAAGGCGTCAACCGTCTTCGCGACGATGCCGGCGAGCGACGCGGCGGCGACGAAGTTCAGCGAAGTCCAGAGGTACGTGCCGCGCCAGACCTGCCACAAAGTCCTGCCGACCCGCAGCGCCTCGTACGCGGCGGCGAGGCCGGAGTTGACCGAGTAGTGGACGACGGCGAGGACGGCGAGCGCGCCGAGGTACTGCGGCGAGAAGCCGCCGCGCGCGAGCCGGGTGACGCCGCCGAAGCAGAACTCCAGCGCGCCCGCCGCGAGGAAGATCGAGAGGGGCATCACGCCGACGTTGAAGAGGTAGGTCAGCGGCTTGCGGCTGAAGCGCGCGGTCGTGAAGAGCGCTTCGGCTGCGGCGAGCAGAACCGCGGCCTCGCCCCCGTAGAGCAGCAGCGTGAGGAAGAGGAAGAAGTCCGAGAGCGTCACCTCGAACTTGACGCGCGGGATGCTGACGCTGAGGCGCGAGCCGACGGCGAGCGTGAGGGCGAACAGGACGACGAAGGAGAGGCCGAGCGACGCGGCGTCGAGGCGCGCGGCGGCCCACGCGCAGGCGGCGGCCCCCGCCGCGGCAGTCGCGTATATGAAGAGCCTTCTGAATCTCAGCCTGTCTTTCATCTGCTGGCGGGAGCGCTGTCCGCTCGGCGTCGGCGAAGCTTCCGCGCGGCTTCGCCTGCGAGGGCGTTTCGGGTCGCGAGGTTTGCGGACACGTCCTCCGGCGACGCGTGCGCGGCGGACGTGCGGACGAAACGCCCGCCCGAATCGGGACGCGCGAGGGCATAACGCCTCAAACGCACGCACGCCCTCGCCGGAAACGCGCGCCCCACAGCCCTTTTGCACGGCTCATGCCGCGCGCCGGTCTGAAGCATGAGGCGACGACCGTCCCGCGCCCGCGCGTTGCCGCCGCCGCGTCGCCGCCGCGCCGGTCGCGGGAGTCCGCGCCTTCGATTCTTTCTACTTTCGTTTCGAGTTCAGTCGTGAGGCGATGACTTTCGCGGCGGTCGCGCCCGCGCCCACAGCGCCGCTGACGGTGGGCGCGAGCGGGTTCGAGATGTCGCCGACGGCGAAGACCATCTCGACGCTCGTCTCCTGCTCGCCGCTCGTGACCACGTAGCCGCGCTCGTCCGCGTGAAGTTGATCGCGGAAGAGTTCGCTGTTCGGCTCGACGCCGACGCGTATGAGGACGCCGCGCACGGCCACGCGGAAAGGCTTGAACGCGCCCGCGCGGAGGACCTCCGCCGCCTCGACGCGCTCCGAGCCGAGAATGCTTTGCAGCGTCGCTTCGGTGAAGACCGTGATGCGGTGATCATCGCGCACGCGCTCGGCGAACTCCTCGCGCGCGGAAAGTTTTTTGCCGCGGTGGACGAGCGTGACCGTGGGACAGACTTCGGCGAGCGTCAGAGCGTTCTCCGCGGCGGCGTCGCCGCCGCCGACGACGAGCACGTCCTCGCCCGCCACTGTGTCGCGGTCGCGCGTGCCCGACTCCAACACGCCGCGACCGGCGAACTCCTCCTCGCCCGGAACGCCGAGCTTGCGTCGGCGCACGCCCGTCGCGATGACGAGGGCCAGCGACTGAAGCTCCTCGCCGCTCCGCAGGCGCACGCGCTTCGCGCGCAGGTCAACGCTCTCGATCTCGGCCTCAGTCCACAGGTCGAACTCCCTCTCCTCGACCTGCGCGGCAAACCTGTCTCGCAACTCGCGCCCGCCGCTCGTCTCGACGCCGAGGTGATTCCGAATCGGGTTATAGACGCGGAGCAACTGCCCGCCGACTTCCTGTTCACGCTCGATCACAAGCGTGTCCAATCCCAACTCGTCGCACCACAGCGCCGCCGACAATCCCGCCGCGCCCGCGCCGATGATGATTACGTCGTGCATGAAAGTTCGGCCTTCGACAGTCCGTTTTTATCCCGCCGCCGGTCGCGACTGCTGTGCTGATGAAGCCCAGTCCCACGCGGCCTTCGCGATGCGCGCGATGACGGCCTCGCGCGTGGCCTCGTCGGCCCTGGAGTCGGAGACGAAGACGGCGACTGCGAGGTGTCTGCCGTCGGGCAGCGTGACGATGCCGATGTCGTTGGTCGCGGAAGTGACTCCATCGCGCGTGCCGCCCGTGCCGGTCTTGTGCGCGACGATGGTGCCCGCGGGCAGTTGACCTTTCAGACGCTTCGCGCCGGGGATTGATTCGGTCGTCAGCTTCAGCACGAGCGCACGGCTCTCCGCCGACAGGCCGCGCCCCGCTTGCAGCGCGGCGAGGAGCGAGACCGCGCCCTCCGGCGTCGCCCAGTTCTCGTACTGCGTCTGCCAGTCGCGCCCGATCTCCTTCTCCGAGTTGACGACGTTGATACCTTTGACGTTGATCTCGTTCAGAAACGCCATCACGCCTTGCGCGCCGCCCGCCAGGTTCAGCAGCACGTCGCTCGCCGTGCCGTCGCTTTCGGAGACGGCGTAGCGCAGCAGCTCCGCGACGGAAAGCTCCGCGCCCTGCGGATACTTGTCGCGGATGGGGCTGTACTGCCCCTGCCTGACGAAGTCGCTCCGCTCGACCTTGACCACTTGATCAAGTTTCAACTCGTCCCTGTCCACGCGCCGCAGCACCGCCATCGCAATCGGCAGCTTGTAAACGCTCTGCATCGGGAAATGTTCGCCGCCGCCCAGGTCAGCCGACTCGCCCGACTCCAGAAGCATGACGGCTGCGCCGACGCGTCCCCTCGCGTCCGGCGCGATCTTCTCGAACTCGCCGCGCAACCCCGCGAGCGAGAGCGCAGCCGCAGCCGCGCACAAGATTAATCTGTGAATCATTTCGGTAAAGTTCGTGACCGTTTTTCAGGAAGCGCGTTTTTAGCGCTCTAAGTTTTCCGCCCGCGGGCTTCGGCCCACGGCAATTCTTCGGCTATGACGACGACTACTCGTCAAGCGTTAACCAAGCCTGGCCGCGGACTGCTTCGTCAACGCGGCGCGAAGCTCCGCGGCGACCGCGTCAGGCTCAAGACGCGAGGCGGCGGGCGTGCCGCTCGCGTCGAGGAACTTGACGGCGGAAGTCAACTCGCCCCTGTCCGCCTTCCAAGTGCCTGTGCCGCCGCCTTCGAGTTCGTTCATGCGCTCGACGAACGCGCCGAGGTCGGCGCGAGCGATGCGCGGGCGCACGACCGTCACGGCCCAGGAGTAGTAAGGGTAGTCAACGCGGTAGCTCCAACCTTCTTCGAGCGGCGTCGCGACGAGGAAGACGCGCCCGCGCGCGTTGTGCGCGATGGCCGTGAAGGGCGCGGCGTGGCGCGCCGGGTCGAAACCCGACGGGCCGTAGATGTCGCGCGCGAGCGTGACGAGCGACAGCCCCGACTCCGCGTCTTCGAAGACGCGCGAGCGACCCGCTTTGAAGCTCTCAAGTGCTGACTCGACGCGTGCCCACTCGTCGCGCCAGAGAGGTTCGTAGTCGTCGGTGCGCGTGAGCAAGGCTTCGACTTCGGGCAGGACGAGTTCGTAAGCGCGCCGCTCGTCAACTTCGCCTCCGCCCGCGAGGCTCCGCGCGAGCGGCGACGCGACGCCTTCCGCCGCCGGGTTGTCGCCGCCCTGAATCGCGATGCTCGCGCGCACCGCGTCCGCGTTCGGGAACTCCGAGAAGTCCCCGGCCTCCGCGGCGGCGGTCAACTCGGATTTCAGTTCGAGCGCGCGCACGCCCGCGAGCAGAGTCCAGACAGACAGCGCGCCGTCGGTGTCGAAGTGGTTGTTGGTGACGAGTTCGATGCCGCGCGTGAACTCTGCGCGGCGGGGCGAGGCGACGAGGTTCAGGGCGATCTCGGTCGAGGTGTCCGCGCGAAGCTCGTCGGGCGTCTCGTTACCATTCCAGTGTGAGAAGTGGACTGCGTTCTCGACCGTGCCGTCAACCGAGAGCTTCGGCACGTCGGCCAGGCTCTCGTCGTAGAACTCGAAGCGCATTTCGTCAAGGCATCCTTTCGTCGGCTCTTTCGTTCGCGCGAAGTGTATCGCAAAAGTGGAGTGATAGAAATCGGTCGCTTCGGGCGCGCGAGAAAGTTCGTCCGCGCGCGGGGCGCGTGCGTCTAAGAAATCGTGGTGGCCGAAGCGGGCTGCATCGCCCCAGCGGCGCGACGCACGGAGGGTCTTCCAGCGCCCGCTCGCGGGAGAGGTGCGTCTCTCCTCCGGGACTTCGGCAGACTCGGCGAGAGTTTGTTCGCGCGAGCGCCGACGACGGTATCGCGCGACTGAACCGAAATCTTTGAGAAGGGAGAACCGAAAATGTTTGGAAAGTCTTTGACGAAAATCATTCCGCTGTCGGCGCTCGCGCTTGTCTCGTGCCTGACGGCTGGGGCGCAGGGCGCGACCGCTCAGCAGTGCGACACCTGCCAGGATCGAAGGGACATCCGCCACGACACGCGCGACATACGTCACGACCGCCGCGACGTGCGGCGCGACGTGCGCGACCGTCGCGCCGACTACCGCGACCTGCGCGAAGACAGGCGTGAGGGCGAGTCGAAGGCGGACATCCGCGCCGACCGCCG
Source organism: Pyrinomonadaceae bacterium (assembly GCA_035652995.1). Taxonomy (GTDB): domain Bacteria; phylum Acidobacteriota; class Blastocatellia; order Pyrinomonadales; family Pyrinomonadaceae; genus QHXN01. The sequence goes on from DASRCS010000115.1 coordinate 41,952, forward strand.
CGACATCGCGCGCGACACCCGCGACATCCGCCACGACCGCCGCGACCTCAACTTCGACCGCCGCGACCGCCGCGCCGACCGCCGCGACATCCGCCACGACCGCCACGGTCGCTGAACCCTGACGCCCTCCTGCGTCAGCGAAGAAGAGGGACGAACGCACGCGCGCATCGCCCCTCTTCTTCTTTAATGATGAGTGATGAATCGAAGGCAAGCTCTTAATTCATCACTCATCACTCCGCATTCATCATTCCGATATTGATTCCTTCGATCCGAAGGTGCGGGCTGAGGCGCGTGATGACCATGCCTTCGCGCACGTCGAAGCGGCAGGCGAGCGCTGTTCTGTCCTGCGCCTCGGTCTGCCCCGCGTCGTGATACCAGAACTGGCAGTTGGCGCAGTCGCCGTTCCAGCAGAAGTCGCCGTAGGAGATCGTCTCCAGGGAGAGGAACTGGAAGCAGCGCAGCAGCCGGTTGCGCTCCGGCACCTCGACGCGCCGGCCCAAGACCTCAATCGCGACGAGCTTCTCGTATGGGTCTAAAAGGTCGCTCTCGAACACTCTCTTTGCGAACCTCTCCGCCGCGGTCTAAGGCAAACTCACCTTGTCGTAAACTTCATTCAAAGCGAGCCTGCACAGAATCGAACTGAGTTCGACGACATCTTCCGTCGAGTGATAATCCGACAGGAGCCACCGACCGTCGGGCTGCTTCACGTACTGCTCGACTCTGCATTCGTCCTGCGAGACGAGCAGGTATTCGGCCAGCGACTCAGTCGTGCGATAGAAGCCGAACTTCTTCCCGCGGTCGTACCGCTCGGCGGATTCCGATAACACCTCGACGATGAGCGTCGGGTTGAGGAGCGTGTCCAAATAGTCGTCTTCAAACTCAGGCTCGCCGCAGACGACGACCACATCCGGGTAAGTGTAAAGGCGTGTCGAAGGGACTCGGACACGCATATCACTGACATACCTCTCGCAACGGCGTCCCTTCAACTGCCGTCCTATCTCGTCTGAGATATTGGCCGCAATCAGATTATGACGGCGGCTCGCGCCGGTCATCGCGACCACCTCGCCGTCAATGTACTCGCTCTTGTACTCGGCCTTGCGCTCGAAAGCCAGATACTCTTCGGGCGTCAGGTGAGCCGTCGGCTGACTGGACATTGAAAACCTCCAACCGTGGGCGCGAGCATCCTACACCGAACGCGCCGACTTTTGAACTCCGCACGCTCGCGCCGGATGCTTCTCAACGGCGGCTGGCCTGCGTTACACTGAAAGAAAACAAAGGGGAGGTGAGACAGGCGTGGGACTCGTGATGTACGTGAAGCCGGGGTGTCCGTACTGCCAGAAGGCGCGGGACTTTTACAACGAGAACGGGATCGCTTTCACCGAGTACGACGCGCAGAACGACCGCGCGCGGCGCAAGGAGATGTTCGCCTACTCGAACAATGACCCGACCGTGCCCTGCATCGTCGAGGACGGGAAGTACGTTCAGTCGGGATGGGGCGACCCGCCGCGCGGTTGAACGGTGCACGACTAGCTGGCCGTGCGCCGGCGAAAGATTTACGAAAATCTGATTTCAAATTTTGCCTTGAGGCCGCGCGCGGGGCTACAATCCCGCGCACGGCCTCCTTAGTTTTCGTCTCGGAAAAGTAGCGAGCCTGAAGTCGCGCCACCTATGGTCGGCAAGAATCTTCTCAACTATCGCATCACGGAAAAGCTCGGCGCGGGCGGGCAGGGCACCGTTTACAGGGCGACGGACGAGCGCCTGGGCCGCACGGTCGTCATCAAAATCCTGTCGCCGGAGCTGACCGCGCGCGAAGTCAACCTCAAGCGCTTCGAGCGCGAGGCGCAGCTCGCCTCGTCGCTCGACCACCCGAACATCTGCATCATCTACGGCCTGCACGAAGCGGAAGGCGTCCACTTCATCGCGATGCAGTACATCGAGGGCAAGAACGTCCGCGAACTCGTGGGCGGTCGCCCCCTCTCTCTGGAGACCGCGCTCTCGATTGCCTACCAGGTCGCCGACGCTTTGACCGCCGCGCACTCGAAGGGAATCATCCACCGCGACATCAAGGCCGGCAACGTCATGGTCACGGAAGCCGGACTCGTGAAAGTCCTCGACTTCGGGCTGGCGAAACTTCTCGACGAAGGCAAGAAGGGCGGCGACGTTCACCTGACCGAGATGGGCGTCCCCTACGGCACCGCGACCTACGCCGCGCCGGAGCAGGCGACGGGCCAGAAGGTTGACCACCGCGCCGACATCTTCTCGACGGGCGTGCTGCTCTACGAGATGCTCGCGGGCATCTGGCCCTTCAAAGGTCAGACGACAGTCGAGGTTCGCTACGCCGTCCTGCACGACACGCCGGAGACGATCAACGAAGTCCGCAGCGACAACCCGCCCGTCATCATCCAGAAAATTCTCGACCGCGCGCTCGCCAAGAAGCCCGAAGACCGTTATCAAAAAATGTCCGAGATGCGCGACGACCTGCGCGCGGCGATGCGCGAGGTCGCCGCCGCGTCGGGCGCTGCGGAGTCGGACGCCTTGCCGGGCGGCATCCCCGTCGTCGCGCCGCCGCGTCACCAGCCGGGCACGGAGCGAGGCGGCTTCGGTCGCAGCTTCAGAAGGTGGTGGCGAAGCCTGACCGGAGCCGAGACGCAGCCGACCTCGTTCCCGCCCTCTTCGCGGCAGACCGCCGCGCAAGGCGGCGCGCCTTCGACCGCGCCTTCGTCGCAGCAGCACCTCAGCCAGTTCGAGACGCAGAAGTCAATCGCGATTCTCCCGTTCAGAAACTTGAGCAACGACGCGGAGGCGAGCTTCTACGAATTCTCCCTCGCCGACGCCGTCATCACCGAACTCGCGCGCAACCGCTCGCTCATCGTGCGACCGTCCTCGATGATCGTGAAGTACCAGGGCAAGGAGGTTGACCCGCGACAGGTTGGGCGCGATTTGAACGTGAGCGCCGTCCTGCTCGCGAGCTTCCTGCGCGCGGGCGGCGCGCTCCGAGTCAACGCGCAGCTCGTCGAAGTGAACTCCGGCGAGATGCTTTGGAGCGACCGCATTGACGCCTCGGCGGAAGACATCATCGCCCTGCAAGACAAGATCGCACAGCGCATCGCGCAGGGCTTGAACGTCGAACAGCAATCTTCCCAAGTTCCCGCCGCTCAGCCGACGACGCGCAACGCCGCCGCCTACGAAGAGTACCTGCGCGGGCGCGACTACTTCGCCAAGTTCCTCTTCCACACGCTCAACGCGGCGGACTGCGACGCCGCGGTCGAGCACTTCCAGCACGCCATCCGCCTCGACCCTTCGTTCGCGCTCGCGCACAGCGGACTCGGCGCGTGCTTCGCCAACAAGGTGCTGAAAGGTCTGGGCGGCCCCGACGACTACGAGCTGGCCGAGAACGCCTTCTCGCGCGCGCTCGAACTCGACCCCTCAATCGTCGAGGCGCGCATCCTGATGGTCTTCATCTATCTTTCGCGCGGCGAGAAGCAGAAGGCGCGCGCCGAAGTGGCGCGGCTCGCGAAGCAGGCACCGAACGAGCCGGCGGTCTATTTCGTCAAGGGCGCTCTGCACCGCCTCGACGGCGAGTACGAACGCGCGCTCCGAGCCTTCGACAAGCTCGCGCGCCTCGACCCCGCGGCGCGCGTCGTCGCCAGCTACAACCGCGCGCGCGTCTTCATGTACCAGCACCGCTTCGACGACGCGCTCCTCGAATTGGAGCAGGGCGCGCGCGTCGAGCCTAACCACCCGCTCCTGAAAACTTTTCAGGCGGTCGTGTTGGGCCGCCGCGGCAACGTCGAGGAGGCCGTGCGCGTGATGCGCGGCGTGCTCCAAGACCACCCGCAGATGGACGGCATCCGCCCGCTGCTCGCGCAGCAGCTCGTCAAGCTCGGCGACCTTCAGGCGGCGCGCGCGCAGTTGAACGAGCGCGTCCGCGACGCTGCCGAAGCCGACCACGACATCGCCTACTGGCTCGCCACCGCGCACGCGATGCTCGGCGACAAGGACGACGCGCTTCGGTGGCTGGAGCGCGCCATCGAACTCGGCAACGAGAACCGCACTTGGTTCGAGTCCGACCCGAACTGGGAGCCGCTCCACTCGGACGCGCGCTTCCGCGAGTTGATGGGCAGGCTCGAAGCCTCGGAGCGACAGCAGCAGCAGCAGGCCGGCGACCGCGAGAAGAGTCTCACCGAGTCGCCCGACGGCGGTCGCTCGACGACGAACCCCGAAGCCTACGAAGAATACCTGCGGGGCCGCGACGCGGGCGGTCGCTTCATCTACCACACGCTCGCGCGCGAAGACTCCGACGAGGCCATCGAGCACTTCCGCCGCGCCGTCGAACTCGACCAGAACTTCGCGCTCGCGTGGTGCGCGCTCGGCGGCGCTTACGCCAACCGCGTCATCAAGGGACTCGGCAACGCCGAGGACTACGCGCGCGCCGAGGAGGCGTTCAATCGTGCGCTCGCCCGCGACCCGAAACTTCTTGAGGCGCGCCTGCACATGGTCTTCATCTACCTCTCGCGCGGCGACAAAGAGAAGGCGCGCGAGCTGGCCGCGGAGATGAAGAAGGAGACGCCGAACGACGTGGGCGTGCAGTTCGTCTCGGCGACCTTGGCGCGGCTCGACGGTCGTTACGACGAGGCGCTCGAAGGCTTCAGCCGGATGCTCAAGATCAACCCGGCGGAGCGCGTCGTCGTCAGCTACAACCGCGCGCGCGTCCTGATGTACCAGCGGCGCTTCGACGACGCCGTCACGGAACTCGAACTCGGCGCGCAGATGGAGCCTGAACACCCGCTCGTCAAGACCTTCCGCGCGGTGCTGGCCGCGCGCCGCGGCGACGCCGACTCGGCGATAAAAACAATCAACGAAGTCTTCGCCCGGCACCCGCACATGGACGCGCTGCGACCTCTGCTCGCGCAGTTCCTCGTGCACAAGGGCGAGAGCGAGGCGGCGCGCGCGGAGCTGACCGAGCGAGCGCGCGACGCGGCGGACGCCGACCACGACGCGGCCTACTGGCTCGCCACCGCCTACGCGATGCTCGGCGAGCGCGAAGAGGCTTTCAAGTGGCTGGGACGTGCGATCAAGCTGGGGAATGAGAACAAGCCCTGGTTCGAGTCCGACCCGAACTGGGAGGGTTTGCGCGAAGACGCGCGCTTCCGTGAGTTGATGGACCGACTAGAAGACTCGCAGGCGCGCGCGAGGGAAGCCCGACAGCAGTAATTTCAAGGTTGCGTCTCAAAGGTACCCGCGGGATTCGGGGCAGGACATTTATTTTTCAAATCATAAATCTCGATTTCTTTGCCGCCCCGCGTCCGAACGCTTCCGCATCCGCCGACCATTGAGACCGCCCACGAGTAGAACGGAGGCTGCACGTGAGCACCTTCGTCGTCGGCGACGTTCACGGTCGCCGCTCGCAACTCCGGCACCTGCTCTCTCTACTGCCGCGCGACGCGGGGCGGGACACGCTCGTCCTCTTGGGCGACTTCATTGACCGCGGCGACGACATCCCCGGCACGGTCGCCGACGTTCTCTCGCTCGTGGGCGACGCGGCGGCGGGGCGTGTCGTCGCGCTTCGCGGCAACCACGAGCAGATGTTCCTCGACTTCCTCGACGAAGGCGCGCCGCTCTGGCTTCACCCGGCGGTCGGAAGCTCCGAGACATTCAGCCAGTACACGGGCGACGCGCTCACAAACGAGTTGCGCTCGTGGTGGGAGGAGGCGCAGCGGCGCGTGAGCGACTCGCTCCCGGCGGAACACGTCGAGTTCTTCCGCTCGCTTCCACTCTTTTACGAAGACGAACACGCTTTTTACGTCCACGCCGGACTCGACGGCGAGAAGCACCCCGGCGAGACCGACGCGCGACACCTCCTCTGGTCGCGCAACCCCGACTTTTACAAACACTACTACGGCAAGCCCTGCGTCTTCGGCCACACGCCGACGCCTCTGCTGCCGCTCTTGGGCCGACTCGGTCGCCACGGCATCTACGTCTCGCACAGCGCCATCGGCATTGACACCGGCTACGATCAGGTCTCGCCGCTCACCTGTCTGCAACTCCCCGAATTCAAACTGTTCCAGACCTTCCCCGACGGCCACTCCGCGCAGTTCCACATGACCAACTTCATCCCCGAACCCTTCCGCGCCTTCCAGCGCAACGGCGCGAAGCCCCACGACTGAGCCGCCGACGCACGCGGGGGCACGCGCCCGCAGACTGTTGTAAGATAGCCGAGTTCCATCCCGACGAATTTAAGACGAGGGATTCGACCGATGATTAAAGAAGGCGACGCCGCGCCCGACTTCGAGTCGCGCGACGCGGAGGGCAACGAGGTCAAATTGTCAGACCTGCGCGGGCGGAAGGTCGTGCTCTATTTTTACCCGAAGGACGACACGCCGGGTTGCACGAAGGAGGCTTGCAGCTTCCGCGACTCGCACACGGTCTTCGAGCGCGAGGGGATCAAAGTCCTCGGCATCTCGCTCGACAGCGAGAAGTCACACCAGAAGTTCGCGTCGAAGTACGACCTGCCCTTCACGCTGCTCGCCGACACGGATCATTCGGTGGCCGATGCATACGGCGTTTACGGCGAGAAGCAGTTCATGGGCCGGAAGTACATGGGCGTCAGCCGCAAGACCTTCCTCATTGACGAGCGGGGACGCGTCAAAAAAGTCTTCGACAAGGTCAACGTCGAAGAGCACGCCGACGAGGTTCTGCGCGCCTTCAAAGAGTAGGCGGAAGGCGAAAATAGAAAGACGAAGGGCGCGGCATTCATCTTCCGACGAGTGCCGCGCCGTTTCGTGTTTGCTTCTGATTTCGTCAGACGCTCGCGCCGGGGTAATCGGCTCCGAGCTTCGACGGGTCGCCCTCGGCGAGCATGTTGACGAGTTCGTGGTGGAAGTAGTCGTAGCGGCCTGAGACTTCGGGCCGCACGCGCTTGTCGTACATCTGGCGCGAGCGGTCTATGTCTTCGCGCAGGCGGTCGTAGAGGTCTCCGGCGTCGCGCCCGTCGCGAACCTTCTGCTCGTTGTAGAGCTTGATCTCGCTCACCAGGAGGCGCGCGAAGCGCCGGGCCTCGTTGTGGAAGCGCTTGTCCTCTTCCGAGACTTCGACGGGGAAGTCCATGTCCATCGTGCCGCGCCGCGACTTGCCGAGCGGCGAGACGGAAGACGCGTCGGACGCGGGCTGCGCCGCCGACGTTGACGCCGGAGCGAAAGATTGTTCGGCGGGCTGCGGCGAGAAAGACTGCCCGGCCTGTTGCTGCGCGAAGGAGTGCGAAGGCGGCGGCTCCGGCTCGTAATGCTCTGGCGCGTTCTGCGGCGCGGGCGTCGAAGGCTCGTACTGCCCGGCGGAGGAGAATGAAGTTTCGCCCTGCGCTTCGTAAGCAGGTTCGGGCTGGGCTTCGTGTCCGGCTGGCTCCGCGGAGAAGCTTTCGGCCTGCGGCTCAGGCGCGTGCGCGGCTTCCGGCTGCGACGCAGGCTCGGGCGCTGGCGACGGCGCTTGCTCGGCCTCGCGCTCCGCGTGCTGCGCTTCGGGCTGCGCCGCTGGCGAAGGCGCGGATGGTTGCGCCGACGCGCGCGCGGCCCCTGCGGGCGTGCGGCGCGCGGCCTGTAGCTCGACCGACATCCCGGCGACGCGCGCCAGAGTCTCAAGCGCTTCGAGGTTGACCGCCTCGGCGTCCTGTCCGGCGCTGTCGGCGTAGAGCACCGCGACGACCTTCTCGCGCACGACGAGCGGGACGGCGACGATGCGCTGCGGCGGCTCACCGCCGAAGTGGTTGTAGATTGTGTGGTCTTCGGCGTGCGCGCCCGGCTCGCCCGCCCACGTCGAGCGCGCGCGGACGACCTCGCCGAGCAAAGTGTCCGACTCGACCGGCAGAGAGAGTTCGCGCACCGAGTCGTCGCCGACCGTGCCTTCGAGTCCGCGCGCGCGCCACCCCGTCGCGCGGCCCTCGCGGACGACGAAGAACGCGACGCGCGGCGCGAACGCAACCGACCGGTTGACGAGCGCGCTCAAAACGTCGGCCTGCGTCTGGCGGCTTTCGAGTTCGTCAACCGCGGCCTTGATGAGCGCGACTTCGGACGAGGCGCGCGCGCGCGCGGAACTCGCCGACGCCTCCTCGATGCCGAGGTTGCGCGCGTTGCGCAGGTGCTCGGCGACGGCGACAGCGACGGGCGCGTCCGACCCGACGGGTTCGCCCGCGCGCTCGGAGATGCGCGCGAGCGCCTCGTCGAGTTGCGCGCGCAGGCGCTCGACCTCATCCTTCAAGCCGCTCATGCGGTTGCTGACGTAAGATTCGATCTCGGCGCGCAAGCTGTTTTCCAAGTCTCCGCTGGACACTTTTCAGAGGTCTCCTTTGTGGCGTGTTTGTGGCTTCGGGACGAGACGTGCCAAGTGGCCGGCTTTGGAGGGGGTGCGTGCTCGGCAAGCCCACCGGCCTGTGCTTGCTCGCTCGCCCGAAGCGCCCGAAAATCAGCGTGCGCCGAGCTATTCGGATTATGGACGGCGCGCGCGAGCAGTGTCAAGAGACTCTTTCCCGCGCCGTCGGCGATTTACGATTTACGATTTTCGATTTATCATTTGTCGCCGGGTGCGAGACGAATTTATCAGGTCTGCCAATCTGAAAAGCGGAAGATTCCCGACGATGTCTCCGAGCATTCTCATCGCAGACGACTACGACGACAACCGCGAACTCCTGCGCCTGATGCTCGAAACGGAGGGCTACGAAGTTCGCGAGGCGCGCAACGGGCGCGAGGCGCTCGACGCGGCGCGCGCCGAACAGCCCGCGGTCGCGCTCATCGACCTCTCGATGCCTTCGCTCGACGGCTGGGGTCTGCTCCGGGAGTTGCGCGCAGACGAGCGCACGCGCTCGATCTCCTGCGTCGCGGTCACGGCCTTCGCGGGAGACCATGATCGCCAGCGCGCGCTCGAAGCGGGCTTCGACGGTTACATCTCAAAGCCCTTCCGCTCCAAAGAGCTGATCGAACTCGTCAGCCGCCTCGCCCACCGCGACGGCGACTCGCACGAAGGTTGACGGCGGAGAAGAAGAAACGTCGAAGGTTAAAACCGAAGGCGCGCGGAAACGTGGCTGAAGACGAAGGACAAAAGGGCGGGCAGGACGCGGCGGACGACGTGCCCGAAGCGGGCGTCATCCTCGTCGCCTTTGAAAAACTCTTCTCCGGCGGTCGCGGCGTCCGCCGCTTCCGCAACTCCGGCCTCCGCCACGTCGAACTTCCACACGGCGCAATCCTCGTCGAACAGAACCCGAAGAAGTCCAGCGAGTGGGCCAAACTCGCCCGCGGCGGACACCGCATCGCCTGGGTCATGCGCGACGGCGCGTACCTCGCCCGCGTCGTTGACGGCGAAGTCACCTTTCTCTGAAACAGAGGTCAGAGGTCAGAGGTCAGTGTAGGCAAGCTGCTTTCGCTGACCTCCGACCTCCGACCTCTGACCTCTAACTCTTTCGTTCGAGGACGAGACGCGCGAGCGCGCGGAGCATCGGCGTCGGGCGCTCGACGGAGTCGAGGGCGGCGCGGGCGGCTTCGTAAACTTCGCGCGCGCGTTCGCGTGCGGCTTCGAGTCCGTAGAGCGCGGGGTACGTGGCCTTGCTCGCGCGCGCGTCCTTGCCCGGCGTCTTGCCGAGGTCTTCCGCGCTCGCCGTCACGTCGAGCAGGTCGTCGGTGATTTGGAAGAGCAGGCCGAGTTCGACCGCGAAGCGACCGACCGCCTCCAACTCAAAATCGGAAGCGCCGGCTATGACTGCGCCCGCGCGCGCCGACGCCGCGATGAGCGCGCCGGTCTTGCGGCGGTGAATGAGTTCGAGTTCGCCCGCGCCGACACCGGAGCGCGCCTCCGCCGCGAGGTCGAGGGCCTGACCCGCGACCATGCCTCCGGGCGTGCCCGATGCGCGCGCAAGCTCGGCGACGAGACGGACGCGGAGCGAAGCGTCAAGCGTTTCGTCTTCGGTGATTGTTTGAAAGGCGAGAGTTTGGAGCGCGTCGCCCGCGAGGATCGCCGTCGCCTCGCCGAACTTGACGTGGCAGGTCGCGCGGCCTCGGCGTAAGTGGTCGTCGTCCATCGCGGGCAGGTCGTCGTGGACGAGCGAGTAGGTGTGAATCAGCTCGAAGGCGCAGGCCGTCCGCACCAAACTTTCGGCGCTCGCGCCGAAAGCCTCGCCCGCCGCGAAGACGAGCGCGGGGCGCAGGCGCTTCGCCGGAGCGAACAGGCTCCAGCGAATCGCCGCGTGAACCGAAGCGGGCGGGGCGTCTTCGGCGGGGACAATCTCTTCAAGCTTCGACTCGACGAGCGTGCGGACGCGCCCGAAGTATGCGCGCACGTCTCCGGCGGTCGCCTCGGTCGAGTCCGCGCGCTCTTCAAAAGACGCTCTCGTCATCCGCCTCGCCTTCGTCTTCGATAAGCTCGTCCGACTCGAACGGCACCGAGATGGTCGAGCCGTCGCCGCCGCGCAGCAGGACTTCGATGCGGCGCTCGGCCTCGTTCAAACGCTCCTGGCACTCGCGCGAGAGCCTGACGCCCTGCTCGAAGAGTTCGAGGCTCTGCTCCAGAGGCAGGTCGCCGCGCTCAAGCTCGCGCACGATTCTTTCGAGCGAGGCGAGCTGCGTCTCGAAGTTCTGTGCCTGCGCCGCCGCGTTCTTCGTCTGTTCTCGTTTCGGCATCTTTACTCGATTCGGACAACGCTCAACGTGATGATGTTCGGATGGCGGTCGCCGCTACCGACCGCCCCTGCGGTGCGGCTGCGGCTGCGGCGTCTGCGGCGACGCGCTCACGCTCGAGGCGAGCCGCGTCGCGATGTCGCCCGCCGTCTTGTCGTCTTTGACCGCGACGACCTTCCAACCTTCGCCCGCGCGCGCCATCGTCAATTCAATTGGGCGGTCGCCGGCGTTGACCGTCACGTCCGCCTTGTCGCCCTGCTCCTTCACGTCCGCCAGAGACCGAACGGCGAACGCCGTCAGGACGAAGGAAGTGTGCCCCTTCGCGAGCGACTTCAAGTCCTGCTCGATCTCGTCGCGCACGCCCTCGCTCACGCGCGGGAGCATCTGCGGGATGGCCGAGGGGAGCGCGGCGCGCGCCTGCGACGGCACGGGCGAGTCGGGCGCGGTGAGCTTGCCGATGACCTGCGGGATGAATCCTTGCGCGATCTGGTCGGCGTCAATCAGAGACTCGACCGCCTGCTTGTCGTCGCGCTGCGACGCGTCAACGAGAAGCGCGAGGCTGTAAACCGGGCTGCGCTCGAAGCTGCGCCACCAGAGGTACCCGCCGAGGAGCGCGGCGGCGACGACCGCGATGACGACGAGCGCCGTCGCGGACAGGAGGCGACCGGCGCGACCGAAGCGCCGCTGCTTCTTCCGCCGCGCCTCTTCCTGCACGCGCGCAACGTCAATGACGATGCGACTCCTCCCGCGCTGCGACATCTACGTTTCCCCCTCGACCTCTTCCACGCGGCAGCGCAGCGCGCCGCTCGCGAGACGGACGCGCACGCGCTCGCCGGTCTTCACGGCGCGCGACTCGCGAAGGACTGCGCCGCGCTCGTCCTGCGCGAGCGCGTAGCCGCGGCCAAGCACGGCGAGCGGCGACAACGCGTCGAGCGAAGCGACCGCGACCGAGAGCCGCGCGCGCGCGTCTTCGAGTCTTGAGTGCGCCGCCGCTTCGAGCGCCGCCCGCTGCAAAGTCAGACTCACGCGCGAGCGCGACGCGCTCGAAGCCATCCGCGCGGGCGAGAGTCTCGACGAAGTGACTTCGAGCTTACGACGCGAGCGCGCGGCCAACTCGGTCATCTTCCGTTCGAGCGCGCGCCGCGCGTCGGTCAACTCTTCGCGCGCGACGCGGAGGCGCATGCGAACCTCGTCGAAGCCGGGCGACATCGCGGCCTCCTGCACGCGCGCCCGCTCGCCGATGACGCGGTAGCGGGCGGCGTTGACGAGTCCGTGCGTCAGACGCTCGACGTAAGACGCGATCTCGTCCTCGCGCTCGGCGACGATCTCGGCGGCGGCGGTCGGCGTCGCGGCCCGAACGTCCGCGGCGAAGTCTGCGATGGTGAAGTCGGTCTCGTGGCCGACAGCCGAAATCACGGGCACGAGCGAGGCGCGAATTGCTCGCGCGACCTCTTCTTCGTTGAAGGCCCAGAGGTCTTCGCTCGAACCTCCGCCGCGACCGACGATGATGGCGTCGAGGCGTTCGTCCTCGCGCCCCGCGGCGACGGCGCGGGCGTGGTGCTCGTTCAGAATTTTTATGGCGCGCGCGATCTCGGCCCCCGCGCCTTCGCCCTGCACGCGGGTGGGCGCGACGAGGATGCTGACGGTGCGCGTGCGGCGCTCGACGGTGCGGATGATGTCGCGGATGGCCGCGCCGGTCGGACTGGTGACGACCCCGATGCGGCGCGGCAGGAGCGGCAACTCGCGCTTGATTGATTCGTCGAAGAGACCTTCGGCGGCGAGTCGTTCCTTCAACTGCTCGAAGGCGACGCGGATCGCGCCCGCGCCGACGGGGTCTAAAGCTTCGACGACCAGTTCGTACTCGCCGCGCGGCTCGTAAACCGTCAGGCGACCGCGGACGCGAACCAGGAGGCCGTCCGAGGGGCGGAAGCGGATGCGGCAGTTGACGCCGCGGAAGCAGGTCGCGCGCAGTTGCGCTCCGTCGTCGCGGACGGTGAAGTACCAGTGGCCGGAAGCGGCGGCGCGGAAGTTGAAAATCTCGCCCTCGACCCAGACCGAGGCGAAGCGGTTCTCTATCGCGCCGCGCACCTGCGACGTGAGTTCCGAGACGCTCAGGGGCCTGCGCTCCGCCGCGTCGAACAGTGACATGAGAATCGGTCGCGTCACGTGCCTCGCCTTTCAGCCGAGAGCATACACGAAAAAGCTTCGGATGGAGAGCGCGCCGCGTGCGCGGAGTTCGACGCGAATCGGACGGGCCGTGTTGATGAAGGCGACGCGAGTCGCGTTGTGATTCGCTCAGCCCACGGCCTTCACTTCTGCGAGGCCGGTGCGGGTTGCGGCGCTTGAGTCGTCGCGCCGCGCGCGTAGTAGCTTTGGCGGTAGAGGAGTCGCATGTCCTGACGGCGGAGTTCGGGGTTGGTGATCTCGATCTGAATCTTGCGGAGGCCGCCGTCCTGCGCGCGGTTCGTCGGCGTGTAGGAGATGAGGTACTGCGAGCGCAGCTCCTGCTCGATCTCGGAGAAGGCCGCGGCGAGTTCGTCCGCGGTCTTCGGGAAGAAGGCGCGGCCTCCGGTCTGCTCGGAGATTTCGCGGAGGAAGTCGCGGCGCATCTCGCCGATCTTGAAATGCTTGTCGCGGATGCCGATTGAATAGACGACCGTGTCGTTGCGGACGGCGAACTCGGCGGCCTGATAGAGTCTGAGCTTGCTGCTCGTGTCGTCGCCGTCGGTGAGAAGAATTATCGCGCGGCGCGTGCGCGTCGAGGTCGGCGCGAGGAATTTTTGAATCGCAATGACGACGGCGTCCCAGATGCCGGTGTAGCAGTGGAGGCGCACCTGTTCGGGCGCGTTGTCGTCTTTGCAGACGGGGCTGTCTTCGGTGTACTCGACCTTGAGCGCGCCGATGGCCTTGATGAGTTTCGCGGTGTCGTTCGTCGGCGGCTGGTCGAGGCGCGCGAGTCCGGTGAACGAGATGACGGAGGCCGTGTCCCTGTCGGGGCGCACGACCGAGCGGACGAAAGCTTCGGCGGCGACCTGCTCGTCGCCCATGACCTTCTCCTGCGACGCCGAGGTGTCAACCAGAATCGAGAGCGAGAGCGGCGCGGCCTCCTCGCGCTCGAAGTAGGAGATTTGCTGCGGCACGCCGTCTTCCAAGAGGCGCAGGTCTTCGGGCCTGAGCGTCGTGATGAAGCGCCGCTTCTTGTCGGTCGCCGAGAGCAGGACGTTCGTCACGTCCGACTCGACGCGCACGACGGAATCGTCGGGAGTTGGTGCCGGCGTCGGAGATTGGGCGGGCGTCGGTGTCGGCGAAGGTGTGGGCGTTGAAGTCGGAGAAGTTGTCGGCGCAGTCGCCGGTGTTGAAGTCGGAGACGGCGTCGGAGTTTGCGTCGGCGCTTCTGTCGGAGTCGGTGTCGTCGTGGGCGAGGGCGTGGCCGCGTGCGTCGGCGTTGGTGTCGGAGTCTGAGTCAGCGAAGGTGTTTGGGCCGGAGTCGGAGTCTGGGCCGGCGTCGGCTGTTGGGTTGACTGCGTCTGCGCGGCTTCGGCTTGCCTCGCCTTTGAAATCGGGAAACAGGTGGCGACGAGCAGGAGGCAGAGTTGAATGGTGAGAGCCGCGCGGGCCGCCGTCCTGTCTTTCGTCGTTCGCCTGTTGCCTTTCGCTTTCAAAGGCATCCCCCTCGCTCGTTGACCTTCGCGAAGCATCAACGCGGCGGGACGGTCGTCGCGCTCGACGCGGCGACGCCGACCGCCGGACTCAATCTCACCGACGCGCCCTCGCGCGCGACGCGGACGCGGACGCGGGAGTTGGCGCGCGCGTCGGCGCTCGACTCGTAGGTGATCGTGTAGGCCGTGCGGAGCTGCGCGGCCACGTCGTCGTAAGCCTTCTGCAACTGTTCGAGGCGCGTGATCGGGTAGTAAGTGCCGCCGGAGATTTCGGCGAGCTTGCGCCCCTCCTCGTCGGCGCGCGAGGTGAGTTCGAGGAAGCGCGAGCGGGTCGGGTCGAGCGTGGTCTCCGCGCCGGGCGCGTCGGACGCAGGCATCAGTCCCGAAGGGATGTAGAGCGGGTAGATGATCGCGCCCGTCTCGTAAACCGTGTCAACGACCGTCTGGAAGGAGAGGAACGAGCGGTTGTCGTCGCCGTCGGAGAGGACGACGATGCCCGTGCGCTCGCCCTTGAGCGGCTTCAATGTGTCAACGAGCGAGTAGCCGAGCGCGTCGTAGAGCGCGGTCGCGCCGCCCGCCTGAATGTCTTTGATCCTCTCGGAAAGAAGATGGCGGTCGGTCGTAAAGTCGGAGACGAGCTGCACGTCGTCGCGGAACGAGACGATGGCGATGCGATCCTGCGGGCTGGCCGTGTTGAGGAAGGCGAGCGCGGCCTTGCGGATGAAGTCAATCCGCTCCTCGACGCTGCCCGAAACGTCCAGGACGAGGATGAGGTTGAACGGGGCCGTGACGGGCTGCACGTCGCGCACCGCGCGCTCCGTCCCGTCTTCGGTGACGGTGAAATCTTTGGCCGTGAGTCCCGCGATTGCGCGACCGTTGTGGTCGGTGACGCGGGCCTGCACGCGCGCGAGGCTCGCTCCCGCGCTCGCGCGAACGTCGAAGGGGCTTGCGCTCGAAGAGGCGAAGGTGGGTTCGGTGCCGTGCTTGGGAAGCGTGCCGACGTAGTCTGAGACGAGCCGGGGCGCGACCTTGCGAATCGCGCCGATGAGTTCGGTGTCGCCGCTGCGGATGATGGCGCGCGCCGCGTCCGTGAGCGCGCGCTCGCGGAGGTCTGAAGGGACTTCCGCTTCGTTCTTGACGCCGAAGAGGACGACGCCGCGCGCGGTCTCAAGGTCGAGCCGGACGCTCTTGTCCTTCTCCGCCTTCTTGTCGCCGAAGCGACCTGCTATCTCGAACGAGCCGCCCATCTTCGACTTGACCTTCGCAAGCTCGACCTCGCTGAAGAAGCGCGGGCGGCTGAGCGTCCAGCGAAAACTGTAACGCAGCGAGTCGAGCGGAACGTCGGCGCGAATCGTTCCGGTGTCGGTCTTGGCCTGGCCCTCGGCGACGTTGCCGAGCAGGTCAACCGCGCCCGCCTCGGTCTCGACGAAGACGCGCGAGCGCGCGGGCACGTTCACCGTCAAATCAATCCGCTCGCGCTCGATCTGCGCGTCGCTCAAAACTACCTTGCGCCCGTCCGACGGTCTGGCGCTGGCGCGCTCGACTTCAATCGTGACCGACCCATTGCCTTGCGAGACGCGCACGTCCTTTTCGCCGATGGGAAGTCCCGCGGCGGAGGTCGCGCGAATCGAGACCTTCTTCGCGTCATCCGCGGCTTCGACCGTCACGCGGCCCGTCCGGTTCTTGACCCTCAGCACGACGGCGTCGGGCGCTTCCAACTCGCGCTCGAACTTCTGCGCGCGCGCCGGCGGCGGCGAACAGAAAAGGACGAGCGCCGCGAATAGAGCGCAGTTGATTGACCTTTGAAGACGAAGGGCGCGGGCGGGCGACTCCGCGGCGGGAACTCGGTAAAGCATAGGTTGAAATCTTGCTCCGCGCGGGCGCGAGGGTCAAGTGAAGGCGGAAGGATGAGGGATGAAGGGCGGCTACCGAAACTTGTCTTCGGTCACTTCATCCTTCATCCTTCATCCTTCATCCTTTTCTTTTGTGGATGTACTCGGAGATCGCGTCGCGCAGTTCTTCCGTCTGCTCTTCGGTGAGCGCGCCCGTGACGGCGCGGCCTTCCTGGAAGCCGATGATCGTCAGTCGCCCGTCCATCTGGAAGTTGAAGGTGAAGGTGCTGCCGTTCTCGGTCTCGAAGACGAGCACGGGCGAGACGCTCGCCGCGCTGTTTGATTCAAGGGGCATCGTTTGCCTTCTCCGTGAATGGGAAATTAGGGAGCCGTTAACTTTCGGCTTTAGCCGAAATTTTTGCTTTCATGTTCGCCCGCAAGCTCAAGCTCGTGGCAATTTACAACCGCCCGCCGGTTGCGGCTCGCGGCAACGTGAAAAGCGAGCGACCTCAAGTAAACGGCGGTAGTTTAGCAGAGTCCGAGCGCGCCCGCGCAGTCTGACCGTAAAGTTCGCGGACGAGCCGCGCCGCATCGAAGTCGCCCGGACAGGGCGTGCGAAAAGATTGGGCGCGCGGGTCGAACCGTGACGCGCGCCGCCGCATCTGATACTTTGTCGCAAGGACGACCTCACCCCGATTCAATTTTCGGTTCGTCGTTTCCAACTCGAAGGGTTAAAGATGAAGCACAGGAAAGTTCACCTCGCAGTATTTTGCTTTGCGCTGGCGGCGCTCGCCGCGCTCGCCTCCGTCGCCGCGAGGTCGGGGCGCGGACAGTCGAAGTCGAACGACCAGACGCAGGCGGGCACGCCGTCCTCCTCCTCAAGTTTGCAGCCGACCGCGGCGGTGCGCGAGCGCCGGGTCGCGCCGGGCGCGGACGCCGCGGGCACGTCCCTGTTCGGCGCGGCGGCGACGCAGAACTCTTCGTTCATGTTCAATCTCGGCTGGCAGTTCGGCGGCAAGCAGCAGCGCGGCTGGTACATTTACGCGCCGCTCATCTCGCGCCTGATCGAGACGGACAAGGATGCGGCGAGCGGCGACTTCGCCTCGGCGCTCTCGCGCTGGCAAAAATCTGCGGGGCTTCCCGCGAGCGGCATTCTCGACGACACGACGCTCTACCAGATGGTCTCGGCGTGGCAGGGCGCGCGTCTGAAGGACAAGACGCCCGCTCAGGCCGGACAGATGCTCGTCGCGCCCGTCTCTGATTTCTACGACACCTCGCGGCCCGACGAGCTGCGGCAGGTCGAGCGCGAGACTTACGCGGCCTACAAGCGAATGGTCGCGGCGGCCTGCGCCGACCCGTCGCTCAACCTCAAGCACACGGCGGCGGGCGAACTCGCGCCCGACGAAAAGTTCTTCAAGATCGTCTCGGCCTTCCGCTCGCCAGAGTATCAGGCGCACCTGCGCGCGCAGTCGCCCAACTCTGGCCGCGCCGGACTCGCCCTCAACAGCCCGCACTTCACGGGCCGCGCGCTCGACCTGTACGTCGGCGGCGAACCCGTCGAGACGAAGGACGCGAACCGCGCCGTTCAGGTGCAGACGCCGGTTTACCGCTGGCTCGTCCGCAACGCAGACAAGTTCGGCTTCCGGCCTTACTACTACGAGCCGTGGCACTGGGAGTACGTCGGCACGCAGGCGACCGCGAAGTAAAGAGGCAGTCAGAATACTTATGGCAGCCGAGTCTTGTTGAAGACTCGGCTGCCTTATCGTTTTCCCTGCCTCCTGCCGTCCGCCTGCTGCCGTCGGCTCAGTCTAACTCGATGCCGAAGCGGTAGGCGCTCTTAAAGAGCGCGAGGCCGAGGACGCAGGCGATGACGAGGCTGGTGTAGAAGGTGAAGACGCCGCCGACGAACTTGCCGGGCAGGTTGCCGAGGAGCGGCAGGTCGAAGGGCGCGGTGACGAGTGCGACGACGACCTGGATGACGAAGCCCGCCACCTGCACGGCGAGGTACATGAGAAAAGCTTTGAAGTAGTTAATCCCCATGTGCCGCATCGTGTCCAACCCGACGAGCGGGTTGATCGTTGACTTGAAGCTCTCTGTCCAGCCCGCGACGAGAAGCGCCATCGGGTGATAGAAGACCGCCCACGCCAGCGACAGGAGCGCGAGCAGGAGTATGAGTCCGGGGTGCGCCATCAACTGGCGGGCGACCGTCGTCATAGTGCCCTCTTCCTCCTGCGGCCTGGCCTTCGCGCTCTGCTCCTCGATCTGCTTCTGCAACTGTTCGAGCGCGCGCTGCTGCGCTTCCCTCCTCGCCGCCTCGCCCTCGGCGGAGGCGACGCCGCCCGGCGCGTCCGCTTCGTCCGGCTGTTCGAGCGCCTGCCGCGGCTGCGCGAGGTCGGGCACCTGCGGGCGGGGCACGCCGCCGACCCAGCCGTAGGCGAGCGCGACGGCGAGCAGCAGGACGGGGCCGAGCGTGACGAGCGTGACGCCGAGGCCGAGGAAGGCCGGGCGCACAACGTCGTCCCAGACGGAGAAGTCGCCGAAGTCGGGCATGAAGTCGCGGTCTATCTTGCCGCAGGCGACGCGGTGGATGACGAGCGTGATGCAGCCGTAGATGAGTCCCCACGCGATGAACTGGCCGCGGAACCCCGCGAGCATCAGGACGCCGTAGAGGAGCGCGCCGCCGACGAGACTCGCGACGTGCTTGAAGGGGTAGCGGAGCGCCTGCGCGAAGTCGGCGAAGCTGAAGCCCTCGCCCTGAAACTCGTAGAGCGCCTGGCGCTCGACGATGGGCCTGAGTGGGTCGCAGAAGCCGCCGCACACGGGGCAGAGGAAGACGCTGCTCGTGCCGACCTGCTTCGGGCAGGCGCGACACATCGTCGTCTGGCAGCCGCGGCAGACGAGCGTCGCCTCCTCGAACTGATGGAAGTGGCACGCCGAGTCGAGAGGCTTTGCGCCGCCGAACTCCTGCTCTCGGTGGGCGGGAGAGAATGACGCGGCGGGCGCGGCGGTTTGAGTGTGCGCGCCCGCGACCGGCGGACTTTGCGCGCCCTGGCTCACGCCCGGCGACGGGTCATGCGCCGCGGGCGTCTCCTCGCCCGAGAAGACGCGGCGCAGCATCGGCGCGCGGCCCGCGTCAATCCACTTGAGGCCGCCTTTGCGAACCTTGTCGGTCGGCTGCACCGCTCCCTCGACGATCCACTGCTTGAGCGTCTGGAGGTCTGCGTCGAAGACGCCCTGGGGAGTCATCACCTGCCAGACCTCGCGCTCGGACGCCGCTTTCGTTTCCGTTTCGACCATCGTCTTTACTCCGTGTGC
>DASRCS010000116.1:0-4750 GCA_035652995.1 Pyrinomonadaceae bacterium
GTCGCGCCGACGTGCGTCGCGACCGCCACGAGCAAGTCCGTGTCGTCCTCGCTCCAGGCGCGGCGCGCGCGCGTCTGGTGCGCGCTGATCGAGCCGATGACGCGGCCCAGGTGCGTGACGGGAACGACGAGGAGACTCTTCAGTCGGATGCGCTCGATGAGGTCTTCGAGTCCTTCGGCGAGCGGGTGCTCGCGCACGTCCGTGGCCGCGAGCGGGCGGCGCGCGGTCTTCAAGGCGTAGCGGAGCGGCGAGCGTTCGCGCACGTCGGGCCAGTCGGTTATCGGCTCGACTCCTTCGGCGCACCACTCGCCGTAGTAGTCCTCGTGCTCGTCGTCGGCGAACAGCACCGCGATGCAGCGGTCGAGTTCGAGCGCCTGCCCGACGCGCTCGATGACCGCGCCGACCTTCTCGCGCGGCTCGCCCCCGCGCTGCAAAGAAAGTAAGAGACGGTTGACGACCGCCTCGCGCTCGGCCTGCGCCTGAATCGTCATGAAGAGGCGCGCGTTGACGATGGTCTCGGCGGCCTGCGCGGCGAGGATTTCGAGGAGGTGGAGTTCGCGCTCGGTGAAGCCGCCCGCGCGGTTCGCGACGTAGATGAAGCCGATCAGCTCGCGCTTGATCTTCAGGGGCACGCTCAGAACCGAGCGCACGCCCCAGCGCTCGGCGAAGTCGCGGTTGAGGCGCGGGTCGGCGGCGGGATCGTTCGAGACGAAGGCTTCCCCGGTTTGATAGACGGGCGCGGCGGCGTTGTCGCGTTCGAGCCGGAAGCGGAACTCTTCGATGAGTTCGGGCGGCGTGTTGCAGCCGGGCGCTTCCGCGCGGACTTCGTTCGTGCGCCGGTCGTAGGTGGCGATGAGCGCCATCTCGCCGCCCGCGAGATGGCAGATCGAGCGTGCGAGGCGCGCGCTGATGTCGGAGGTGTCGGAGAGCGTCGAGAAGGTTCGCGTGATCTCGAAGAGTCCGCGCAGCTCGCGCTCGCGCTCCCAGCTCTCTTCGAGCAGCTCGGTCTTCTCGATGGCGATGGCGAGCGGCGCGGCGAGGCGCTCGAGCGCGAGCAGGTGCCGGCGCTGGTAGGCGTCGGGCGCGAGGCTCGTCAGGTTCAGACTCCCGACCGCGCGGCGCATCGAGAAGAGCGGCACGCAGACAGCCGAACGAAAGCCCTCGCGCCGAAGGTCTGCGTAGGCGTTGAAACGCCGCTCGTCTTTCAGTTCGGGGATGACGACGGTGCGGCGCTCTTTCAGCGCAAGCTCGGTGACGGAGCCTTGCAGCGGCCCGCGCGCGCCGACCGCGAGCGAACCCGCTCGCTCGCCCGAAAGCGCGAAGACGCGCAAGGTCTCGCCGCCTTCTTCACACAAGGCTATGGATGCGCGGTCGAACGGGACGAGCGCGCGCACCTGCTCGCTCGCGAGCGCGAAGACCTCTTCGATGGTGCGGCTGGTGTTGACCGCGGCGACGATCCGGTTGACCGTCTCAAGCTGCTCGTTGGCCTCGACGAGATACTCGACGAGCGAGCGCAGCCGCTCAAGCTCGGCTTCGCTCGTGTGCGATGCGCCCGCGCCGGGTTTCGGGTTGTCGCTTGCGTCTGGCATATGAAACCAGAGGCTAGGAGCTAGAGGCTAGAGGCTAGTTAAAGACATTTGCGCTTCGCTAGCCTCTGGCCTCTAGCCTCTGGCCTCTCTCTTCTTGTGTCGCTCGATGATTCGGAGCGGCGTGGCGAAGAAGTCGAACTCTTCGCGCAGACGGTTCTGGAGGAAGCGCTCGAAGGAGAAGTGCAGGCCGCCCTTGCCGCCCGAAGTGAAGACGACGAACGAGGGCGGGCGCACGCCGACCTGCGTGACGTACTGGACGTGCAGGCGCGACTGGCCGCCCTTGACCGGCGCGGGCGCGGTCGGCGCGCGGCCCGAAGCCATGACGCGCTCGAAGAAGGCGTTGAGCTGCGAGGTCGGGATGCGACGGTTGCGCGCCTCGCTGGCGCGCAGGGCGAGCGGGAGTAACCGCTCGACGCGCTGGCCCGTCAGCGCCGAAGTCGTGACGACGGGTGCCCATTCGAGGAACTTCATCTTGAAGCGCAGGTCGCGCTCGAACTCCGAGACGCTGTGCGTGTCCTTGTCGGGAAGCGCGTCCCACTTGTTGACGGCGACGATGATCGAGCAGCCGGCCTCGACCGCGTAGCCCGCGATGTTGGCGTCGAGAGCCGTCACGCCCTCGACCGCGTCAACGACGACGACGGCAACGTCCGCGCGCTCCAAACTCCTGCGGGCCATGACGACCGAAAGCTTCTCGGCCATCTCGTCGGTCTTGCCCTTGCGGCGGATGCCCGCGGTGTCAACGAGGCAGAAGGCGTGGCCCTCGCTTTCGAGCACGGTGTCAACGGCGTCGCGCGTCGTGCCCGCGACGGGCGAGACGATGACACGCTCCTCGCCGATGAGTTTGTTCAGCAGCGAAGACTTGCCGACGTTCGGGCGACCGACGATTGCGAGACGCACCTCGCGCCTCTGCGCTCCAGCCTCTTCGTCTTCGCCCGCGGCCTCTTCCTGTCGAGGCAAGTGTTCGACGAGCGCGTCGAGCAGTTCCGCGACGCCGTCGCCGTTCTCCGCCGAGACGGGCAGAACCTCCTCGAACCCGAAGCGGTGAAACTCCGCGGCGTGGGCTTCGAGCTTCGCCGCGTCAACCTTGTTCGCTGCGACGAAGACTGTCTTGCCCGTCGAGCGAAGGAGTCCCGCCAACTCTTCGTCGAGCGGCGTCGTCCCGGCGCGCGCGTCAACGACCCAGACGAGCGCGGCGGCCTCTTCAATCGCGAAGGCCGCCTGCCGAAAGATGTTCGCGGGGATGACCGCCGTTTCGTCCGGCACGATGCCGCCCGTGTCAACGAGCGAGAAGCGGCGGCCAGACCACTCGGCCTCGCCGTAGATTCGGTCGCGCGTTATGCCAGACTCGTCGCCGACTATCGAGCGGCGCTCGCCGACGAGACGGTTGAAGAGCGTTGACTTCCCGACGTTCGGGCGACCGACAATCGCGACGAGCGGAAGCCCCGCAGCGTCTTTCGCCATCCGACCGTCATCTTTTCTCAGCTCGCTCGTCATCGTCCGAAGCCCGCCCGCGTGTGAAACTAATCCCCGCGCGTCCGTCGCCCGCCGCGCTCCTTTCGCGTCCGTTGAAGTGAATACAATTTCAGAGGGGCCTGTCCTGAAGTGTAGCCCGCGGCAGTTGTCGCCGCAAGGTTGTCTCCGAAATCTCTGCGACTTTTCCGAGCGCTTCGACACCGCCGGAAACGACTTGCGCCGACAGGCGCACAGGCGATAACCTGCGCCACACGACTGCACAGAGATTACGCGCGGGCGCACCGGCTGACTATCAATTTTGTCTAAAGAAGAATCGCCTTCGACGAAAGAAGGCAGACCAAAACTCAACCTCGCGATGCGAACGGGATGGACTTGCTGAAATCTCCTCTCGACCTTCTGAGCAAAACGCGCACGCTTCTGAGTAGCGCACGCACGCGCTTCGCCCGGACGCGGTTCGCACGCGCGGGCGGCGTTGAAGTCGCGCCGCACCTCGAACTCGGGCGGCAGGGCGAGTCACTCGCCGCGGAGTATCTTCTGGCGCGTGGCTACAAGCTCGTCGGCTCGAACTTCAAACTCGGCGTCGGGCGCAACCGCCGCGGCGCGGTCGTGCAGGCGGAGATTGATCTGGTCGCCTACGACGGCCCGACCCTCTGTTTCGTCGAAGTGAAGACGCGCGCCTCCGACCGCTTCGCCGCGCCCGAGGCGAACGTTGACCTGCGCAAGCAGAGGCAGATCACGCGCGCCGCGCGAGTCTATCGTCGGCAGATGGGACTCACGCCGGCCCCTTGCCGCTTCGATGTCGTCAGCGTCCTAATCCCGCCCCCTTGCGAAGACGGCTCCGCGCACGCCCCGCGCCTGACGCTGTTTCGCGGCTTCTGGACGGAAGACAAATTTCGCAAGCGCCGCTGGTCGGAGACTTTTTGAGCCGGACTCAATACGGCGGCCTTGGTCGGATTAAAGGTTGTGGTTTCGAGTAGCGCGTCGGTCGCCCGCGCGTCGGGCTTGCGGAGAGTGCGCGAAAAGATTTTAGCCCGTCAGGCACAGACCACCTGATTCGGACACATCCGGTTCCAGGTGCGCTTGACAAGCGCGGTCGAATCAGTAGAATTTCAGACGCTCTCGCGGGAGTAACTCAGTGGTAGAGTGCGACCTTGCCAAGGTCGAAGTCGCGGGTTCAAATCCCGTCTCCCGCTTTGAAACGATGAAGTATGAACGCTGAACGCGGAATTAAATCACTTTAGTTCAACGTTCGGCATTCATACTTCATCTTTTCTTTTTGGCGGCGTAGCCAAGTGGTAAGGCAGAGGTCTGCAAAACCTTTATTCGTCGGTTCGATTCCGATCGCCGCCTTCAATACCCCTTTAACTTCAACAACTTAGCGACGGACAGATGGCACTACAAAGTGCCACTTCTGTCCGAGGTAGTAGGAAGGGTAGTAACCTCTTGCCCTTTTTGAGTTGATTCTAAGCTGAGCGGCTTTGTACGGACTTGTACCTCTTTGTATTTACTCGGATGTGTCGGTATGAAAACCGGGGAGAAAAGAAAAGACGGTAGTGCTCAAAAGGTAATGCTCGGTCTTTGAAAAGAGCGGGGCGACCCGGTGTAATAGGAAGTGACCAAACTTTCTCTACACAGGAGCCGCCCCGATGAACAGCCTGAGCTGCCCACGCTGCGGATTATCGCATACG
>DASRCS010000117.1:0-11359 GCA_035652995.1 Pyrinomonadaceae bacterium
CGCGCGGCCTCGTCTCGAAGGCACAAGACCTTCCCCGTCTCTCGCGTCTGTCGCTGTTGAGTTTTCGTGAGGATATACCTGTTTGCTGAAGGCCCACTTAAAAACAGATGAAGATTTTTTCATGTTGCCCGCGACTCCGCCGGTGGATGCCGACAGATTAGGAAACAGAAGTTTCAAGACCCTGACAAAATCTTCATCTGTTTTTCATCGTCGCTTCAGGAGCGCGCGCTATGCTCGCCGGCATACGCATACTCTGCGTGCGGTGGCGGACTTGCCGGCGCAAGCGCGCTCAAGTCGTGTCTGCCGCGCCGCCGGGAGTGCGCGACCGAACGTTCGGAAAGGAACAGTGATGGCAAAGACGGTTGGTGACTTGCTCGTCGAGAGGCTCGTCGCGTGGGGCGTTGACACGATCTTCGGTCTGCCCGGCGACGGCGTCAACGGCATCTTCGAGGCGTTGAGGACGCGTCAGGACAAAATCAGGTTCATCCAGGTTCGGCACGAGGAGGCCGCGGCCTTTGCCGCCTGCGGCTACGCGAAGTACACGGGCCGCCTCGGCGTCTGTCTCGCCACGTCCGGCCCCGGCGGCATACACCTCCTGAACGGACTCTACGACGCGAAGTGCGACGGCCAGCCCGTGCTCGCCGTCACCGGCCACACCTTCCACGACCTCATCGGCACGAACTACCAGCAGGACGTTGACCTCGACAAGCTCTACATGGACGTGGCCGCCTACAACCAGCGCGTGATGGGGCCGGCGCACGTCGCGAACGTCGTGGACGAGGCCGTCAAGACCGCGCTCGCGCGCCGCGCCGTCGCACACATCACCGTCCCGAAGGACATACAGGACTGGACTTCGGGCGACGCCGAGCGCTCCGACGCCAACATCCCGCAGCACAGCGCAGACCTCTACGCGCCCGCTTACCCTCTGCCTTCAAAAGATCAGTTGCAACTCGCCGCGTTTCATATCAACGAGGGGAAGAAGGTCGCGATACTCGCCGGTCGCGGCGCTTTGAACGCGCGCGAAGAGGTGCTGCAACTCGCCGAAGCCGTGGGCGGCGTCATCGTCAAGCCCCTGCTCGGCAAGGCGGTCGTCCCCGACGACAGCCCTTACACGACGGGCGGCATCGGCCTTTTGGGAACCGCGCCGTCGCAGGACGTGATGAAAGACTGCGACACGCTCGTCATGCTCGGCACGAGCTTCCCCTACATGGAGTTCTACCCGAAGCCGGGGACGGCGAAGGTCGTGCAGGTTGACATTGACCCGACGCGCATCGGCCTGCGCCACCCGGCTGATGTCGGACTCGTCGGCGACTGCCGCGGCGTGCTTACGGCGCTCCTGCCTCTGATAAGTAAGAAGGAGGATCGCGGCTTCCTTCAGACGGCGCAGGAGGGGATGAAGGGCTGGCGCGAGTTGATGAAGACGCGCGGCACGCGCCCCGACATGCCGATGAAGCCGCAGGTCGTCACGTATGAGTTGAACAAGCTGCTCCGCGACGACGCAATCGTCTCCGCCGACAGCGGCACGATTGCGACGTGGGCGGCGCGATACATTGACGTGCGCGGCTCGATGCAGTTCTCGCTCTCGGGCACTCTGGCGACGATGGCGAACGGGCTGCCTTACAGCATCGGCGCGGCGGTCGCGTATCCCGACCGCCAGGTCGTCTGCATCGTCGGCGACGGCGGCTTCACGATGCTCATGGGCGAGGTGGCGACGCTCGTCAAGTACAAGCTGCCGGTGAAGGTCGTCATCGTCAAGAACGACGTGTTGGGGATGATTAAATGGGAGCAGATGGTTCTCGAAGGAAATCCGCAGTACGGAGTCGAACTCCAGCCGATAGACTTCGCCGCCTACGCGCGCGCGTGCGGCGCGGGCGGCTTCACAATCGAGAAGCCGGACGAGGCCGCGTCGGTGCTGCGTCAAGCGATTGAGCACGACGGCCCCGCGGTCGTGCAGGCGGTCGTTGACGCAAACGAGCCGCCGCTGCCCGGCAACATCAGCGTCAAGCAGGCGCTCATGTTCGCCGAGGCGCTGGCGCGCGGCGAGAAGGATCGCTGGGAAATCATCAAGACGGTCGCGGAGGACAAAATCCGCGAGGTCATCTGAAGCACACGCTTTCGAGATGGGGACGCAGGGCGCGAGTGTGAAAGTGGAAAGGTTCGATGTCGCCGTCGAGAGTCTGGACGTGTCGGTCTTCGTCGTGCCGACCGACTTGCCGGAGGCCGACGGCACGTTCGCGTGGGACAGGACGACGCTCGTCGTGGTCGAAGCGACGGCGGGCGGCGTGCGCTCGCTCGGCTACACCTACGCCGACGCGGCGACCGCGCGACTCGTCAAAGATTCTCTCGCGAAGGTCGTCGTCGGGCGCGACGCGTTGAACGTCGCGGGCGCGTGGGCGGCGATGGTTCACGCGATACGAAACCTCGGTCGTCCCGGCGTCGCCTCGATGGCGATCTCGGCGGTTGATTCCGCGCTCTGGGATTTGAAGGCGCGGCTGCTCGGCCTCCCGCTCGTCTCGCTCCTCGGCGCGGTGCGCGAGGGCGCGCCCGTGTACGGCAGCGGCGGCTTCACTTCCTACACGCTCGAACAACTGCAAAAGCAACTCGGCGGCTGGGTCTCGGAAGGCATCCCGCGCGTCAAGATGAAGATCGGCACGCACCCTTCGGACGACCTCGACCGCGTGCGCGCCGCGCGCGAAGCAATCGGACGTGACGCGGAGCTTTTCGTTGACGCCAACGGCGCGTACAGCCGCAAGCAGGCGCTCGCCTTCGCAGAAAAATTTAAGAGCGACTACGACGTGAGCTGGTTCGAGGAGCCTGTCTCTTCCGACGACCTCGAAGGCTTGCGGCTGATGCGCGACCGCGCGCCCGCAGGGATGGACATCGCGGCGGGCGAGTACGGCTACGACCTTTTCTACTTCCGCCGGATGTTGGACGCGGGCGCGGTGGACGTTCTTCAGGCCGACGCTTCGAGGTGTGGGGGCGTCACGGGATTCCTGCGCGCGGCCACGCTCTGCGAGGCGCGACCGCTGCCGCTCTCGGCGCACTGCGCGCCTTCGCTCCACGCGCACCCGGCCTGCGCCGCGCCGGCGCTGCGGCACATAGAATATTTCCACGACCACGCGCGGATCGAGCACATGCTCTTCGACGGCGCGCTCACGCCCTCCGGCGGCGAGCTGCGCCCGGACTTGTCGCGGCCCGGCATGGGACTCGAACTGAAGCGCGCGGACGCGGCCCGGTTCGCGGTTCAACTTTAGCGCGTGGCCGGCGATTCAAATTTAGCTCATGGACGAAGGCTCAGGGAGATTGATGTCTGCGCTCGTCAGGAGTCCGAGGAACACGGTCTGCCACCTGGTTGAAGACGGCGAACGCAGAACCGCCTGCGGACTGATGAGGGTGAATCGCGCGCACCTGCGCGTCTTCGCGGTCAAAGAGATTCCGCCGCGCCATACGCTTTGCAAACACTGCGAGAGGACCGGCGGCGACGCGGTTGACTCTCACGCGCGCGCGGCCAGCGTGCGACACATCGAACAGGGGAACGCATGACGACCAGGACTTACGCCAGCGACTCGCGTGCGACGTTGCGAACGATGACGCCGCCGACACATTTCGATCAGGGGATTCAGACCGGGACGCCTCAGACCTTCAGCGTCGAGACGCGAGAGCTGGCCGAGGAGCTGGGCCGGCGCGTCCGCGGCGAGGTTCGCTTCGACGACGGGAGCCGCGCGCTCTTTGCGACCGACGCGTCGAACTACAGGCAGACGCCCATCGGCGTCGTCGTGCCGAAGGACAAGGACGACATCGTGGCGGCGGTCGCGGCGGCGCGGGAGTTCGGCGCTCCCGTCCTCGCGCGCGGCGGGGGCACGAGCCTCGCGGGCCAGTGCTGCAACACGGCCATCGTCCTCGACATGACCAAGTACATGTACCACGTGCTCGAGGTTGACGCCGGCAAAAAGATTGGCCGCGTCCAGCCGGGCTGCGTCCTCGATTATTTGCGCGACGAGGCGAAGAAGCAGGGACTCACCTTCGGCCCCGACCCGGCGACGCACAACCGCTGCACCCTGGGCGGGATGCTCGGCAACAACTCGTGTGGCGTCCACTCGCTCATGGCCGAGAACGCCGGCCTCGGCGCGCGCACGTCCGACAACACGCACGCGCTCGAAGTCCTCACCTACGACGGCCTGCGTCTGCGCGTCGGGCCGACGAGCGAGGACGAACTCGAACAGATCATCCGCGCGGGCGGTCGTCGCGGCGAGATTTACTCGCGGCTTCGCGACCTGCGAGACAAGTACGCCGGACTGATACGCGAGCGCTACCCGAAGATTCCGCGCCGCGTTTCGGGCTACAACCTCGACGAGCTTCTGCCCGAAAACGGCTTCAACGTCGCGCGCTCGCTCGTCGGCAGCGAGTGCACCTGCGTCGTCGTCCTCGAAGCGGAGTTGTGCCTCATCCCCGAACCCGAACACAGGACGCTGCTCATCCTCGGCTACCCGGACGCCTTCACGGCGGGCGACCACGTGCCGGAAATCCGCAAGCACAACCCCATCGGCATGGAGGGCATTGACGAACTGCTCTTCGACTGGGTCAAGCGCGCCGGCACGCACCCGCGCGGCATCGAGATCATGCCCGAAGGCCACGGCTGGCTGCTAGTCGAGTTCGCGGGCGACAGCAAGGAGGAAGCCGACGACAGGGCGCGCAAACTCATGGACGAGTTGAAGCAGAAGAAGGGCGCGCCTTCGATGAAGCTCTTCGACGACGACGAAGAGGAGGAGTTGATCTGGAAGATACGCGAGGGCGGACTCGCCTCGACCGCCTGGGTGCCCGGACACGTGGACACCTGGCCCGGATGGGAGGACTCCGCCGTCCCGCCCGAACGCGTCGGCCCTTACCTGCGCGACCTGCGAAAGCTGATGGACAAGTACGACTACCACCCTTCGCTCTACGGCCACTTCGGCGACGGCTGCATTCATTGTCGCGTCGGCTTCGACCTCTACACCGCCGAGGGCATACGCAACTACAAGTCGTTCGCCGAAGAGGCCGCAGACCTCGTCGTCTCCTACGGCGGCTCTCTTTCGGGCGAGCACGGCGACGGGCAGGCGCGCGCCTGGCTTCTGCCGAAGATGTTCGGCGAAGAACTCGTCGAAGCCTTCCGCGAGTTCAAGCTCATCTGGGACCCGGAATGGAAGATGAATCCGGGCAAGGTCGTTGACCCGTACCCGGTGGACGCGAACCTGCGGCTCGGCACTTCTTACGACCCGCCGAACCCGCGGACGCATTTCCAGTACCCGGACGACAGGGGGACGTTCGCGCGCGCGGCACTCCGCTGCGTCGGCGTCGGGCAGTGCCGCAAGCTCGAAGGGACGATGTGTCCGAGCTACATGGTCACGCGCGAGGAGATGCACTCGACCCGAGGCCGCGCGCACCTGCTCTTCGAGATGCTGCGCGGCGAGACTCTGGAAGACGGCTGGAAGAACGAGCACGTGAAAGATGCGCTCGACCTCTGCCTCGCGTGCAAGGGCTGCAAGGGCGAGTGCCCCGTGCAGGTTGACGTGGCGACGTACAAGGCCGAGTTTCTTTCACATTATTACGAAGGCCGTCTGCGACCGCGCTCGGCTTACGCCTTCGGACTCGTTCACCTCTGGGCGCGTCTCGCCTCGCTCGTCCCGAACGCCGTCAACTTCTTCACGCAGACCCCGCCGCTGAGCGAACTGGCGAAGGCTGCGGCAGGCGTCGCGCCAGAGCGCAGCATCCCGGCCTTCGCGCCTGAGACTTTCAAGGAGTGGTTCAGGCGGCGCGGCACAAGGTACGAGTCGAGGCCGGGCGTCATCCTCTGGCCCGACACCTTCAACAACTACTTCCACCCGGAGACGGCCATCGCCGCCGTCGAGGTTCTGGAAGACGCGGGCTTTCGCGTCATCGTGCCGAAGAAAAATCTGTGCTGCGGTCGCCCGCTCTACGACTACGGGATGCTCGACACGGCGAAGCGCTGGCTGCGCGACATACTCGACACGCTGCGCGCGGAGATCAGGGACGGCGTCTCGGTCGTCGGGCTTGAGCCGAGCTGCGTCTCGGTCTTCCGCGACGAGCTGCGAAACCTCTTCCCGCACGACGAGGACGCGCACCGCCTCGGCAAGCAGTCATACGTCCTGAGCGAGTTCTTGCAGAAGGTCGGCTACGAACCGCCGCAACTCAAGCGCAAGGCGGTCGTCCACGGCCACTGTCATCACAAGGCGATCATGAAGATGGGCGCGGAGGAGGAACTGCTCAAGAAAATCGGACTCGACTACGAAGCGCCCGACGACGGCTGCTGCGGGATGGCGGGCGCGTTCGGCTTCGAGCGCGGCGCGACCTACGACGTTTCCTTAAAGTGCGGCGAGCGAGTGCTTCTGCCGCGCGTGCGCGAAGTGCCCAAAGACACGCTCGTCATCGCCGACGGCTTCAGTTGCCGCGAGCAGATCGCGCAGACGACGGATCGCAAGGCTCTGCACCTCGCCGAAGTCATCCGCGCCGCGCTCCGCGGCGACGCGAAAGAGATCGAAGGCGACTACCCGGAGCGAAAATATTTCGAGTCGAACAAGCCGGAGCAGCCGCAACTGCCCGCGGACGTTCGCACGGCGGTCGCCGTCGGCGCGGGCGCGCTGCTCGTCGGCGGCCTCGCGTGGGGAATCAGAAAATCGCTCGCGGGCAAGTCCGACGGCAAGCGCGATGACAGAACCAACGCGACGCCGCAAGGTGTGCGAGCGAGCGGCAGACGAAAAGGCGGCGGACGAAAAAACGGCAAGCGCCGCCCGCGCCGTTGAGTCGAAGACGGCTTTCGACTTTGAGATGGGACGTGAATGAGCACGCTCGCTCGACAGGCGGAAGGCGACTCGCGCGTTGAGGAAAAGGACGGCGCGCGGGCCGGGCGCGAGTCGCCGCTCGAACGTGAGAAGGCTTGGGTCGCGGTGCTGCTCGCGTGCGTGGCCGGCGCGGTTGACGCCGTCGGATACCTGACGCTCTTCCACCTCTTCACGGCGCACATGAGCGGCAACAGCGTGGCGATGGGCGCGCACCTCGGCAGGCGCGAGTGGGGCGAAGCGTTCCGGCGGATGTTCCCGATTCCGGTCTTCGTCCTCGGCGTCACGCTCGGCGGCGTCGTCACGGAAGTGGCGGGCCGCCGCGGAGTCCGCGCGGTCTTCTCGCCCGCGCTCGCGCTTGAGATGGCGCTGCTCTTCGCGTTCATGATTTTAGGGAGCGAAGACTTCGGCGGCGGGGGCGTAAGCGCCGAGCCTTCGTGGAAGTTTTATGCGCTGGCGGGCTTGCCCGCGCTGGCGATGGGAGTGCAGAGCGCGACGCTGCGGCGCGTCGGCGGGCAGACCGTGCGAACGACGTACATCACGGGCCTTCTGACGAACCTGACGGAAGAGTGCGTGGCCTTCCTCTTCTGGCTCCGCGACCGCACGCGGCGCGCGGGCGAAGGCCGAGGCGGCTGGACTTTGCGCGTGCTGCCGAAGCCTTCGGCGAGGCGGCTGGCGCTGCTCGGCGGAGTTTACGGGGGCTACGTCTTCGGGGCCGTCGCCGGCAGTTGCGCGGAGTTGCGCTGGTCTCTGCTCGCTTTGATTCTTCCACTGTGCGGCCTGGCCGTAGTCGTCGGCTGCGACCTCGTGCGACCGATCTACGAGCCGGCTGATTGAGCGGGTCGCGCGCCGCAGGCGTGAGCGGCTTCCGCCTGCGCGCGCGGCCTTAGTCGAGGTGTCGAGAAGTGGAGCGGGACGGAGAACGAATCTGTCGCGTCGCGCGCGCGCTTGAAGAGGCGGGCGTGGACGCGCTCGTCTGCGCGCTGCCTATGAACGTTTTGATGCTGTCGGGCTACTGGCCCGTCGTCGGCACGTCGCTCGCCGTCTTCACGCGCGAAGGGCGCGCGACGCTCCTCGTGCCGGAGGACGAGAGTGAGCTTGCCCGCAAGGGTTGGGCCGACGACGTGCGGACGTTCTCCGCGGGGTCGCTCGAAGAGTTGAAGAGCGTCGTCGAGTGCGTGCGCGGGCCGCTGGCCGAGGCCGCGGGCGAAATGGGTCTGGGTCGCGGTTGCGTCGTCGGCTTCGAGGACGGCGACGCGACCGAGCCGGTCAGCTACGCCGCGATGCATCTTTACGGCGCGAGCATCGGGGGGCTTGTCGGCGAGGCGATACGGTCGTGCGCTCTTCGCCCGGCGGGCGAGACGCTCGCGCGACTTCGCTCCGTGCTGACGCCGAGCGAGGTGGGTTGCGTGCGCGTCGCCTGCCGCATCGCGGAGGAGGCTTTCGCTTGGGGCGCGGCGGAGATCGTCGTCGGGCGGCGCGAGACCGAAGTCGCCGCGCGTTTCCGCGAACCGCTCCACACCATCGGCACCGGCTTCGAGGGGACGGAGCGCGCCGGAGGCTTCACCTTCTGCCGTTCGGGGCCGAACTCGGCGGAGGCTTACGCGGCCTACCAGATTTCGCGACGGCGTCAGTTGCAAGCGGGCGACCTCGCGCTCGTCCACTGCAACTCTTACGCCGACGGGTTCTGGACCGACATCACGCGCACGTTCGTCATGGGCGAGCCTGACGCGCGGAAGCGGCGGATGTACGAGGCGGTCTTTGAAGCGCGCCGCGCCGCGCTCGACCGCATCCGCCCCGGCGTGCGCTGCGCCGACGTTGACGCCGCGGCGCGCGAAGTCATGGACGCGCGCGGCTTCGGTCGCGAGTTCAAACACGGACTCGGCCACGGCGTCGGCTTCGCGGCCATCAGCCACAACGCGAGGCCGCGCCTGCATCCCGCGTCGGACGACGTTTTGGAAGCGGGGATGGTCTTCAACGTCGAACCCGCGATCTACGTCGAGGGCTACGGCGGGATGCGCCACTGCGACGTGGTCGCCGTGACGGAGGCGGGTGCCGAGGTGCTGACGCCGTTTCAAACGGGCGTGGAGCAGTTGACGATTACTCGAAACGTTTGACGCCGCTCAACCGTCCTGCGGCAACTCTCGCGCGCTGACGCCCTCGCTTTCGGTCGTCTCGCGCTCCTCGCGCATCTCGCGCGTGAGGAAGAAATTCAGCGCCGTGCGGATGACCGCAATCGCGCCGAGCTTGCCGATCTGATCCCACGAGGGCGCGATGGCCGTCGAGAGGATGTCCGCGCCGAGTTGGAATTCGAGCGCGAGCGCGAGGTAGCGCGCCAGCGTCAGGCGGATGCGGTTGTAGCTGCGCACCTGCGGCGGGATGAGGGCGCGGACGAACTGGTAGGCGGCGTTGAGTATGCCGAGGCCGATGATGAACGCGCCCGTCGTCTCGACCGCCAGCTTGAGCCACTGCACGGCGGTGATGATCGAGGACTCGACGCCGGTCTCGCCCGGAGACCGGATGACCCCGCGCGCGCCTTCCTGCAAAAGTAACGTGACGGATGTCATGGCGTGACCCGTCTGCTCTTCCTGCCGCGAACGCGACGCGCTACCCGCCGCGACTCTTCGGGCGTCGGCGATGCCTAGTCGGCCTTCGCTCTCCGGCGGGGCTTACCGTTCCTGCGTCCGCCGAAGTCGAGCGTCAGTCCGAGCACGAGGCCGGCCACGCCCGCGCAGGCCAGAGCGATCCAGTTGCGATTCTCCGTCGCCCAGAGCTGCGCGCTGTGGTCGGTCGAGAGCTTGTCGAACGGGCCATGCGCGCCGTGGTCGCCCGCGACAGGCTCCCAAAGATTGTTCGGGCGGTTCGGGTCGTCAGGCTCGTCCGTCTGCTGCGACTCGTAGCCGTGTCGCGCGAGGTAGCGGTCGGCGTAGCCGGGCACGAGCTTGTTGCCGACGATGGCCTCGACCGTCGGCCAGCCGACGTACATCTCTCGGCGCTCGTTGTGCGCGACGAAGTGGACGGCCTCCGCGCCGACTTCAGGCTCGAAGATCGGCGGCACGGGCAGGGGCTTGTTCGGCAGACGCGACTTGACCCACTCGAACTGCGGCGTGTTCATCGCCGGCATCTGCACCATCGTCACGCGCACGTTCGACTTGTCGTGCAGCAGCTCCGACCTGAGCGAGTCCATGAACCCTTGTATCGCGTGCTTCGAGGCGCAGTAGGCCGACTGCAAAGGGATGCCGCGGTACGCGAGCGCCGAGCCGACCTGCACGATGACGCCGCGGTCGCGCGGCAGCATACGCTTGAGCGCCGCGAGCGTCCCATAGACGTAGCCGAGGTACGTCACCTCGGTCACGCGCTTGTACTCTTCGTGCTTCATCTCCTTGACCGGCGAGAAGACCGAGACCATCGCGTTGTTGATCCAGATGTCGATGGGGCCGAACTCGCGCTCGACCGCCTCCGCCGCGCGCTCGACCGCGTCGGCGTCGGCCACGTCGGTCGGCAGAACCAGAGCCTTGCCGCCCAACTCCTCCGCGTCCTTCTTCGCCCCTTCGAGTCCGTCGCGCCCGCGCGCGAGCAGTCCGACGTGCGCGCCCTCGCGCGCGAACCTCCGAACGATTGCGCGCCCCAGGCCCGCGGACGCGCCCGTCACGACGACAACCTCCGGCTTCCCCGTTTCATTAGTGCTCATACTTCTCCCCCTCCGGCGGACGCGGACGACGCCCGGCCAGCACAAGGCGGCGTCGGCGTCGCTCGCGTCGCGAATGAAATGATTAGCGGATGATTCAATTATAGACGACGGTGTTCGTTTATCTTGTCGAGATCGTTGAAAACAACTCAGCAAGCGGGGAGTGCGCGAGAGAAGCGCGCGCCTCCGCCGTGAAATAAAGTTTAGGCGGTCGCGATAAGGCCGCGAACGGAGTCTGCCTTTATCGGAAGGCTGACGGACTCTTCTTCCGGCAGCGGCGGGCGCGGGAGGCGTCAATGAAATTCTTTGACGTTACGCTGATCGGACTGAACAGCGCCAACGTACACAAGGCGATACTGACCCTCGGCTTCCTCGTCGCGGTCGTGCTCGTACGGATGCTGCTCGGCGCGCTCGCGCGGCTCGCCGTCAGCGGGCGCGAGAACGACGCCGCGCGCTTCTGGACGCAGCAGGCGCTCAGCCTCCTGACCGCCGTGCTGGTCATCCTCGGCCTCATCTCCATCTGGCTCGACAACCCGGCGCACCTGACGACCGCCGTCGGGCTTGTGACCGCGGGCCTCGCCTTCGCGCTCCAAAAAGTCATCACCTCAATCGCCGCATACTTCATCATCCTTCGCAGCCGCACCTTCACCGTCGGCGACCGCATCGCGATGGGCGGCGTGCGCGGGGACGTGATCGCGCTCGGCTTCATCCAGACGACCATCATGGAGATGGGCGAGCCGCCGCCCGTGCAGCCCGCCGAGCCGCCCGTCTGGGTCAAGAGCCGGCAGTACACGGGCCGCATCGTGACGGTGACGAACGACAAGATTTTCGAGCAGCC
>DASRCS010000118.1:0-33444 GCA_035652995.1 Pyrinomonadaceae bacterium
GCGTGATTGATTCCGCGCCCGTCCAGATTGTTTCGATTCTTCCGCTCGCCGCATCGAGACTCGCGAAGCCGCAGCCGCCGTCCGAATGCTCCGTGAAGAGAATCCTCGCGCCCGTCCTGTCCCACGCGAGCCAACTCGCCGAAGCCTTCATCCCTTGCGTCACGTCGCGAGCCTCGCCGCCCGCGGACGGGACGACGTAGATGTCTCCGCCCGTCACGCCCTCGTCGCTCATCAGGCCGCCGATGAAGGCGACGCTGCGACCGTCGGGCGAGAAGCGCGGCTTCTCGATCTGCGTCGAGGGCTTAAGTATGGAAGTCGTCTCGCCCGTCGCGACGTTGACCGTGTAGAGCTGCGCGACGAACCAGTTGTTGTCGCCGTTGCCGTGCGCCACGGTGGCGACGATGCGCGCGGAGTCGGGCGACCAGTCGTAGTCGTAGAAGTACATGTCGGCGGGCGTGACCTGCCGCACCGCGCCCGTCCCCGCGTCAACGACCGCGATGCGCTGCTCGTCAACGTGCTCTTCGACGAGTCCCGAAGGCGGGGCCGCGGCCTGCGTCGGCCCCGCCGCCTGCGTCGCGTTCTCCGTGAAGAGCAGCGCGACGCGCGTGCCGTCCGGCGACCACTGCGGCGAGGCGAGCAGGCCGGTCAGGCTCGTCAACTTCTTCACGCCCCCGCGCGCAGCCTCGGCGACGTAGAGTTGCAGTTGGCCGGGGCTTCCTTTGTCGGAGAGGAAGGCGAGGCGCGAGCCGTCGGGCGACCACGCGAAGTCTTCCTCGTCGGAGTCGCCGCCAGCCGTCACGCGCTTCGGCGGCGCGTCGCCGGCGAGAGTCTTGAAGTAGATCGCCGAGTCGCCCGTCGGCATCCCGTCGCTTCCGGCGAGCGCGACCGACCACGCGACGCTCGCGCCGTCGGGCGAGATGGCGACCTCGTGAATCGTCCGCGTCCGCGTCAGCGTGTCAATCGCCTGATTGAGTGTCTGACTCTGCGCGGCGCACGTGAACGAAGCGAACAAGACCGGGGCGCACAAAAGCACCGACGTGAGAACTCTTCTTCCGAACATCGAAGCCTCCACGAACGCAGAAACCGTTTTGAGAACTGAATCAGATGACTTGTCGCATGAGGAGGTGGCGCTCGTCAACGACGCGCCGGAGCTTGCGCCCCGCGCGCAGGCTGCCGCGCGGGCAGGCGACGACTTGCAGCTCGTAAAGCCGCATCTCGTGATTCTTCCAGAAGTCGGCGAAGCGCTCGCGCAAACGCGCGCGAACCTGCCCCTCGATCTCCAACTGCCGCGCGGCGTCGTCCGTCTCGACGTGAAGCTCGATCACGTCGCGCCTGCCGTCGTTTTTGACGACCGCCTGCCAGTCCGCGCCCGCCGCCGCGACGCCCGCCAGCAACTCGGCGAAGACCCAGGGGCCGACGTTGCCCATGCCGCAGACGACCATCTCGTCGGCGCGCGCGCGCACCTTCGCGATGCGGCGCGCGAAGAGTCCGCACGGGCAAGGCTCTTCGACGGCGCGCGTGATGTCGGTCGAGCGGTAGCGCAGGAGCGGCATCACCGCGCGGTTGAGCGTCGTGTAAACAAGCTCGCCGTAGCCGTCGGCGTCCGTCTCGGCGACCTCGAAGAGAAAGTTCAGGTCGTTGCGGTGGTAGCCGTCCTTCGCGGCGCACTCCATGCCGAGCGCGCCGAACGCCTCGGTCTGCCCGTAGTTCAGATAAAGCGGCGCCGACCACACTCGCTCGACCGAAGCGCGCGCCGTCTCCGCGATGTTCTCGCCGCCCGCGAGCATGAACTTGACGGGCCACGTGCCGCGCGCGTCGGCGATTTCCGAAAGCCGCACGAGCCACGAAGGCTCGCCGAAGATGACGTTCGGCTTGTAGTCGAGCGCGCGCTCGTAGAACTCAAGAGGTTCGATCTTGCCGGCCTCGGCGTGGAAGCAGCCGAGGTACTGGAAGGCCGCGCGCACGACCGCGGGCGAGACCCAGAACGAGCAGTCGAACGCGCTCAGAACGCGGTCGTCGCGCGTGAGTCCGAGGAAGCGCAAGGCGAGCGCGCAGACGCGCCCGACTTCGTCAAGCTCGCGGTTCGAGAAGAAGACGCGCTTCGGCACGGGCGAGGTCGTCCCCGTCGTCTCGAACGCGGTGTCGGCGCGCGCGACCGTGAACGCTTCGGGGCCGTGGCGGCGCAGGTCTTCGCCCGTCGTGTAGAAGTCGCCGAGGTCTTCGGGCCTTCGGACGCGCCGCGCGTCAATCCCGCGCCGCCTGAACTCTTCGCGGTAGAAGGGCGACGCCGCGGCGACGAGCCGCACCGTTCGGCGGAACCGCGCGGCCTGCATCTGCTTGAGCAGCGCGTCGGGTATCAGTCCGAGAAACTGCTTGCCCCGCTCCGGCGGCAGGTGCAGAGCCGTGCGCTCGGCGCATTCGATGAGTTTCGAGATCATTCGATGTCGGTTGCCGCCAAGTCGGTACCGCCTGTGGTAGCGGGCAAGTGGATTGCGGAATGCGGATTTCGGATTGCGGATTCAAAGAAGAAGGAGACGGCGTCCGACTCTTCAATCCGCATTCCGCAATCCGAAATCCGAAATCAAATGCGCTCCGGCGCGCAGCGGCGGATCAGTTGTTCGAGGAGTTCGACCGAGATGTCAATCTCCTCTTCGGTCATGTCGAAACAGGGCGCGAGCGTGAAGACGTTTTTGTAGTAGCCGCCCACGTCCAGCACCAATCCCATGCGACGCCCGCGCGCGTCGAGGTCGCCCTTCATGCCTTCGGCGAAAATCCTGTCGGTCAACTCGCGGTCGGGCGTGTAGCCGTCCTCGCCGCAGATTTCGATTCGCAGCGCCATGCCGCAGCCGTCCGTGTCGCCGATGACCTTCGGGTAGCGGCGTTGGAGTTCGCGTATCTGCGCGAGGAAGTAAGCGCCCTTGCGCCGCGTGATCTCTTCGTAATCCAACTCCTCCATCATCCGCACGGCTTCGAGTCCGACCGCCGTGCCGAGCGGGTTCGACGAGAAGGTCGAGTGCGTCGAGCCGGGCGGAAACTTTTCGGGCGAGATCAACTCCTCGCGCGCCCACACGCCGGAGATCGGGTTCAGCCCGTTCGTCAGCGCCTTGCCGAAGACGATGATGTCCGGCTCGACATCGAAATTCTCGATGCCCCAGAACTTCCCGGCGCGGTAGAAGCCCATCTGTATCTCGTCGTCAACGAGCAGAATCTTGTGCTCGTCCAGAACTTTCTTGAGCGCGGGGAAGTAGCCTTCGGGCGGGACGACGTAGCCGCCCGTCCCTTGAATCGGCTCGACGTAAAAAGCGGAGAACTCGGACTCCTGCGCCTTCGCGTCCCAAAACGAGTTGTACTCGGTCTCAAAATTCTTCGCGAACTGCTCGACGCAGTAGAGTCCGCAGTCATCCTTCTTCTTGCCGTAGGGGCAGCGGAAGCAGTAAGGGAAGGGGACGAAGTGCGCGCGTTCGGAGAAGTGTCCGAAGCGTCGCCGGTAGCGGTAGCTCGAAGTGATGGCCGACGCGCCGAGCGTGCGACCGTGGTAGCCGCCCATGAAGGCGAAGACGAGGCTCTTGCCCGTCGCGTTGCGGACGATCTTCAGAGAGTCTTCAATCGCCTGACTCCCGCCGACGTTGAAATGGACGCGCCCCTTCAAGCCGAACTTCGACTCGTTCAAACGCGCAATCGCCGCCGCAAGCTCGACCTTCTCCGAGTGAAGATACTGACACGCGAGTTGCGGCAGCCTGTCCGCCTGATCTTTCAGCGCCTGGCCGAGACGCGGGTTCGCGTAGCCGAAGCTCGCCGCCGAGTACCACATCTGAAGGTCGAGGTACGGCGTGCCCTCGCGGTCGTAGAGGTAATTGCCCTCGCACCGCTCGAAAAATTTCGGCGGGTCGAGGTAATGAACCGTGTCGCCCCAGGAGCAATACTTCCGCTCCAGCTCGCGCAGCTCTTCTTCGTCGGTGACGCGCGTCAGGTTGACGAGGTTTTCGATTTCTGTGCTCATAAAATTCTTGCCGTTTTGCTCACGTCCTCCTTGTTGAACTTTGCCGTTCGCCTGAGCGTTTCAGGCCGTCGCGGGCAGGGGCTTGAACGCGCCGACCGTCGCGCGCAAATCCAGAATCGAGTCGAGCCGCGCGGCGACCTCGCGCAGCCGCTCGTACTCGACGTGCTCGATCTCTCGCTCGCGGCAGTATTCGGCGAGCGAGTTCTTTGCGAAGACAAGGTCGGCCCGACGCGCGGCGTACCTGTCCGACAGCCCGTCGCCGACGAAGACCGCGGGCGCGCGCTCAGGGTTTAGAAGTTCCATCACCGCGGGCTTGCACGTCGCGCAGCCGTGCTCGCATGGCCGCCGGAAGTAAGGGAAGTCGAGGCGCATCGCGCCGCGCGAGTCGAATTCGAGGTGGCTCGCGTGGACGCGGACGCCGCGCAGAAGACGCGCGAGGCCGAGCCGCGGGCGTTCGAGTATGCGGCGGATGAAGTGGTCGAAGCCGTCGCTGACGACGTTCACCCTCAAGCGCCTGCGCGCGCACGCTTCGAGCAGCGCGGCGAAGCCTTCGTCAATTTCGATGGTGTCAACGAGCGCTTCGACCTGCGCGCGCGTCGCCCGCACCAGAGCCATCTGCGCGCGCAGGCACTCGCGCGACCCGGTCTCGCCCGCGCGCCAGCGACGCTCGACCTCGACCCAGCTCTCGTCGGCGTAGGCTTCTAAAATCACGTCGGTCACGTCGCGCCGCGTGATCGTGCCGTCGAAGTCGAGGAAGACGACCGGAGCCGCCGTTCGATGTTTGCTCATTCGCCTCTTCTCAATTGCCGCTAGCTTCAGCTAGTGGGCAAGGACTCAAAATGAAACCTCTTGGCTTTAGCCAAATTTACCTGCCTGGGCGTGAAGCCCATGCTTTAACTCAGCCTCAACCCACTAGCTGAAGCCGGTG
The DNA here is from genome assembly GCA_035652995.1 of Pyrinomonadaceae bacterium. Classification (GTDB taxonomy): domain Bacteria; phylum Acidobacteriota; class Blastocatellia; order Pyrinomonadales; family Pyrinomonadaceae; genus QHXN01. The sequence continues at coordinate 4,929 of DASRCS010000118.1, forward strand.
GCAACTCATCGAAAACAAATCATCGAAGTTCCGCCGCGGCCTCTCCGATGCCGAGCAGGCGCGAGAGCGGCGCGACCTTCAGACCTCTCTCCTTCAAACCCTCGAAGATGAGCGGCAGCGCGGCGACCGTCTCTCGCCGGTCGGCCTTGCCCTCGCTGTCGCCGTCGTGGAGCAGGATGATCGAGCCTGCGCGCGCGTCCTTCAGAACGTGACGCGCGATCTCGCGCGCGCCTATCGGCTTCCAGTCGAAGCCCGCGACGCTCCACTGAACCGTCCGCAGTTCGAGCGCGCGCGCCGCGCGGAAGTACGCGGGCGAGCGCACGCCGCACGGCGGTCGCGCGAACCGGGGTCGCACTTCGGTCGCGCCTTCAATCGCGCCTTGCGCGAGCGCCAACTGCCGGCGCGTCTCGCGCGCCGAGCGGTAGAGGTAGATCGGGTGCGTGTAGGAATGATTCCCGACCTCGTGGCCTTCCGCCGCGACGCGCCGCGCCGTCCGCGCGTTTCGTTCGGCCTGCCTGCCCACCATGAAAAAGGTCGCGCGCGCGCCGTGCGCGGCGAGCGCGTCGAGCACGCGCGCGGTGTCTTCGCCCGGCCCGTCGTCGAAGGTGAGCGCGACCGAAGAAGTGTCCTCGCGCCCGCGCCAGTCCGCCGCGCCGAGCCACTGCGAGCGCACGGCGTAGGTCGCGTAGTAGGCGCACGACGCCCCCGCGGCGACGACGCACGCGCCAGCCGCGACGGGCGGGATGAATGAGCCGAGCGTTGGCGCGAGTACGTTGAACATTGAACTCAGTCGAAGATCGTTCGCTCGTCAGGTCGTCATTCGAGTCTGTCCTGGCTGCGTTATCAAACCGCAACCGCCTCGAGTTCACCTTTGACGCTGCGCGCGCCTGACTTCTCTTCGAGCCAGCGCGCGATACGTTTCGCGGCGTCGAGCCTGCGCCGCGCGCGTGCGTTCGCGCGCATCGCTTCGATCTCGTCAGGTCGCGAGAGCAGACGCGCGACCTCGCCGGCCAACTCGTCGAGCGAGCGCACCGCGCGCCCGACGCGCCACTCTTCGAGCAGGCCGTACTGCACGCGCTCCGCGCCGGGCGGCGGCTCCAGCGCGACGACGGGAAGCTCGGCGGCCACCGCCTCGTTGAACATCCCGCCGAGCTTCGAGACCATCAGGTCTGCCGCCGTCATCAACTGCGGCACGCGCTCCGTCCAGCCGAGCACGCGCAGCCGTTCCCGCGTGTCGTTCGCGATGAGTCGTTCGCAGCGCGACTTCAGACGCGCGTTGTTCGCCGCCAGCACGACCAACTGCGGCGCGGCCTCTTTCAGAGCGAGGAGCCGCGCGGTCGTCTCCTCGATGCGACCCATGCCTTCACTGCCTCCGGCGACAATGACGAGCGGGCGACGCGCGTCGAGCTTCAGCCACCCGCAAACTTCCGCGCGCTCGACCTCGCGCCCGCGCGAAGCGCCGAACTCTTTTTTCAGAGGCGGCCCCCACGCGGCGACACTCTCGCGCCGAGCGCCGAGCGCGACGAGTTCTTCGCCGAGGCGCTCGCTCATGCAGCAGTAGAGGTCAACTTCCGGCTGCACCCAAGCGCGGTCGGCGTCGAACTCGTTGTTCACGGCGACGAGCGGTGCGTCGGGCGCAACGTCGCGCTTGACGAGCGCGGCGATCTCGCAGCAGCCGACCTCGGTCGCGACCAGCGCGCGCGGTCGCGTCTCGCGCGCGAAGTCGAACAAGCGTCGAAGCCCGCGACGGTAGTACCACTCAGGACTCGTGTGCTCCTGCCGCTTCTGATACTTGTCAATCCGATCCCAGACAGCGGGCGCGTGCTTGACGAGCCAGAGGTAAGCGGTCACATGTGTGAACCGCGTGACCGGGTTCATGAAGTCCGCAACGTCCGCGACGAAGACCCGTGTCGAAGGACTCGACTCGCTGACGGCGGCGGCGACCGCGCGCGCGGTGCTGGTGTGGCCCGCGCCGTTGGCAATCGTCAGGATGAGCAAGGGGCCTTCGTCGCCCGTCTTGAGTTTCACGGGCGGCCTCATGCGGTCATCCTTTCGGCTGCGGGTCGCGCGAACGCGGACTCGCCCGCGGTCTCGACAACCATGTCCCCGTCGAGCGCGATGCGCGCGACGGTCGCCGCGGCGTCGGCGCTCGAAAGCTCGAAGGCGCGCGCGGCCATGCGTCGGCGCGCGGTCTCGTCGCGCAGGAGTGCGAGCGCCGCGCGCGCGGCCTCTTCGGGCGAGTCGGCGAGAAGACCCGCGCCCGCGTCGGCCACGCGCGCGGCGTTGCGGCGTTCGGGGCCGGGGATTGCGTCGAAGAAGACGACGGGCAGCGACGAGAGCGCGGCCTCCGCGGTCGTCAGCCCGCCAGGCTTCGTCACGAGCAGCGACGCGGCCTGCATCAAAGCCGCCACGTCGTCCGTCCATCCGACGACGCGCAAAGTCGAGGGCGGCTCGGCTTTGATTCGGGAAAGCCTGCGACGCATCTTCTCGTCGCGCCCCGCGACGGCGACGACGTTGACGCGCTCGCCGCTCGCGCACAGGTGTCTCGCGACAACGTCCGTGCGCGCAGGCCCCATGCCGCCGCACATCAGCAGGACGACCGGCGCGTCGCCGCCGATGCCGTGGCGACGCCGCATCTCTTCCGCGTCGTACCGCGCGCCGAAAGCGGCGTCGGTCGGGATGCCGCAGACCGCTATCGCTTCGACGCGCGCGCCCCACGAGCGCAACTGTTCGCGCACACGCTCGTCGGCGACCACGAACGCGTCCGTCTCCGGCTTGACCCAGACCGGCTCGGCCTCGTGGTCGGTGATGACGGCGACGACGCGCGCGCTCGTCAGACCTTCGCGCCGGGCGAGCGAGGCCAACTCGCACGCGGCGACTTCGCAGGCGACGATTGCGTCGGGCCGGAACTCGGCGACGAGTTTGAAGACGTGCGCGCAGCCCCAGCGGAACGCCCACGCGGGCGCGGTGCCCTCGTCGCCGCGCGCGACGCGCGACTCGAAGAAACGCTCCCAGAGTTTCGGCGCGTGCCTGATCATCAGCCAGTAGGGCCACGCGTAGCAGGCGCGGAAGGCGAGGCGCGCGCCTTCGAGCGCGTCAACGACGCGAACGTCCGCCGACGGGTCGCGGCGGCGCAACTCTTCGGCGACGGCGCGCGCCGCCGTGACGTGGCCGGAGCCGAACGAGAGCGTGAGGACGAGTATGCGACGCGCCTTCATCGAGTGCCTTCAGTCCTCCCTCCACTTCATCAGCTTAAATCCGGCGGCGAGCGTCAGCGCGGCGGTCAAAGCGAGCGCCAGCACTTCGACCGAGACATCGCTGCCGCCGCGGAGCGTCGTCTCGACCGCGCTCGCCGCGAACGTCGTCGGGAGCCAGCGCGAGACCGCGCGCATCGCAACGGGCATCATTTCGGGGCCGTAATAGACGGGCGCGAGGAAAACCAGCCCAGCGCCGAGCGCGTCCGTCATGAGCGAGCCTTCGGTGAAGCTGCGCGCGCGCGCCGCGACCACGACGCCGAGTCCGCACAGGCAGAGGATCGTCAGCACGACGACGAGCGCGAGCGGCAGAAGGCTCGGCTTGACCGCGACGCCGAACGCGCGCCCGACGAGCAGCAGCGTCGCGGTGCTGAGCGCCCCTTGCGCGAGCGCGAAGACCAGGAAGCCGAAGACGTATGACGACGGCGCGAGCGGCAGCGTCGCGAACAGCTTGAGCCGGCCCGTGAAGCGATTTTCAAGCATCAGGTAGCCGAGCCACGTGATCGAAGTGAGCGACAGCGAGAAGACGATTGAGCCTGCGAGGAAGCGGAAGCGCGCCGCGTCGCCTGCGCCCGCTTCGCCGCCGACCGCGTTCGCGAAGAGGTACATCGCCGAAGGGAAGACGATTGCCGCGAGCAGGAACGGCCCCGCCTCGTCGCGCATCCCGGCGAGCTGGATTCTGAAGACGCAAGCTATGTCGTTCAGACGCCGCACGCTTCCTCCTCCAACTCTTCCGCTTCGATGTGGTGCCCCGTCAGCGCGAAGTAAACGTCTTCGAGCGACGCGCGCGCCATCGAGTATTCTGAAAGCCGCTCGCCCTCGACGTGCCGCCGCGCCTCGGCGAAGCTCGCGAAGTAGCGCGTCCGCGTCTCGCCTTCGGGGTCGAGCGGGTCGCGGTAGCTCACGCGGTAACTTTTTTCGAGTCGCCCCAGCAACTCTTCGAGCGTGCCGAGGGCGACGAGTTGGCCGGCGAGGATGACGGCGACGCGGTCGCTCAGGCGCTCGGCCTCTTCGATGTAGTGCGTCGAGAGAATCACGGTCGAGCCGCTGGCCGACGCGCGCCGAATCACGCCCCAGACCGCGCGGCGCGAGGCCGGGTCGAGTCCCGTCGTCGGCTCGTCGAGGACGAGCAGCGGCGGGCGGCCCAGCAAGGCGAGTCCGACCAGCACGCGACGGCGCTGCCCGCCCGAAAGGTCGCCGACGCGCTTCGTGAACTCCGCGCCGAGTCCCAACTCTTCGGCGACTTCGAGCGCCGCCGCGCGCGCGTCGCGCTTCGCGATGCCCTTGAGGCGTGCGAACAACTCAAGATGCTCGCGCACGTTCAGGCGGTCGAAGACACCGGCCTCCTGCGGCGTGATGCCCATCAGACTCTTCGCGCGCGCGGGCGAGGCGACGGCGTCAACGTCGAAGACGCGGACGCTGCCCGCGGTCGGTCGCAGCTCGGTCGTGACCTGACGCAGGAAAGTCGTCTTGCCCGCGCCGTTCGGGCCGAGTATCGAGACGACCTCGCCCGCGCGAACGTCCATGTCAATCCCGCGGTTGGCCTCCGTCCCGTCGCGGTAGCGCTTGCAGAGGCCGCGCACGCTGAGCGCCTGTGCCGTCATCTTAAAAGGTCGTCCGCCTCGGCTTCGTCGAGTCTTCCGCTCAGGCGAGCCGCATGAAATCAATCGCCGAACGTATGGCCGTCAGGGGGCTGTTGCGGTACGCAGAGACTTCGTAGGGGCAGCCGATCTTGCAGCCCTTGCAGAAGTCCCACATCTCGGTTGACTGCGCGATGAGCCTGCGAACCTCCGGCGACTCGTAGATTTCGCGAAGTCCCATGTCGGGCGCGCCGCGGTGGAGGCTGACGAAGGCGCAGGGGAACTGAATCGAGCCGTCCGGCCTCATGTTCACGAGGTGCGAGGCCGAGCGGCAGGGAAACTTTTTGTTGAAGCCGTCGTCGCGGTAGAACTTGTAGTAGTCGGTGTAGAAGCGGACGCTCTTGTGCTTCTTCCGAAGTTCGAGGACGAAGGCGGCGACGCGGTCGAGTTCCTCACGCTTCATCTCCACATCCTCGGTCTGCCACGTCGTCCGCACGACGTTGTGCACGGCCTCGGTGTGAAGGAAGAAGCCGCGCTCCTCGCAATACTCGGCGAGCGCGGGCAGGTCTTCGAGGTTGTCGGTGTCCACCGCCGCGTTTATCTGAATCGTCTTGTGCCGGAGATTGCCCTTGATGTAGTCGAGCGCGGCGAGGATGGTCGGCAGCCCGTCAATGCCGCGGCGCTGCGCGAACTTCTCGCGGTCGAGCGTGTCAATCGAGACTTCCAACTGGTCGAGCTTGACGCACGACTCGGCGTATTTTTTCAGCGCGAGTCCGTTCGTCGGCATCGAGGTGAAGAAACCTTTGCTTGCGGCGTACTCGATGTAGTCCGGCACGTTCGGGTTCATCAAAGGCTCGCCGCCCGAAAAGCTCCACGCGAAGACGCCGAGTTCGGCGGCCTCGTCCATGCGCGCAAAGACGCGCTCGCGCACGGCGCGGTCTTCGGGCTGCTGGTTCTGCCAGATGGCGCAGTAGCCGCACTTCATATTGCAGTGGAGCGTCGTCTCGAACATCACCATGAACGGACGGTTGAATCCGTGCCGCAGTTGGCGGAGCGCGTTCCTGAGCATCAGGCTCTTCTTCACGGGCCGGTTCCTTTAAGACAGACCGAACATTTCGGGAGACGTAGGTCGAGCGTTGAAGGCGCGCCGGAGAGGTTACGAAAGCTTACATGAATAGAAGATAAACGCGGCGGACTCTTTTTGTAACCGCGCGGCGGGGGCGCGCGTCCAAAGCTGCGTGAGGACAAGTGAAAAACTCCGCGGCGCGCGACGGGCGTGATGCGTCGGTGGATTTATCTCCGGTTCATCCGCCGCGGCTTATGATTCAAAACGTCTTCGCTCCCCGCTATAATCTCCTCCGGTTAAGGAGTCAAAGGCTTTGCGGATTCTGCTGGTAGAGGACGAGCCGAGCGCCGCGCGCATGATGGCGAAGGGATTGCGCGAGCAGGCTTACGCCGTTGACGTGGCTTCGGACGGCGACGGCGCGCTCTACCAGATCGGCGTCAACGACTACGACCTCATCGTCCTCGACATCATGCTGCCCGGCAAGGACGGACTCGAAGTCTGCCGCGAGCTGCGCGCGGGCGGCGCGACCGTCCCCGTCCTCATGCTCACGGCGCTCGACACGGTTGACGACCGCGTCCACGGACTCGACACCGGCGCGGACGACTACCTCACAAAGCCCTTCGACTTCCGCGAGCTGCTCGCGCACATCCGCGCGCTGCTCCGGCGCGGGCAGCACCTTCAGCCCGACGTGATCAAGGTCGAAGACCTCGAAATGGACACGCGCGCGCGGCAGGTTCGTCGCGGCGGTCGCGGCGTCTATCTGACGGCGAAGGAGTACGCGCTTCTCGAATACCTCGCGCGGCGCGCGGGCGAGGTCGTCGCGCGCTCCGACATCGCCGAGCACGTCTGGGACGAGAACTTCGACCCGTTCTCGAACCTCATCGAAGTTTACGTCCAGCGCCTGCGCCGCAAGGTTGACGACGGCCACGCGACCAAGCTCCTGCACACGCGGCGCGGCGCGGGCTACGTCCTCTCGCCGGGAGGAGAGTTCGATGTTTGACTCGGTGCGCGTCCGCCTGACGGTGTGGTACGTCGGCGTCCTCGCCGTCGTGCTCGCCGTCTTCAGCACCGTGCTCTACGTCATGGTCGCGCGAAGTCTCTACGACGACCTCGACGACGACCTGCGGCTCTCTCTGAAGATGGTCACGGTCAAGCTCGTCAAGGAGCTTGGCGAGAACAGGCCCGAACGACAGGCTGCGCTCGACGCGGTCAACGAACTCTCGACGCGCGAGGCCGTCGCCGTCTTCAACTCTTCGGGCGCGCTCGTCGCCGAGCAGCCGGCGCAGGGCGACATCCACGCGCACCTGCCCGCCGCAAACACCGTCCCGCCGTCGGACGTTTACCTCGGCACCGAAAAATTGCGCGTGGGCCGCGAGCAGGTGAGCCGCCGCGTCGCCGCCGAGCAGATCAACGTCAACACGCAGGACGCGCCTTACACGCTCGTCGTCAGCGAGTCGTTCGACACGGTCGAGGACGGACTCGGCGCGATCCGCGACCTGCTCTACATCGCGATTCCGGGCGCGCTTTTGATTTCGGGCATGGGCGGCTGGTTCCTGACGCGCCAGAGCCTCGCCTCCGTCCTCGCGATGTCGGAGCGCGCGCGCCGAATCAGCGCCGAGAACCTTGAGCAGCGCCTGCCGGTCATCAACCCGCGCGACGAGTTGGGCCGACTGGCCGCGACCTTCAACGAACTGCTGTCGCGGCTCGACGAGTCGTTCTCGTACCAGCGCCGCTTCATGGCCGACGCGTCGCACGAGCTTCGCACGCCGCTCTCGGTGATGAGGACGGCGACCGGCGTCACGCTCGAACGCGAGGGCCGAACCGAGGGCGAGTACCGCGACGCGCTCAAGATCATTGACGAGCAGGCGCGGCGGCTCTCGCACATCGTCGAGGACATGTTCACGCTCGCGCGCTCGGACGTCGGGCGTCAGGCTTTGCGGCAGTCGGACTTCTACCTCGACGAGTTGATCATGGAGGTCGCGCGCGCGGGCGAAGTCCTCGCCTCGCACAAGGGCGTCGAGATCAGCGTCGCGCCCGCGGCGGAGACGCCGTTCCACGGCGACGAGGGATTGCTGCGGCAGATGCTTTTGAACCTGCTTGACAACTCGGTCAAGCACACGCCCGCGGGCGGCTCGGTCAGCGTCCGGCTCGAACGCGCGAACGGCCACCACGCGATCACCGTGAGCGACACGGGTGCGGGGATTCCCGTCGAGGCGCAGTCGAAAATCTTCGAGCGCTTCTACCGTGTTGACAAGGCGCGCTCGCGCGCCGAGGCCGCGCACGGCGCGACGAGCGGCGCGGGACTCGGACTCTCGATAGCGCGCTGGATCGCCGAGGCGCACGGCGGCCAACTCATTCTTAAAAGTTCGGGCGAGACGGGCAGCACCTTCGTCGCCATGCTCCCGGTCAACTGCGAATTCTAACGCGTGCCGCGCCTCCGTTTTCGCGCGCGCGGTTTTCGAGTAGAATCACACGCGCCCGCTCTTTCTGCCTCACGCGGCGCATCGGTGATTCGCCGCGCGCGAACTGTTTGGACGCTCTCTTCAAAGATGCCTGACGAAAAAGACGGACGAGTGAACGTCGTCGGGGACGCGGCGTTGAACCCGCTCGCGGGCGGCTCCGGCATGCTGCGCGCAATCGTCGAGGGCACGTCGGACGCGGTCTTCGCGAAGGACTTGGAGGGCCGGTACGTCTTCGTCAACACGGCCTGTGCGAGCTTCCTCGGCAAACGCGTCGAGGAGATTCTCGGACGGCGCGACGAAGACCTCTACCCGCCGGAGACGGCGGCGCGGTTCACTGATGACGACGCGGAAGTCCTGCGGCAGGGGCGCACGCTCGTCTTCGAGGGCGTCGCGCCGGGCGTCGGCGGGTCGCAGCTCTACCGCGTGACGAAGGGCGTGGTGCGCGACTCGTCGGGGCGCGCGGTCGGCGTCTTCGGCATCTCGCACGACCTGACCGAGCGCAGGCGCGCCGAAGAGGAGCGCGTCGAGCGCGCGCGGGCCGAGGCCGCACGGCGCGAGGCCGAGGCCGCCGCGCGCACGAAGGACGAACTGCTCAAGGAACTGCGCGAGAGCGAGGAGCGTTACCGCTCGCTGCTTGAGAACGCGAACGACATCATCTACTCGCACGACCTCGAAGGGAACTACCTCACGATCAACCGCGCTTGCGAACAGGTGACGGGCTACACGCGCGAGGAGATACTCGGCGGGCTGAAGGTCTCGCAGGTCGTCGCGCCCGAACACCTCGAACTCGCGCGGCGGATGACTGAGAAGAAGCTCGGCGATCCGTCGCCCACGGTTTACGCCGTTGACATCATCACGAAGGACGGTCGCCGCCTGACGCTCGAAGTCAGCACGCGCATCTCCTACCGCGACGGTCGCCCCGTCGCCGTCGAAGGCATCGCGCGCGACATCACCGAGCGCAAGCGGATCGAGGCGGAGCGCGCGCAGCTCTACGAGCGCGCCGTGGCCGCGCGCAAAGAGGCCGAAGAGTCGAACCGACTGAAGGACGAATTCCTCGCCACGCTCTCGCACGAGCTGCGGACGCCGCTCACTTCGATTCTCGGCTGGGCGCACCTGCTCGACGCCGGCTCGCTCGACGGGGCGACGACGCGCAACGCCGTCGGCGTCATCCGCCGCAACGCCGAGCACCAGCGTCAGCTCGTCGAGGACATTCTCGACGCTTCGCGCATCATCACCGGCAAGCTCAAGGTCGAGATCGGCCCGATGCGGCTCGTGCCCGTCGTCAACAACGCCATCGAGGCCGTGCGGCCCGCCGCCGCCGCGAAGAGTGTCGAGGTCGCCTGCGCCTTCGACCCCGGCGCGGACTCCATCATGGGCGACGCGCACCGGCTGCAACAGGTCGTCTGGAATCTTCTCTCGAACGCGGTCAAGTTCACGCCCGCGGGCGGTCGCGTGAAGGTCGCGGTCGAGCGCCTGCCCGCGCACGTCCGCATCGCGGTCAGCGACACGGGCGAGGGCATCGAGCCGGAGTTTCTGCCGCACGTCTTCGAGCGCTTCCGGCAGGCCGACGGCTCGACGACCCGACGCCACGGCGGACTCGGACTCGGACTCTCGATTGTTCGCTATCTCGTCGAGGCGCACGGCGGCGCGGCGCACGCGTACAGCGCAGGGCACGGACAGGGCGCGACCTTCACCGTTGACCTGCCCGTGGCCGACGTGCGCGCGCCGGCTCAAGCGACGGACAACCGGAAATTCAAGAGGCCCTTCGAGCGCGGGGCGACGGACGGCGACGTGCCGCCCGCGCTCGTCGGCCTGCGCCTGCTCGTCGTTGACGACGACGCGGACGCGCTCGCGCTCCTCGCGGTGCTGTTGGAGAGAAACGGCGCGGAGGTTCTCTCGGTCGGCAGCGCGTCGGCGGCCCTCGAAGCTCTCGAAGGGTTCCGGCCCGACGTGATCATCAGCGACATCGGGATGCCCGGCGGCGACGGCTTCGAGCTTCTCGGCAGCGTCCGCGCGCGCCCCGATTCGCGGGGCGGCAGCGTGCCCGCTCTCGCTTTGACGGCATACGCTTCGGAAGTTGACCGCGAACGCGCGCTCGCCGCGGGCTTCCAGCAACACCTCGCCAAGCCCGTTGACCCGCAGGCCCTCGTCGCCGCCGTCGCCTCGCTCGCCGGACGCGCCGCCGCCGCGACGGACTGAGACAAATCCACCTCAATTCAAATCACAGTGGCGTGAAGCTGTTTAAAGGTTCGGGCTGCGCGGGAATTTTACGAACGGCAGGCGCGTGCCGCGGACGATGACCTGGTCGGCGCGGATGGCGGCGGGCGCTTCGTAGCCGTTGCTGCCCGCGGCGGCGATGATGTCATCCTGGTCAACGCCGTCGCCGCTGACGCCGATGCCGCCGACGAGTTCGCCGTTCTTGTAGAGCGGGACGCTGCCGGGAAAGATTTGGATGCCGTTCGGGATGTTCGGAATCGAAGTGCAGCGCACGTCCGCGCCGCCGAGCGCGGCGAGCAGGTTCGTCTTGACGAGGTCGAGTTGAAGGCCGTCGTTGAAGATGCTCCACTCGTTTATCTCGCGGCTGAAAGGCCCAGCCGGGTTCGGGTTCAGCCCGTCCGGGTAGAACGGTCGCGAGAGGAATCCGCCCGCGCGATCCGAGAAGGCGACCGAGCCGTCGAGCCGCAGCCCGTCAACGAGCGCGCGGTCAACGTAGCTGCCGAACCCCGCCGCGCGCAGCAGCGTCCCGGCGTTGCGGTTCGAGTAGAAGGTCGCGGTGCGCGCCTTCTGCGCCGACACGTCGAAGCCGAAGACGGGCGCGTCGGAAGTGCGGAAGATGCCGAGGACGTTGCCGTCAACGTCAACGACGGTGATCGAGACGCGCGCGGCGCTGCCCAGAGGCTGGCGTATCGCGGCGCGCGTGATGTTCGCCTGCTGCGCCGCTTGCGCGATGATGCGCGACACGTCCGACGCGTTCAGCGCGTTCGACGAGCCGGAGGAACTGCCGACGAACGGGAAGAAGCGCGTGTCAACCTCGCCGCCGACGCCGCCGCCGACCGTCGCGGGCACGAACGCCGAAGGCTGCGCCGCGAGCAGAGGCGAGGTGAGCGCGCCGGGCAGCGACGAGAAGGGAATCGTCGCCGTGTGCGGCGCGTCCGCGTCCGTCACGTTGAGGTAGGTGAGGCGGACGCCGCCCGCGATGATGTTGTCGCCGCGAATCAGGTCGGGCGGGGCGAAGCCGCGCTGCGCCGCGACGGCGATCAACTCTTCGACGGGCTTGTCGTCGTCGGTCGGGTCTTTGTCGAGCGTGTAGAGTCCGTCGCCCTCGACACCGACGCCGCCGACCGCGACGCCGTTCTTGTAGAGCGGCGCGCTGCCCGGATCGGCGGAGAGTCCGAGCGGGAGCGCCGGTCGCTTGATGTCGCTGCAAGGCAGTTGCGAGAACTGCACGCCGAAGAGCGGCCCCGCGGGCTGGAACTGGACGCCGGGCGGGAAGTGCTCCTGCACGATGAAGCTCGCCGTGCGCGTCGTGAACGCGTTGCCCTGCGTGCTGAAGAGGCTCGCCGTCCCGGCCTTCGACACGGCGGCGAGCGACGCGGGCACGTCGAGTCCTTCGAGTCCCTGACCCACGCGACCGCCGCCCGTGATGTGCGTCGTCGCGGGCGCGCCCGTCATCTGAAACTCTCCGAGGACGTTGCCCTCCCTGTCCGTCACGGCGACTGTGACCGCGCGATTCAAAGCCGCCGCCGCGGAGACGGCCTGCGCGATCACGGTTTGCACGTCGCCCGTCGTGAGATTGCCGGCGGTGACGGGATTGTTGTTCGGCGTCGCCGCGACGGCGGGCGGCGCGGGAGTCGGAATCGCGCCCGCGTCGTCGGGCAGTCCGCCGCCGACGTGTCCCAGCCCGACGCGCACGCGGTTGCTCAACGCGCCGTGATAGGTGACGCGCACCAGCACATCGCCCGCGTCGCCTGCGATCTTGTCGTTCAGGCGGACGACGACCGAAGTCATCCACTCTTGATCGGGCACGGTGCCGACGTACTCGACCGCGAGCGGATAGACGTTGTGCGCGGCGTCTTCGGCGTCGGCGGTGACGGCGGACGCGTCCTCGCCCGCGGCGAGATGCAGGTTCATCGCGAAGAGCATCAGGCGCGTGCGCGCGTCCGCGCCGAAGGCCACGGGCGAGTTGAGCGAGAAGGGTTCACTCACGCGCGTCACCGCTTCGAGCGCGACGGCGCGCGTCGAGCCGGCCTGGCTGACGAGGACGGGGCTTGCCGACTGCGCCGAAGTCCGCCGCGCGGGCCGCGCGATGAAGATTACGCAGGCGAGAAGTGCGGAGGCCAAAAGCAGAACGCGCGTTGCGCCCGAAGGGGTGGAAGCTCTCATCGCTCGGAGGCCGTGCCGTCGTTCGTCGCGAACTCGAACGGAATTTGAAAGGCGCGCGGCAAGCGCCCGCCGCGCGGCAGACAATTTATCATCGCCCGACGCCGAGTCAAGAAACTTTTTCGGCGGCGGCGGTTGCTCGTCTGTCGCGGCACTTGTTTCGACGCACAGCCGCGGCGCGCGCGCGCTTCGAGAATTTTATTGTCTGCGGGGCAGCGGTCGTGCTAAAAGAAAACCGCGCTCTTCTTTTATATCTAATCACCGACACGGCGGCGTCACGTTCGCCTTCGCACTCACCACGAAGCCGGGCGCCGAAGTAGAGACCATTTTCGAGACCGGCAGTTTCGAGTCTCAATTTAAGCGCAACCATGTTCCCCTTCAGCTCGCGCGTCATCTCTGCGGTGTGCGCCGCGCTCGTCCTGCTCGCGAGCGCGCCCGCAAGCTCCGCGCAGGAGCGCGGTCGCCTGTCGGGACGCGTCCTCGACTCGGCGGGCACGTCTGCGGCGGGCGTCGCGGTCGTCACGGTCGTCGCCGTCAACCAGGTCACGACGAGAGAGTATCGCGCGCGCACCGCGTCCGACGGCACGTACTCGCTGCGTCTGCCCGCGGGCGCGTACCGCGTCAGCTTGGAAGCGCCCGCGAAGGCGAGCTTCGACCGCGACGGCAAGTACGGCCCCTTCGCCCTCCCGCGTGGCGACCGCGTCGAGAACATTGACGTTGAGCCGGGACAGGACACGACGCTCGACATCACGCTCGCGAGGAAGGAAGGCACGCCGCCGACCGAGCCGCCCGCGGGACTCGGCGACGAGAACAGGCCGAACGGCTACGCCGGTTCTTCGAGCGTGAAGACGAATGCACGGACGCGACCCGACCGCATTCCCGTGCGCGACCGCTGGCGCATAGGCTTCCCCGAATACTCGCGCTACGGCAGCGTCGCGGGCGGGCGCGACATCATGTTCCGGCACGGCAGCGCGTGGAACCCTTACGACCAGAGCATACTCAAGGGCGATTATCCGATCTTCGGCCAGCACGTCTTCATGATTCTCTCGGCGACGAGCTTCACCGCCGTCCAGCAGCAGCGCACGCCCGTGCCCTCGAACGTGAGCAGCGCGCGTCCGGGCAGCGCGGAATTTTTCGGCAGGCCCGAAGTCCTCGCCGTTGACGAAGTGGCGCAGTTCTCCTTCGAGATGTTCGGCGGCGACTCGACGTTCAAGCCGCGCTCGTGGGCGATAAAAATCTCCCCGACCTTCAGCGTCCCGAACTACGTCCACGCGCGCGAGCAGGGCGTCATCAACATTGACCCGCGGCGCGGCACGAGCCGAACCGACTTTCACTTCTCGCTCGAAGACGCCTTCGCCGAGGTCAAGCTCGAAGACGTGAACGCGAACTATGACGCGATCTCTTTGCGCGTCGGCATCCAGCCCTTCGTCTCCGATTTCCGCGGCTTCATCTTCACCGACAACAACCTCGGCGCGCGCGCGTTCGGCGCGTTCGGGAATAATCGCTACCAGTTCAACCTCGCCTACTTCGCGCAGCTCGAGAAGGACACGAACAGCGGACTCAACCGCTTCCTGCGCCGGCAGCAGGACGTTTACGTCGCCAACATCTTCAGGCAGGACTTTCTCGCGAAGGGCTACACGTCGCAGTTGAGTTTTCATTTCAACAACGACCGGCGCAGCCGCCAGTTCGACCGCAACGGCTTTCAGGTGCGCCCGGCTGTGGTAGGCGACGCGCGCGAGCACGCCGTCCGCGTCGCCTACCTCGGCTTTTCCGGCGACGGCCACATACGCAAGCTCAACCTGACGAACTCTTACTACTTCGCCTTCGGCACCGACACGCGCAACCCCATCGCCGGAAAGCAGACCGACGTGCGCGCGCACATGGCCGCGGTCGAAGCCTCGATGGACAAGGACTATCAACGCTTCCGCGTGTCGTTCTTCTTCGCTTCGGGCGACAAGAACCCGACGGACAACAGGGCGACCGGCTTCGACTCGATTGTTGACGACCCGAATTTCGTCGGCGGTCAGTTCTCGTTCTGGAACCGCGTCGGCATCCCGCTCGCGGGCACCGCCGTGGGACTCGTGCAGCCGCTCAGTCTGCTGCCGAGTTTGCGCAGCAGCAAGACGCAGGGGCAGGCGAACTTCGTCAACCCCGGCATCCTCATCGGCAACCTCGGCTATGACATCGAGCTGACGCAGCGCGTCAAGGCCGTCTTCAACTTCAACTACCTGCGCTTCCACCGCACCGAGCCGCTCGAATACCTGCTCTTCCAGAACCACATCCGCCACGACATCGGCGAAGACCTGAGCGTCGGCGTGGCCTACCGCCCGAAGCTCATCAACAACATCACGCTCGATTTCGGCGCGGCGATGCTCAAGCCGGGGCGCGGCTTCCGCGACATCTTCACCGACCAGTCGCGCAACTGCCCCCCGAACGTGAGCAGCTACTGCACGCCCGACAACGTTGTGATCAACCCGTCGAAGCCGCTCTACGCGCTCTTCGGCACGGTCAGGTTCACCTTCTGATTCGACCCGCTTCGATGACGAGAGACGACACAGAGCAAATGCGCCGGCACACTTCAGTCGAGAGGCTCAAACTTTTTCTCTTGGCCGCGACGCTCTGCGCCGTCGCCGCGACCGCGCTCGGCGGCGCTCGCTCGTCGGCGCGCGCGAGCAAGTCCGCGCACGAACGCGCGCGCCCGAACCGTGAAGACGCTGCTTCGTCTCGCGACGCCTCGAACGCATCGCGCGAACCTTCGGGCGATGCGCGCGACGCTTCAACCGCGGCGCACGCGGCGAGGCCCGCGGCCTCGCACTCGCCGAAGTCGAACGCCGCGCGTCAGACGAGCGCGCAGGCCAAGCCGACTCCCGCGCCTTCGCCCGCCGCGCCTCAGCCCAGACTCGAAGGCTGCGTCAGTTGCCACGGGCAGACCGAGCCGATGCACAAGACTCGCGACGGCAAGCTCAAGGACGACGGAACCGACGGGCAGAACCTGACCTGCACTTCGTGTCACGGCGGCAACCCCGTGCCGCGCATCGAAGGGGGCGCGCGCGGTCGCCTGCACCGCGGCGACGCGGAGTTCGACAGGGCGATGAACGCGGCGCACGTCATGGCGCGCTACCCGGAACGCTGGGCGGGGCGCGACGGAAAGTTTTCGAGCGCGAACCCCGTGCGCTCAAACACGCTGCTCGCCGCCGAGAGCCGCGAGTTCGTCCGCTTCGTCAACCCCGGCGACTTCCGCGTCGCGGAACTCACCTGCGCCTCGACCGGCTGCCACACTTCGGAAGTCGCCGCCGCGCGCAACAGCATGATGCGCCACGGCGCGATGCTCTGGGGCGCGGGCCTGTACAACAACGGCGGCTACCCGCTCAAGGACACGCACTTCGGCGAGAGCTACAGCGAGGAGGGCGGCGCGCCCGAAGAGATGATTCAACTGCCGCCGCCTTCGCCCGCGACGCGCACCTGGATGGGCGCGCTCTCCTGGCTCGACCCTCTGCCGCGCTGGGAGATTTCGCAGCCCGGAAACATCCTCCGCGTCTTCGAGCGCGGCGGTCGAGGCCGTCAGGAAGTCGGACTGCCCGAACGCGAGAGCGACCCCGGCAAGCCCGACAAGGGACTGAGCGCGCGCGGACTCGGCACGCTCAACCGCACAGACCCCGTCTATCTCGGCCTGCAAAAGACTCGTCTGCTCGACCCGACGCTCAACTTCCTCGGCACGAACGACCACCCCGGCGATTACCGCTCGTCGGGCTGCACGGCCTGTCACGTCGTCTATGCCAACGACCGCAGCGTCGTCTATTCGAGTCCGGTCTGGGCGCAGTACGGCAATCAGGGCACGACCTCGACCGGCGACGAGCAGATCAGAGAAAAAAAGGACGAGCCGGGGCATCCGATCAAGCACCAGTTCACGAATCAGATTCCCACCTCGCAGTGCATGACCTGCCACATGCACCCCGGCAACAACATGGTCGCCACGTATCTCGGTCTTCTGTGGTGGGACAACGAGACGGACGCGCGCGCGGCGGGAATGTACCCGTCGAAGCAGCGCAACATCTCTTCGGAAGAGGAGTACCGAAAGCTCGAAGCGAACCCCGAAGGCTCGAACGTGCGCGGCAACTGGTCTGACCCGGCCTTCCTTGAGAAGACCGGCACGGACGAAGTGAACTCGCGGATGGAGCGCACGCAGTTCGCCGACTTCCACGGCCACGGCTGGCTCTTCCGCGCCGTCTTCAAGCGCGACCGCGAGGGGCACATGCTCGACGCGGGCGGCAACCGCGTTGACGACGTGACGCCCGACAAGCTCAAACGCTCCGTCGAGTTCCGCGACACTTCGAGCGACACCACGACGCCCCCGCCCGCGGGCGTGCCAGTCCATTTGAAAGACATTCACTTGGAGAAGGGGATGCACTGCGTTGACTGCCACTTCCAGCAGGACGCGCACGGCAACGGCATTCTCTACGGCGAGCCGCGCGCCGCAATCGAGATTGACTGCATTGACTGTCACGGCACCGCCAGAGAACCCGCCAAGCTCGTCACGTCGAGCTTCGCCGCCGGAATCAATCTCGTCGAGCCTGCCGACGGACAGAGCGTTAAGGACGGCAACTACCAGAGCGGCAAGGGGCGCGACCTCGTCCGCGGCCTCAAGACTCCGTTCACGCGCACGAGCGGCGGTCGGCAAGTCCCAATCCCCGCCTTCCAGCGCATCAACAGCGACGTGGACAGGAAGGACTCCGCGGGCAAGACCGTGAGGCTGCACGCCGGAGACATCATCCAGAACTCGATGGTCGAGCCTGACCGCTGGTGGCGCGTGAAGCAGACGGCCTACACCGTGACGAAGACGAAGGGGCACGAGCAGGATTACAACTGGCGCTCGGCCTACGCGAAGACCGTCCGCATTGACGAGAACAAGAAAGAGGTCTGGGGCGACCTGCCCGCCGACGACGGCAAGCTCGCGCACTCGAACCAGACGATGACGTGCTACGCGTGTCACTCGTCGTGGATGACGAGCTGCTTCGGTTGTCACCTCTCGATGCGCGCGAACGCACGGATGCCCAACAATCACTTCGAGGGCGAGACCTCGCGCAACTACACGACCTACAACTTTCAGGTCTTGCGCGACGACGTGTTCATGCTCGCCCGCGACGGCACGGTCACGGGCCACCGCGTCGCGCCCGCCGCGTCGCGCTCGGCGGTTCTCGTCAGCTCGCAGAACCAGAACCGCGAGTGGATTTACTCGCAACAGCAGACCATCTCGGCGGAAGGTTTTTCCGGCCAGTCCTTCGCCACGCACGTCCCGCACACGGTGCGCGCGACCGAGACGAAGACCTGTTCGGACTGCCACGTCTCCGACCGGGGCAACAACAACGCGTGGATGGCGCAGCTACTCATGCAGGGGACGAACTTCGTCAACTTCATGGGCCGCTACGTCTATGTCGCCGCCGAGGACGCGCTCGAAGTCGTCCCCGTCACCGAGCGCGACGAGCCGCAGGCCGTCTTCGGCAGCACCTTGCAGGAGGTCGCCTACCCTGACGACTTCCGCGAGTTCGTCGCGGGCGGGCGGCGTCTGGACTACGGGTTCGAGCACGAGGGCAACCCGAAAGTCCTCGGCGTGCAGTTGCGCGGCGAGTACGCATACGTCGCCGCGGGGCCGGGCGGCCTGCGCATCTACGACGTGGCGCAGATAGATCAAAAGGGTTTCTCGGAGCGCATCATGACGGCTCCGGTCTCGCGCTTCGGCCAGAGGTTCTGGGTGAAGACGAAGTACGCCACAGCCGTCGCCTCGCCGACGACGCTCGGCGTTGACCCCGCGCGCTGGCGCATGACCGCCGACGGCAAGGAGGTTGACCCCGCGGAGGCGAAGCGGCTTTGGGACGAGTGGCAGAAGCTTCCCTTGAATGAGTGCAAGTCGAGGCCCGCGCCGCTCGTCAACGAGGAGCAGCCGATTCACCCGATGTACGCCTACCTCTACGTCGTTGACCGCGAAGAGGGACTCGTTCTCGTCAACGCCGCGACGCTCCTCGACGGCGACCCGCTCGACAACTTTTTGAAGCGCGCCCAGCTCACAGTTGACGGCCAGCAGACCGACCACTTCAACCCGAACGGCGTGCTCTCGGACGCCAACAACATCACCATCGCGGGAACGTTCGCCTACATCACGACGGGCCACGGGCTGGTCATCGTTGACATTGACAACCCAACCGCGCCGCGCGTCGTCCGCGTCATCGGCGAGCCGGAGCTTCGGCACCCGCGCTCCGTCGCCGTCCAGTTCCGCTACGGCTTCGTCGCGGACGACGACGGACTCAAGGTCGTTGACCTGACGCTCCTGCCGCCCGGCCCTTGCAAAGACTCTTCGACGGCGGCGTGTCGCCCCGTGCCGCGCGGCGAGGTCGTGCGCGGAGCAAGCGTCCCGCTCGCGCACGCGCAGGACGTTTACGTCGCGCGCACCTACGCCTACGTCGCGAACGGCCCCGAAGGCGTCGCCATCGTTGACGTGACGCGGCCCGAAGCGCCGAAGCTCTACATGAGCTTCAACGCGGAAGGCCAACTCAGCGACACGCATCAGGTGAAGATCGCGATGACGAACGCGAGCCTCTTCGCCTACGTCGCCGACGGCAAAAACGGCCTGCGAATACTTCAACTCACGTCGCCCGAAACGATGCCGACCTACGGGGGTTTTAGCCCCGCGCCTCAACCGAAGTTGATCGCGACGTTCCGCACGAAAGGCCCGGCGCTCGCCGTCTCGAAGGGACTCGACCGCGACCGCGCCGTTGACGAGACGGGCAATCAGCTCGCCGTCTTCGGTCGCCGCGGCGCGCGCCCCTTCAAGCTCGAAGAGATGCAGCGACTCTACCTGCTCGACGGTCGCTTGCGAACCGTCCTCGACGCCGAAGAGTTGAAGGAGCCGCCGCCGCGCGTGCGCGACCCGTTCAAATAACTTATCCGAGCGTCGAGTCAACGACGGCGAGCGGGCCGTCTTTGCTCAAGACGTTCACGCTCGTCAGTCCGAGCATCGAACGCAGGCGCTCCGCGGGCACGTCCTTGAGCGGCCCCGGCGCGGGCGCTGCGCCGGGCGCGGGCTGCGGGAAGGCCGTCGAGCGCGCCGTGTGGAACGAGACGTTGCCTTCGACCTTCTGCATGATCTGGTGTATGTGACCGTTCAAGACCGTGACCGAGCCGAACCGCTTGAGTAAGCCGAGGGCCTGCGCGCCGTCGTCAGTGCCCCAGCCCCAGTCCGCATAGACCGTCCACAGAGGGATGTGCGCGAAGACGACGACGGGCGTGCTGCTCGAAAGACCTTTGAGGTCGTCGGCGAGCCACGCGAGTTGATCCTGACCGAGTTGCCCGAAGCCGCTGCCGCCGAGTCCGGTGCCCGCGCCCTGCTTCAAATTCAGGACGTTGACCAGACCGATGAAGCGCACGCCCTTGTAGTCGAAACTCTGCCAGCCGCCGCCCCGCGTCCCTTTGCCGTAGCGTTCGAGGTAAGCCTTGCCCTCGTCGGCGAAGGCGTCGTGCTCGCCGGGCGTGTAGAAGATTTGACCAGCGCGCGCGCCGCGGAGTATCTGCGCGGCGGTGTCGAACTCTTCGGGCTTCGAGAGCTGCGTGATGTCGCCCGTGTGGATGAGGAAGGCCGGCTGCTCTTCGAGCGTGTTGATTCGTTTGACCGCCTCCTGAAAAGTCTGCGCCGCGTCGTGGTTCGGGTCTTTGTTGAACCCGACGTGGCTGTCGCTGATCTGCACGAAGGTGAAAAGCCCCTTGCTGCCCGCGCCCGACGCGAGGTTGCACGAGGTCAGCACGCCCGCGTTCATCGCCCACACGAGACCCGTCCCGGCCCACGCCATGCACTTGAGAAAGCCTCGCCGCCCGACGCCGTTTGACTCTTGAGTACCGCGCGGCTCTTGAATGACGCCGGCCTCGTCCGCGCCGTCCGTCACTTTCGCCGCGCCTTCTGTCACTTTCGCCGCGTCGCCGTTCGCTTCAGAGTTTTTGATCGTCTCCGACATGAGTTTCGTCACTCCTTGTTTTCAGTTCGACGCCACGCGCATCTACTTGACGACGATGCGCCCGGTCATCTTCGGGTGCAGGGCGCAGAAGTAGTCGTATGTGCCCGGCTTCTCGAACGTGAAAGAGAATCGGTCGTCGGTGTCGAGCGCGCCGGAATTGAAACGCTTGTCCGTGTCGGTAGCGGTGTGCGGCACGTCGTCGCGGTTGACCCAGGTCACTTTCGTCCCGGCCTTGACCGTCAGCGTGGCCGGTTTGAAAGTGAAGTTCTCGATTACGATTTGATTCTGCGCGGCGTCCGCCCCGGCGTCCGGCTTCGTATCCGTCTTAGAGTTCTGCTTCGCGTCGCCGCGCGCGGCCTGTGTCGTTTGATTGACGCCCGCAACGTCCGTCGCGTGTGCGGCGTTAGGCGTTTGACTCGACGGCGCGGCTGAACTGCCCGCGCCCAACCCTGCGCCGCCGCACGCCGCGCACGCGGCCAGCAAACTCGCCGCGGCGTTGAGTCGTATTCTTCGTCCGAAAGTTTCGAGCAACTCGCGCCTCCTCGTTTCGCGCCCGAACTGAACGGGCGCGTGTTCCCGAACTCATGTACCGAATGCCGCGCGCGTTTATTCCCCGGCGCGCTGGAAAATTTCGTCGGCGGCGAGACGTGGCGCTCGGCGCGAGATGGTGAAAGAATGCGCGTGCGAAAAAATCGGGGCGGGCGCAAAAGGCGGGAATAAAAACGGCGGGGCGGTAGTCTTTAAATCAGGGCGGCGCGGCGTGCGCCGTGGAAAAGGGGACGACGCGGACGCGGAACGAACTGGCGAGCTTCGAGGCGGCGGTCTTGACGCACCTGGACGCGGCTTACAACCTCGCGCGCTGGCTGACGCGCGACGAGTCGGACGCCGAGGACGTGGTGCAGGAGGCGATGCTGCGCGCGTACAGGTTCTTCGGGAGCTTCCGCGGGCCGGACGGTCGCGCGTGGCTGCTCGCCATCGTGCGTAACACCTGCCGCACGTGGATGCGCCGCAACCGCTCGCCGGAGTTTATGTCCGAGGCGGTCGAGTTGGACGAAGTCGAAGCGGGCGGCATGACGCCGGAAGAGTTGTTGATCCGCAACGCGGACGGCGAGGCGTTGAGGCGCGCGCTCGAAGAGTTGCCCGCGGAGTTCAGGGAGGCACTGGTGCTGAGAGAGTTCGAGGGGCTGTCTTACAAAGAGATCGCGCTCGTCACGGACTCGCCCGTCGGCACGGTCATGTCTCGCCTTGCTCGCGCTCGCGCTCGGCTGCAACGCTCGCTGGCGGTCGGCGCGGGCGCGGAGGTCAAAGCTTGAACTGCCGGGAAGCACTCAAACAGATGCACGCTTTCTTCGACGGCGAGCTGGAACTCGCGCGCACGCTGGAGGTCGAGCGTCACATGAACGAGTGCCGGGAGTGCGCGCGCGCGCTTCGGTCGCAGACGGCGCTCCGCTCGGCGCTTCGCGACGCCGCGCCGTACTACCGCGCTCCGGCGAGTCTGCGAAAGCGAGTCCGTTCGTCTTTGCGCGACGAGGCGAGGGCCGAAGCGCCTGCGCGACCCGCGTCTTGGCGCTGGCTCGCGGTCGGCGCTTCGCTCGCCGCGGTGTTGTTGCTGGCCGCGGCGCTGTGGACGTTGACGCGCGGCGGCTTCGGCGGGGGCCGAGACGATCAGATCGCGCAGGAGGTCGTCTCGGCGCACGTCCGCTCGCTGATGGCGAATCACCTCACGGACGTGGCCTCGACGGATCAGCACACGGTCAAGCCCTGGTTCGACGGCAGGATAGATTTCGCGCCGCAGGTGAAGGACCTCGCCGCCGAGGGCTTCCCGCTCGTCGGAGGCCGTCTCGATTACTTAAACAACCGCGCCGTGGCCGCGCTCGTCTATCAGCGGAACAAACATTTAATCAACCTCTTCGTCTGGCCCGCCGCCGGACGCGGCGAGGGCGAGAGGCTTCTGACGCGGCAGGGATACAACGCAATCTTCTGGACTGGCGACCAGATGAACTACTGCGCCGTCTCCGACCTGAACGCGGCGGAGCTTCAACAGTTCGCCTCGCTGATTCGCGAGCCGGCGCAGCCCGCCGCCCCGAATCGCTAAAACGTTGCGGTCGCCGGCGGCGTGGTTTGACTTCTCCAGCCTCTTTCGCTAAATTTTACGCTTCAAGGAACTAACGCGCCGCAGCGTCGGCGCATCTAAAGTGCCTTGAGGTGGCAGGCGGTCGGCGGACGCGATCCCCGGACCGCGGCGTTTCAAACTTTCGACGGTTAGCTCCGTAAGTCCCAAGCCGGAAACGATGTTGACGCGAACGCGAACGACGTTTCGATTTTAATTGACCAAAAGCCGCGCGCCGCGCGTGCCCCGGTCGGCGAGGGCGCTTCTGTCGAATCCGATCTGATTTAACTCCCTTTGCGGGACGACAAGTTTGGTTTGACGCTCCTTTCCGCGGGGCCACGCGCCGAAGTTTAAGGCGCGGCCTGCGGTCGGTCGTGCGGCCTTTTGAGGGGGCCGCCGTTGGCCGCGGCTGAACTCTTCAGGCCGGGGCGGAAAGGCGAAAGCGATGAGCGAGATAAACGTACAGTTGAAGGGCGGGCAGTCGGCGCACGTGCCGCAGGGCGCGACCATCGCCGACGCCCTGAAGGCAGTTGACCGCGACGCGGCCAAGCGTGCGCTCGCGGCGAAGGTCAACGGGCGCGAGTTCGACCTCGCGCGCCCGCTCGACGAGGCCGCGTCGAACGGCGGGCCAGTCGAGATCGAGCCGGTGCTTCCGGGCACGCTCGACGGACTCGACGTAATCCGCCACTCGACGGCGCACCTGCTCGCCGCAGCCCTGCTCGACCTCTTTCCGGGGACGAAGCTCGGCATCGGCCCGGCGCTGCTCGAAGACCCGCGCTACGGCTTCTTTTACGACGTGATCGCGCCGCGGCAGTTGACCGAAGAAGACCTGCCGGCCATCGAGAAGCGCATGAGGGAACTCGCCAAGCGCAACCTCTCGTACCGCCGCGACGAGATTCCGAAGGCCGAGGCGCTGAAAATTTTTGAAGGGCGCGACGAGCCTCTGAAGTGCGAGCTGATTGAGGAGAAGGCGGGCGAGCGCGTGAGCGTCTATTACATTGACGGCTCGCCGTTCATAGACTTCTGCCTCGGCCCGCACGTGCCGAACACAAACCGCCTCAAGGCGTTCAAGCTGCTCTCGATTTCGGGCGCGTACTGGAAGGGCGACGCCGAGCGACCGCAGATGCAGCGCATCTACGGAACCGCCTTCGCCACGCAGGAAGAACTCGACGCCTGGATCAAGCAGCGCGAGGAGGCCGAGCGGCGCGACCACCGTCGCTTGGGCAAAGAACTCGACCTCTTCTCGATTCAGGAGCAGTACGGCGCTGGCCTCGTCTTCTGGCACCCGAAGGGCGCGGTCATCCGCAAGGCGATGGAGGACTACCTCTACGAGGAGTTGAACAAGCGCGGCTACACTTTTGTTTACACGCCGCACATCGCCAAGCGCGACCTCTGGATCACGAGCGGCCACGACCAATCTTACGGCGACTCGATGTTCTCGCCGGTGAAGCTCGAAGACGTGGAGTTCCGCATCAAGCCGATGAACTGCCCTTTCCACATCGGCATCTACCGCTCGCAGCAGCGCTCGTACCGCGACCTGCCGCAACGCTACGCCGAGATGGGCACGGTCTATCGCGCGGAGCTTTCGGGCACGCTCCACGGGCTGATGCGCGTGCGCGGCTTCACCGTTGACGACGCGCACCTGTTCTGCACGCCGGAGCAGGTTCGCAAGGAGATCGGCGACTGCGTTGATTTTGTCGTTGACGTGTTCCGAACCTTCGGCTTCGACAAAGTCCGCTTCGAGCTTTCGGTCAAAGGCAGCGACACCTCGAAGCAGTGGCTCGGCCCGGAAGAGGGCTGGGCGCACGCCGAGGCGGCGCTGGCCGAGACTCTCGACGAGCGCGGCGTCAATTACGAGCGCATCGAGGGCGAGGCCGCGTTCTACGGGCCGAAGATTGACTTCAAGATCGAGGACGCCATCGGTCGCCTGTGGCAGCTCGGCACCGTGCAGTGGGACTTCAACCTGCCGGAGCGCTTCGAGCTTGAGTACATCGGCGAGGACAACAAGCCGCACCGCCCCGTGATGGTTCACCGCGCGCTGTTCGGCTCGATTGAGCGCTTCTTCGGCATCCTCATCGAGCAGTACACGGGCGCGTTTCCGATGTGGCTCGCGCCGGTGCAGGTCGCGGTGCTGCCGATCACCGACCGCGTGAACGATTACGCCGAACAGGTCGCGCGAGACTTGCGCGAGGCGGGCTTGCGCGTCGAGGTCAACACGCGCGGCGACAAGATCGGCGCGAAGATACGCAACGCGCAGTTGCAGAAGATTCCTTTCATGCTCGTCTGCGGCGACCGCGAGATGGAAGAGGGCAAGGTCGCCGTGCGCGAACGCTCCCGTGGCGACATCGGCGTGATGCCGCTCGCGGAGTTCAAGGAATGGGCGGCGCGGCTCGTCAGGACTCGCGCGCTCTCCAATACGGAAACATGAGGTCGGAGGCCGGAGGTCGGAGGTCAGTGAATGCATAGTGCTTTAACTGACCTCCGACCTCCGGCCTCCGACCTCCAACTCAGGAGGTGTGAACATCGCAGGATTTCGAGGCCGAGGCGGGCGACCGGACAACCGTCGCGCACCCGCCACGCGCATTAACGACAGGATTCGCGTGCCGCAGGTTCGCGTGATCGCGGACGACGGCGAGCAGCTCGGCATCATGAACACGCGCGAGGCCGTGCAGTTGGCGCGCAGCAAGGGACTCGACCTCGTCGAAGTCGCCGCCACCGCCGACCCGCCCGTCTGCCGGATCATAGACTTCGGCAAGTTCACCTACGAGCAGAAGAAGAAGGCGAGCGAGGCGAAGAAGAAGCAGGTCGTCATCACCGTCAAGGAAGTGAAGTTCCGACCGGGCACTGACGACCACGACTACAACTTCAAGATGAAGCACGCGCGCCAGTGGCTCGAAGAGGGCGACAAGGTCAAGGCCACGATCTTCTTCCGCGGTCGCGAGATCACGCACCGCGAGCTGGGCGCGGAGCTTCTGGGCCGCCTCGAACAAGACTTGGCCGAGGTCGGCGAGGTCGAGCAGCGCCCGCGCATGGAGGGCAATCAGATGTTTCTGGTCTTCGCCCCCCGGCGCAACAAATCGCCCAGGCACGAGCAGCCCAAAACGGACGGCGGCGTCAAGCAAGGCCCGCCCGTCCCGCCGGGCGCGGGCGGGATGGTTCAATCGTAGGGATTTTGGATTTTAGATTTTGGATTAAGCGTGAGACGAGAGTCGCGCCTTCTAAATCTATCGCCAAGCTTCAGCGGCGCACCAATCTAAAATCCAAAATCTAAAATCCAAACTCGTTGGAGGTAATCATGCCGAAACTTAAAACACACAAGGGCGCGGCGAAGCGTTTTCGCACGACCGCGTCGGGCAAGGTCAAGCGCGGGCACTCGCACGCGCGCCACATCCTGACGAAGAAGACCGCGAAGCGCAAGCGCGTCCTCGACATTGACGTGCTCGTCGCCGAGGCCGACGAGAAGCGCATCGAGCGGATGCTGCCCTACGGGCGGAGCTAAAGCAGTAAGCAGTAAGCCGTAAGCAGTGAGCAGCCGTCAAACGAACGCGCGGCGAGCAGACTTCTTGAAAACTGCTCACCGCTCACCGCTCACTTTCAGAGGAGGTTATTGAGTCATGCCTAGGGCAAAACGTGGAAACAAGCGCACGGAGAAGCGCAAGAAGATACTCGATCTGGCGAAGGGATACCGCGGCACGAAGTCGAAGCTGTACCGCTCGGCCAAGGAGTCGGTCGAGCGCGGGCTGAAGTTCGCGTACACGGGGCGCAAACTGAAGAAGCGCGACTTCCGCAGCCTGTGGATCGTCCGCATCGGCGCGGCGGCGCGCGTCAACGGCCTGAACTACTCGCAGTTCATGCACGGCCTGAACCTCGCCGGCATCGAACTCGACCGCAAGGTTCTGGCCGACCTCGCCGCCAACTCGCCCGAAGCCTTCGCCGAACTCGCGGGCCAGGCGCGCACGGCGATTGAGAACAAGCCGCAGGCCGCGGCTTAAGTCTTCATTCGACGAAAGGACTCGGATGAGTTCCGAAGCCGCTGACTACAACGCGCAAGTCGAGGCCGTTCGCGAAGCGTTCAAGCGAGAGTTTGAACGCTTCGCACGCTTTCAAGACGATCAGGCCGTTGAAGCTTTAACGTTTGACGAAGCGGAAGATTTACGGCGCGAGCTTGAAGAAGTTAAAACGTTACTCACCGCCAGGAAGAGTGCAATTGCACAACTAAGAAAGCTAATAGGGCGCGTTCCGGCGGAAGAACGTCCAGCTTTCGGTTCTGCCGTCCGTGAGCTTGATGAGGAGATTAAAGATAAGTTCCTACATGTTGCGGTCAAGCTCATAGGTCATATTCACAGGCTCAACATTGAGCGCGAGCGCGTTGACGTGACGCTGCCCGGACGAAGGCCGCGGCGCGGACACCTGCACCCGATAACACTGCTCCGCCAGCGCATCGAAGACATCTTCGTCTCGATGGGCTACGCGGTCGAGGACGGGCCGGAAGTCGAGACGGACTTCTACAACTTCACCGCGCTCAACATCCCTGAGCTTCACCCGGCGCGCTCGCCGCAGGACACTTTCTACACGACCGGCGGCCTGTCGCTTCGCTCGCAGACTTCGACCGTGCAGATTCACGCGATGCAGCGGCGGCGACCGCCATTGCGCGTCATCGCGCCCGGTCGAGTCTTCCGCCGCGACACGCCCGACGCGACGCACAACCCGATGTTCTTCCAGCTCGAAGGTCTGCTCGTCGAGCGCGGCACGGACATGAGCCACCTGAAGGGCACGCTCTCGGAGTTCGTCCGCAGGATGTTCGGCCCCGCGACGCGCACGCGCTTCCGCCCGTCCTACTTCCCGTTCACCGAGCCGAGCATGGAGGCCGATTACTCCTGCTTCAAGTGTGGCGGCGAGGGTTGTCGGCTCTGCAAAGGCTCCGGCTGGATCGAACTCGGCGGCTCAGGCATGGTTCACCCGAATGTTCTGCGCGCCGTTGACATTGACCCCGAAGAGTTCTCCGGCTTCGCCTTCGGCCTCGGCATAGACCGCATGTGCGGACTCATGTACGAACTCGACGACATACGCCTCCTCTTCGAGAACGACGTGCGCTTCCTCGAACAATTTTAAGACGTGATGAGTGATGAGTGATGAGGGAAGGCTTCATCCTTTCGTCACTCATCACTCATCATTCATCACTTTCTTATGGACATCAGTTACAACTGGCTGCGCGAACTCGCGGAACTGTCGCTGCCGCCGCGCGAGCTTGCCTTGCGCCTGACGATGGCGGGACTTGCCGTGGACGCAGTCCACGAGAAGGGCGACGACTTCGTACTTGAGTTCGATCTCACGTCGAACCGCCCCGACTGTCTCTCGCACCTCGGCATCGCGCGCGAGGCAGCGGCGCTCGCGGGCGTGAGTCTTCGCCTGCCCGCGACCGACGTTACAAACGCCGCGGGTCGGACGGAAGAGTTCGCGTCCGTCACGATTGAGGACGCGGCGCTGTGCCCGCGCTACGCGGCGCGGGTCGTGCGCGGCGTGAAGATCGCGCCGTCGCCCGAATGGCTCGCGCGCCGGTTGCAGGCAATCGGCCAGCGGCCCATCAACAACGTCGCCGACATCACGAACTTCGTCCTTCACGAGATGGGACAGCCGCTCCACGCCTTCGACCTCGCGACTTTA
>DASRCS010000119.1:0-20897 GCA_035652995.1 Pyrinomonadaceae bacterium
CGGCTTCACCTTCTCGACAAACTTCCCCACGTCGAACGCCATTCAGAACGCCAAAGCCGGCAACTCCACCAACGCGTTCGTCTCGAAGCTTAACGCGGGCGGCTCGGCGCTCATCTACTCGACCTACCTCGGCGGCACCGGGAGCGTCGGCCAGGGCGGCAACGGCATCGCGGTTGACCCGGCGGGTAACGCCTACGTCACGGGGTTCACCTCCTCGCACGACTTCCCCGTGGCGAACGCGATTCAGAATACTTACGGCGGCGGCGAAACGGACGCCTACGTGGCGAAGATAAACGCCGTCGGCTCCGCTCTGCTCTACTCGACGTATCTCGGCGGGAGCGGCAATCCGGGGTCGCAGCAGGACGACGGCCTCGGCATCGCGGTGGACTCCGCGGGCAACGCATACGTCGCCGGGCAGACCGACGCGAGCGACTTTCCCGTGACGCTCAACGCCTTCCAGCCCGGCGGCGGCGCGCATGGCGACGCCTTCGTCACCAAGATCGGCAGCTTCGCCATCGCGGGCCGCGTCCTCGACGCGAGCAACAACGCCGTCGCCGGTGTGACCGTCACGCTGGGCGGGTCGAACTCGGCCAGCGCCACCACCGACGGCAACGGCGACTTCGGTTTCTTCAATACGATGCCCGGCGGCAACTACACCGTCACGCCTAACAAAGCCAACTTCACCTTCTCGCCGCCCTCCTTCAACGTAAACTTTCTGAGCAGCAATCAAGACCTCATCTTCGTCGGCACGCTCAACGCGCCTTCGCCGACCCCGACTCCCACTCCGACGCCAACACCAACTCCAACGCCTTCGCCTACACCGACGCCACCGACCTTCGCCTTCGCCTCGCCGAGCTTCGCCGTCTCGGAGGGCGCGGGCCAACTGCAAGTCATCGTCACGCGCGCGGGCGACGCTTCGCAGGCGGTGAGCGTTGACTACGCGACGACCGACGGCACGGCCAACGACCGCGGCGACTACACGACCGCCATCGGCACGCTGCGCTTCGGCGCGGGCGAGACGGCCAAGTCGTTCAACGTCTTCGTCACCGACGACGCCTTCGCCGAGGGCGACGAGACTTTCCATCTCACGCTCTCGAACCCTTCGCCGGGCGCGGCTCTGTCCGGCCCGACGAGCGTGACCGTCACCATCATTGACAACGACGCGACAACGTCCGCGACGAACCCCGTTGACTCGACCGACTTCTTCGTCCGACAGCACTACGTTGACTTTCTCAACCGCGCGCCCGACGCTTCCGGCTTCGCCTTCTGGACGAACAACATCAACTCGTGCTCGAACTCGGGCTGCGTCGAAGCCAAGCGGATAGACACGAGCGCGGCTTTCTTCCTCTCGATTGAGTTTCAGAACACGGGCTTCCTCGTAGAGAAGACCTACCAGGCGAGCTTCAACCGCGTGCCCGTCTTCCGCGAGTTCGTCCGCGACACGCAGGCCGTCAGCCGGGGCGTCGTCATCGGGCAGGCGGGCGCGGACGCGCAGTTGGAGTCGAACAAGCAGGCGTTCTTCTCGGCATACGCCGCGCGCGCCGACTTCCTCTCGATCTACGGCGGGCTGACGAACGACCAGTACGTTGACGCCCTGAACGCCAACACGGGCGGCTCGCTCTCGGCCTCGGATCGCAACGCCCTGGTCAGCGGACTCAACAACGCGACCGAGACGCGCGCGACCGTGCTCCGAAAGGTGGCCGAGAACGCGGCCTTCACCGCCAAGGAGTTCAACCGCGCCTTCGTCCTCATGCAATACTTCGGCTACCTTAGACGTGACCCGGACGCTTCGGGCTTCGACTTCTGGCTCGCGAAGCTCAACTCTTTCGGCGGCGACTTCCGCATGGCCGAGATGGTCAAAGCCTTCATCACCTCGACCGAGTACCGCCAGAGGTTCGGCCAGCCGTAACACCCGAAACCATTTTGCGGCGGGCGCGCCGGAGAGTCGTCCGCGCGCCCGCCGCCTTGCGCGTGCGGCAGCGCGGGAGTCGCCGCGCCGCACGACGACCCTCCTCTTGACAACAGTCGTTATAAGGAACATATTGCGTGCATGGCGGGAAAGACTAAGGAGACGAAGCGCCCCAAACCCGGCGCGTGCCGGGAGGAGGAGGTCTATCTGCTCCTGCTGCGCACGACCGAGTTGCTCTGGGCCGGCGTCAGCGAGACGCTCAAGGAGGCCGACCTGACGCCGACGCAGTACAACGTCCTCAGAATCCTGCGGGGCGCGGGCCGCGACGGCGCGTCGTGCCGCGAGATCGGCGAGCGGATGGTGACGAAGGACTCGGACATCACGCGCCTGCTCGACCGCCTGGAGGCGCGCGGGCTGATCGCCCGCGTGCGCCACGCGGGCGACCGCCGCGTCATCGTCGCGCGCATCACGGACGAGGGCCTGCGCCTGCTCTCAGACCTCGACCACCCGGTCGCGAGCCGGCACCGCCGCCAGCTCGGGCACCTCGGCGACAGGCAGCTCGGCGCGCTGCGCAGGCTGCTCGACGCCGTCCACAAGAGGCCGGGCTGATTATTTTTTCGCGCTCAATCGTTATAACGACTAACGTTATAAGCAAAACGCAACGCCGGGCGGCGCGCAGGGCGTCGCCCGCTAAAACTTGAGAGGGGTGAAGGGAATGGCTGTGAAACTTGCGGTCATCTACTACAGCGCGACGGGGACGACCTACGCGCTCGCGCGCGCGATAGAGGAAGGCGCGAAGGCCGCCGGCGCGGAGGTGCGACTGCGGAAGGTGCGGGAGCTTGCGCCCGACGAGGCCATCGCGTCGAACGAGGGCTGGGCGGCGCACCGCGCGGAGACGCAGGACGTGGAGGAGGCGACGCTCGAAGACCTGAAGTGGGCCGACGCCCTGATCTTCGGCACGCCCACGCGCTACGGGCTGCCGACGGCGCAGCTCAAACAGTTCATCGACACGACGGGGCCGCTCTGGGCCGCGGGGCAACTCGTCAACAAGGTCGTCTCGTCGTTCACGAGCGCGGCCACGACGCACGGCGGGCAGGAGTCAACCATCCTCGCGCTCAACAACACCTTCTACCACTGGGGCGCGATCATCGTCGGGCCGGGCTACGCAGACCCGATTCAGTTTCAGTCCGGCAACCCGTACGGCGTCTCCTTCAAGAGCGACAACGGCGCGCTCAAGCCCGACGAGGTGGCGACGAGCGCCGCGCGCTTCCAGGGCCGACGCGTCGCCGAACTCGCCGCGCAGTTCATCGCCGGTCGCGAAGGCTGAGATCGGCGCGGGGAGCGGCAGAAGAGTCGGCCACGGGCATCGAACGAAAGGGGCGAGAGAGATGATCACGACCAGACCGGCGGGCGAGCGCGGCAGGACGCGCACGCACTGGCTCGACGGCAACCACACGTTCTCCTTCAACCGCTACTATGACCCGCGCTGGTCGGGCTTCCGAAGCCTGCTCGTCATCAACGAGGACTTCGTCGCGCCCGCCTCCGGGTTCCCGCCGCACTCGCACGCGGACATGGAGATCATCACGTGCGTCATCGAGGGCGCGCTCGAACACCGCGACTCTTCGGGCGGGAGCGGCGTGATTCGACCGGGCGAGGTGCAGAAGATGAGCGCCGGCACGGGCGTCACGCACAGCGAGATGAACCCTTCGCCGACCGAGCGCGTCCACCTTCTGCAAATCTGGATCACGCCGGCGCGAGACGGCCTCAAGCCTTACTACGAGCAGAAGGCTTTTCCCGAAGCGGAGCGGCGCGGGAGGTTTCGACTCCTCGCCTCGCCCGACGGCGGCGAAGGCTCCGTGACCGTTCACCAGGACGCGAAGATGTACGGCGCTCTGCTCGCGGCGGGCGAAGTGATTTCGCACCGGCTCGGCGCGGGCCGCTACGCATGGCTTCAGGTGGTCAAGGGCGCGGTCACACTCAACGGCTCGGCGCGCCTGCGCGCGGGCGACGGCGCGGCGATAAGCGAAGAGGATTCCGTCAACCTCCGCGCCGACGACGAGTCGGAAGTCCTGCTCTTCGATCTGGCGTGAAGACGGTTCGGAAAGCGGAGTGACGAACATGAGAAGACGAGACGTTGCGGGCGGCGGGCTGCCTGGAGAGACGCGGCGACGTTTGAGCGAAGTCCGCGGTGCGCTGCTGCGCCTGCACAAGATTCTGCTCGACGCCGAGCGCGAGGCTTACGAGCGTGTGTACGGCCAGGTCACGAGCGGCGAGCTTTTGCAACTCGTCATCGGCCACGAGCAGTTCGCCTGGCTGCATTCAGTCTCCGAGCTGATCGTGCGGATTGACGAACTGCTCGACGCCGACGACTCGGCGGCTGACGGCGCGGAGGCGCTCCTCGCGCAGACGGGGCAGTTGCTCAGGCCGTCCGAGGAAGGCGAAGAGTTCGGTCGCAGGTACTTCGACGCGCTCCAACGCGACCCGGCGGCGGTGCTCGCGCACGGCGAGGTGACGAAGCTCCTTTAAACCGGCTTCGCGGGACGACGTTGGTTCAACCGCAGTCTCGTTGACGCGAGACGCGAAGAGGCGCTTGCGCGTCGGGAGTGCAAGCGCCTTCGCGGAATCGGATGTTGAATCTTTAACTGCCGCGCGTTTGCCGTTTGCGGCGTTCGCACGCGGCGTCTTGCCTACCTTTCGGCCAGCAGGCGCTCTTCAGACTTGCCGCCGCCGAGCATCGCCTTCCCCGTGCCGATCAGCCCGCCCGCGAACGTCATGATGGACGCGAGCGGCAGAGGTATCGCCGTCAGCAGGCCGACGAGCAGACCCTTGCCGACCGCCGCCTTCCAGCTATCTCCGTAGAGCCTCTTCTGCAAGAGCGCGGCTGGCACGATGAGAGCCAGGCCGATGGGGACGGTCAACGCCCAAGTGGCTTCGACCGTCAGGACTTCGCTCGCGAACAGCATCGTGTCCACGGCGAAGAGGCTGAACCCGACCGAAGGATGGAGTCCGAACGTCTGGCAAATCGAGTCTAAAATTTTCATGACACCTCCTCGCGTCCGACCGGCTGACGAACCGGAAATTAGATGTGCGGCTGACCTCGATAGATGCAGCTTATTTCGCGCGGGCGCGGCGGGGAGAGTGTCGCCCGTCTGTGGCTCACTCCAAACTCACTTCCGCCGCTCTTCGTCGAGCAGCTTCGTCGCGTGCTCGGTGACGCTGAAGGGCGGGACTATCTCCGCGGTGTCGGCCCTCTGCGCGCCGAGCCACGAAGAGGCAGGGGCGAACGGCGGCGCTGCCAAAGGGGGGGCGGGACGCGCGCCCGTCAACTCACTTTCGTTCTTCGCGCGCCAGGCCGGCAGCGGGCCTTCGCCGAAGAGGAGCGAGTAGAGCAGCCACGAGAGTCCGACGAAGAAGACCGTGACCGGGACGAGCAGCGGCCCCGGAGAGTCGGCGGCGATGCTGAATCCGAGGAAGACGGGCGCGAGGACCGCGCTCAGGAAGATTATCTTCGCGCCCCGGCGGATGCCTCTCCGCTTTTCGTCGCGCCCTTTGTCTTGCGACGCGGCTTGCGCGGTCGGCGCTACGCCCTCCGAGGCGAGGAGCGCGGCGACGCCCGCCAGCGGCAGGCCGCAGCGCGGGCAGAAACGCGACTCGTCGTTAAGTTGTTGTTGCGCGCAGCGCGGGCAGAACATTCGTGGCTCCACTTAAAAATAGCGTCCGCATTTCACAGGGCGGAATACGCCGCGGCGGGCGGATAAGTTCGGCGACATGGGGAAAAGAGGCCATGAATGTTTCGCACGGCCTGAGACTACGTTAACTCGCGCAGACGCCTTTTCCAAAGGCAGGCGGAAGTGAAGCGCGTTCGTTTTTTTCGACCCCTCGTTTTTACGATTCTTGCTTTCGACGGCCCGTCTAATGGAACAGCCGTTGCATCCTTCTCGCCGGACGGTTAATTAACGCTCGAAACAGTACACCCAGTCGCGCCGAAGCGCGGCTGAAGACTAAGAAAGGGAAACAACCATGTCCATCATCGCTTGGATCATCCTGGGTCTGATCGCGGGCTTCATCGGCAGCAAGATTGTCAACAAGTCCGGCGAGGGAATCATCCGCGACGTTCTGCTCGGCATCGTCGGCGCGTTCGTCGGCGGCTTCATCGTCAGCCTCTTCGGGGCGCAGGGCGTGACGGGGCTGAACCTTTGGAGCATCATCGTGGCCGTCATCGGCGCGGTGGTCTTCCTCGTGCTCTACCACGCGCTCTTCCGCCGCACGGCGGTCTGACGCCGCGCGATTCGCGAGGCGGGGCGGCGTTTGTCGTCGTCTGAAATTAACGACGAGAGGGTGAAGATGGCGGAGGGAGGCAAGACGGTTCTCGTCGTGGAGGACGACGCGGACATCAGGGCGCTTCTGAAGATGGTGCTTGAGTCCGACGGCTATCAAGTCGTCGAGGCCACCAGCGGGAGGGAAGCGGTCAGCGCCGCCGCCGCCCTCCGGCCCGACCTCGTCCTGATGGACATCTCGCTCCCGCTGCTGGACGGACTCTCGGCCACGCGCGAAATAAAGGCCGACGAAGCCACGCGCGGCGTTCCCGTCGTGGCCGTCTCCGCCTACCACTCGGCGCGGCGCAGGGCGATCCAGGCCGGGTGCAGCGAGTTGGTCGGCAAGCCCGTTGACACGGAAGAGCTTTTGAGAGTGGCGCGCGAACTGACGAGTCGGTGAGACGCACGCGCCCGCTCACCGCCGAGCCGAGTCATGAATTGACGCTTTAAAACTCAACCG
Organism: Pyrinomonadaceae bacterium; assembly: GCA_035652995.1. Lineage (GTDB taxonomy): Bacteria > Acidobacteriota > Blastocatellia > Pyrinomonadales > Pyrinomonadaceae > QHXN01. The sequence goes on from DASRCS010000119.1 coordinate 6,686, forward strand.
CGTCGCAAGAATTCCGCAACCAAGCCGCGCGGATGAGGGCTACCATTGATTCGGGAATCATTAACTCGACAAAGGGGGAAGGGATATGTCCGCACAAATAATTCATCCGCACGTTTCGAGCGAGCAGAGGACGCGTTTGTTGACTTGGCTGAGCATCGGCGTTCTGACGGCGGTCGCGTTCATCTTCGCGTACTTCGTCAACTCGATGATCGTCGGCGCGGTCTCAAGCACGGTGGCCGACACGACGGGCCGCGCGCTCAAGCCCGAAGCGCTCGACTCGATTCATTCGTGGATGGCCGTGGGCTACACGGTCATGGGCGTCGTCACCATCGCGGGGCTTCTGCGCGGGAGCGTCAGGCTGAGGAGATAAAAAATTCTCAGCCGCCTCACACCTCATCGCGGCCAGCCAAACGCGCGCAGGTAAACGCCGACGCCCTCCCCGCAGCCCACACTTTTCCCGTCCGATTCAATCCGCCTATTTGAGAGATGCTCGTCCCGTTTGCCGTCCGGCGTCGGGCCTTCGCGCTCAGCGATGAATCGTTGACTGCTTCTTTGCGGTGCGGTGGAGCAGCCCCAGACACCAAGCGCCGAAGACGGTCGCCACCTTGCCGAAAGTCAATTCGCTTTCGTCTGCGTTGATGACGCGCGAACGGGCTGCGACTCCGCGGCGCGCGAACGCTGCGACCGGCCTCGACGCGGGCACGCGCGTCTTCGCCTCCGCACGCGTCTTCGGCTCACTCTCTTCCGGCGCTTTCTCGCCCTTCTCCTTGGCGTCGGGCGCTCCGGCCTTCGCCGCCGCGTCCTCGATCTCGGAGTTGACTTCGCCGCCGATGAGAATGGCCGCGCCCGTCAGGTAGAGCCAGAGCATCAGGACGATGACCGCGCCGAGCGAGCCGTAGGTCTTGCTGTACGAGTCGAAGAAGTGCAGATAGACGCGGAAGCCGAACGAGACCAGCAACCACAGGCCGACGCCGACCGCCGAGCCGGGCGTGATCCAAGTCCAGTCCTGGTCGTGCAGGTCGGGCGCGAAGTAGTAGATGAGCGCGAAGGAGACGAGCATGAAGGCGAGCGCTATCGGCCACTGCAAGACCTCCCACGCGATCACGAAAACGCCGTCGAGGCCGTAGCCGCCCGCGACGTGCTCTGCGATCCGCCCGCCGTACAGCACCAGCACGAGCGCCGCGATGATGAGAAAGGAGAGCGCGACCGTCAGCGCGACCGCCGTCAGACGCTGCCGCCACCACGGCCTCGTCTCCTCAACGTCATATGCGGCGTTGAGCGAGTCGGTGATCGCGCCCATGCCGTTCGACGCGGCCCACAGCGCGGCGACGATGCCGAAGGCGACCTTGCCCCCGCCCGACGCGGCGCTCACCTCGTACATCGTCGAGTCCACGAGCTTGAAAGCGTCGCCGGGCAGCACCTGGCTCAGGTAGTTGAAGAAGCTGTGGCGCAGCCCCGTGCCCGAACCCAGAATGATGCCGATGACGGAAGTCAGGAACAGGAGAAAGGGGATGAGCGCGAGCAGGAAGTAGTATGCGAGTTGGGCCGAGCGCCCGAACACGTCGTCCTTCTGGATTTCGCCCCAGACGCGACGCCCCAAATCCTTCCACGTCAAACCGCCGAGTCCCCACAGAGATGCCATGCCGCCTGCCCTCTTTCGTTCTAAAATTTTCGTGCGCGGAACACTTATCCGTTTGAAGCAAGAGCAACGGCCATGCCTCGCGCGGCGGCGGACGAATACTCGGAAAAGAGAGAACACCTCCGCCCGCCGTTGCCGTTTTCTTTTCGTTCTTCGTTCATCGAAGCGCCGGCTGAGTATCAAAATTATGCGGCCCGCCGGAAGCTTCCGGCGTGGCCTTCTGCTCGCGCCTGAAACCTTCGACGCCTTCCGCGAGTATAATTTCAGCGTTTTCGCGTCAGTCTCCACATCGTAACTGTCGGGCGACACGGCGCATCCTTTTTCTCTTAAGAGGTAAGAACTAATGTACAGGTCTCTCTTGCTCGCGGCCCTGCTGCTCGCCTGCGTCACGTCTGCGACCGCGCAAGCCCCGCAGGGCGGCGACGCGCGCTTGCTCCGCTTCCCGGACATACACGGCGACATGATCGCCTTCGTCTATGCGGGCGACATCTGGACTGTCCCTTCGGCGGGCGGCACCGCGCGGCGTCTCACGTCGCACGCGGGCCTCGAACTCTTCCCGAAGTTCTCGCCCGACGGTCGCTGGATCGCCTTCACGGGCGAGTACGACGGCACCTGGCAGGTCTATGTCATCTCGGTTGACGGCGGCGAGCCGCGGCAACTCACGTTTCATAACGACGTTGGAAATCTTCCGCCGCGCGGCGGCTGGGACAACCGCGTTCTGGGCTGGACGCCCGACGGCAAGTCGGTCGTCTTCCGCGCCGACCGCGTCGCGCAGAGCGACCGTTTGGGTCGCCCTTACCTCGTCCCCGTCGAAGGCGGCGAAGAGCAGCCGCTCGCCATCCCCGAAACTGGGGGCTTGAGCTACGCGTCCGACGGCCACCGCGTCGCCTTCACTCCGGTCTCCAACGAGTTCCGCGGCTGGAAACGCTACCGCGGCGGGCAGTCGCCCGACGTTTGGATTTACGACCTCGCCTCGAACACCGCCGAGCAGATCACCAACACGCGCGCGCAGGACATGCTGCCCGTCTGGCTGGGCGACACGATCTACTACGCCTCCGACCGCGACTGGACGATGAACGTCTTCGCCTACGACACGCGGACTAAGAAGACTCGGAAGGTGACGAACCACACGGACTACGACGTGATGTGGCCTTCGGGTTCGGGCGACGAACTCGTTTACGAAGTCGGCGGCTACATCTATCGCCTCGACGCGAAGACAGACAAGGAAGAGCGCGTGCCGATTAAAGTCTATGGCGACTTCCCGGACACCGTGCCGTACTTCAGGAACGTGAAGGATAACGTCGAGACCTTCTCGATCTCGCCGAGCGGCGTGCGCGCACTCTTCGGCGCGCGCGGAGACATTTTCACCGTGCCCGCCAAAGAGGGCGAGGTGCGAAACATCACCGACACGCAGGGCGTGCGCGAACTCGCGCCCACGTGGTCGCCCGACGGTCGCCTGGTCGCGTATCTGAGTGATCGTTCCGGCGAATATGAAATCTACGTGCGGCCTTCGGACGGCTCCGGCGAAGAGAGGCGCGTGACGACCGACGGAGACATCTGGCGCTTCGCGCCCGTCTGGTCGCCCGACAGCACGAAGCTCGCCTACGGAGACAAAAAGCAGCGCCTCCGCTTCGTTGATGTCAACACGGGACGGACGACCGACGTTGACCACAGCACGCACAACGACATCACGAACTACTCTTGGTCGCCCGACAGTCGTTGGATTGCTTACTCGAAACTCGGCGACAACCAGTTCTCCGAAATCTGGGTCTATTCGCTCGCGGGCGGAAGAACGCAGAAGCTCACGGGCGGGTGGACGAGCGACACCGAGCCGGTCTTCGACCCGAAGGGGCGCTACCTATACTTTCTGTCGAACCGCGACTTCAACCTCACCTTCAGCGGCTTCGAGTTCAACTACCTCTATACGAACCCGACGCGCGTCTATGTCGGCCTACTCGCGGCGGACGGCCCCGCGCTCTTCCTGCCCGCGAGCGACGAGGAGCGCGTGAAGACTAAGGAGCAGCCGCTCACGCCCCCGACCAACCCCGCGCAGCCGCCGCCTTCGCAGGGCGCGAGGCCCGGCGCGCCGGGAGCCGCCGCGTCGCCCACGCCGCAGCCCGAAGCTCAAGCCTCGCCGACCCCCGCGCAGTCGAACGCGCCGGCGGACGGGCAAGCGAAGACTTCGGCTGCTGTTAACGTCCGCATAGACTTCGACGGCTTCGAGAACCGCGTGCGCGCGATTCCGGGGCCGAGCGGGAACTATCGCCACTTGAGCGCGACGCCCGAAGGCGTGCTCTACATCTCCGGCCCAGGCCGCCTCTCGCTCTACAACATTGACGCGAAGGCCGAGCAGCCGATCATCGAGAGCATACAGGACTACGACCTCTCCGCGGACTTCAAGCACATCGTCTTCCAGGCGCGCGACAACAACTACGGCATCGCGCCCGTCGCGCCGGGGCAGAAGTCGGACGCCGGACTCCTCAAACTCGACGGCATGACGATGAAGATTGACCCGCGAAAGGAGTGGGCGCAGGAGTACAACGACGCCTGGCGCATCATGCGCGACTGGTTCTACGACCCCAACATGCACGGGCTGAACTGGCCCGCCATCCGCGACAAGTACGGCGCGCTCGTGCCCTACATCGCCAACCGCGAAGACCTCAACTACCTCCTGACAGAGATGGGGAACGAGCTTTCCGCCGGGCACATCTACGTCTCGCGCGGCAGCGACCCTTCGCCCGTCACGCGCGTTGACGGCGCGCTCTTGGGCGCTGAGGTCGCGCCCGACCCTTCGGGCTACTTCCGCATCACGCACATCTTTCCCGGCGAGAACTGGCAGGAGTCCTCGCGCTCGCCTTTGACCGAGCCGGGCGTGCGCGCGAAGGTCGGTGACTTCATCATCGCCGTTGACGGACGTTCGACGCGCGGCGTCAAGAACTTCTACGAGTTGCTTCAAGGCAAGGCCGCGCGCGTCGTCACGCTGACTTTGAACGACCGCGCGGACGCCGCGGGCGCGCACGACGAGCGCGTGCGCCCCGTGAAGAACGAAGCGAACCTGCGCTACCTCGACTGGGTCGAGTCGCGCCGCGCGCTCGTCGAAAAACTTTCGGGCGGGCGCATAGGCTACATCCACGTCCCCGACACCGCGGTCGAGGGAAACCGCGAACTCTTCAAAGGCTTCTACCCGCAGGCGAACAAGGACGCGCTCCTCATTGATGACCGCTACAACGGCGGCGGCTTCATCCCCGACCGCATGATCGAGCTGTTGGCGCGCAAGCCCCTGAACTACTGGGTCATCCGCGGCTTAGACATCACGCAGACGCCCGCCTTCGCCAACGCCGGCCCGAAGGCGATGCTCATTAACGGCTACGCAGGCTCCGGCGGCGACGCCTTCCCCTACTACTTCCGCGAGCGCGGTCTGGGCCGCATCTTCGGCACGACGACGTGGGGCGGACTCATCGGGCTTTCCGGCAACCCTTCGCTCGAAGACGGCGGGAGTTTGAGCACGCCCGCCTTCCGCTTCCTCGACACGGAAGGCCACTGGGCGGTCGAGGGCACGGGCGTTGACCCGGACGTTGAAGTCGTTGACCGCCCCGACGCGGTTGCGCGCGGCGAAGACCCTTCGCTCGAAGCGGCTGTGAAGTATTTAATGGACGAGTTACGACGCAACCCGCCGAAGCGCGTCACCGCGCCGCCGACGCCCGTCATGCATCCCTGACTTTGTCATGACGACAACGAAAGCGGGCGCGCATCGCTATTCAAAAAACGATGCGCGCCCGCCTTACCGAATACGCGCCCGGCCTTCTTGACGAGATGATGGAGAGGAAGCGCGGGATGCCGTTCATCTCGTGTAGATGCTGAGAGTGAAACTCGCCGACTCGCCCGCGCCGAGGACGATCACGTTGCTTTCCACGCCGCGCTGCATGAGGTTGAGGGCGTTGGTCGGGCAGGTGTTCGGCTCGACGCAGATCGCGCGGCGCGGCGCGGGCGGCGTGTAAACGACGACGTGCGGGAATTGCGCGACGGGGAACTCGACGACCGTCTCGGTGTCGCTCTCAAGGTCGCGGAGTAAGCACGCGGCATTGCCGTCCGCCGACTCGACGCCGGTGAAGATGTCGTCGAGCGCCAGCCCTTCCAGACTTCTGCCTTCCCTCAAATCGTAGTCATCCTCGACGGGCAGGAGCACGCCCGTCGGGAGGCTCTCCGACAACTCCCACCTTCGTGCCGCGGGTACGGTCACAGTTCCTTTCGCGGGCTTGCGGAAGTAAGGGTGTATGCCGAAGCCGAGGGGCAGCTCCTCCCCGCCCGTGTTGCGCGCCGACGCTTCCAACTCAAGCCTCGCGTCGCGCAGACGGTAAGTGACTTCGAGCCGGAAGGAGGACGGGTACTGGCGAGATATTTCGGGATAGGAGTCCGCGTCGAAGGCGGAACTTATCCACGCGCCCTCTCCGTCTGAAGCGCCGCTGCCCGCGACCAGCCAAGGCTTGTCTCTGACGTAGCCGTGCCTCGGAGGATCAACGGCGTAGGTCTTCCCGCGGAAGATGAACCTGCCGTCGCGGACGCGGTTGGGATACGGGAAGAGGATGGGAATGCCGTAGGCGGTCGGCTTCATGATGAAGTCCGAGAACGTGACCGGCTCAAGCACGTCAACGCTCGTGCGGAAAGAGAAACAGTTGTTGCCGAGCGACGGCGCGACCTCCGCCCGTGCCGCGCCCGCTTCCGACAGGGTGTAAACCTGTACGCCCTGCCTCTCTTCACTCGTGATGTCGTAACGGTTTGACATGTGCTTCCTTCAGCAAGTGCCAGCGGCGGCGAGCCTGCGTCGTCATCGCTGCGCGTTAGACAGTCCCGCGGTCGTGGACAGGAGCAGCCCTTCGAGGCTCTGACTCAACTGCCTGACTCTGTACAGCCGCTCCGCGTGGCCCTCTTCATGCTGATCCGCGGGGCACGCCGCCGCTTTCTCCAAACTCTTAATCCGCAGTCCGAGCCTGCGCGCGATCCCGAAGGCGTAGGGACGCCAGCCCCAGCCGATGTCGTTCGGCGCTCCGAGCAGGTGAGGCACGAGCCGGCGGTCGAGCAGGAAAGGGCCGTAGGTGAAGTCGAAGTTTGCGCCGACCACCTCGGCGCAGCACCTGTTAATCGCCGTCTCGGTGTGACGCTGGAACACGGGGAAGGTCGCGAAGCTCTCGGACGTTCGCGCGGCCAGCACGACGCCTGTGCCCGCTTTCGCCTCGGAGATGAAGTCGCGCAGACGGTCGCGGAAGAAATCCATCTTGTCGGGTTCGGTGTAGAGAATGAAATTGGTCGCGGCTTCGTAAGCCGCCTGCAAGCTCCGCCTGACCTGAGGCCAGAGGCCGCGCGCTTCAGGCTCGAAGACTTTGAACTGCGGCAGTCCGCGGAGGTGGTCAACGAAAGACTTTCCAGACCCTCCGTCGGTGACGAAGACGGGGAGGCTCAGCGCGGCGAGTTCGCTTAAAGACTCGCGAAGCAGCGAGTCTTCTCGCGCGTCGCGCGCCCAGGTCATCGTCGCGATTGAAACGTCGCGCTTGTTCATTGCCTCACTCGCTCAACTGACGCTCTCGGCGCTGTAGCGCGCGATGAGTTCCGCGCGCACGGCCTTGCGATAGACGCTCGCGAAGAGCCACGACGAGAGCAGGATGTTGAGCGCCGCGAGAGCCGAGCCCCACAAAAGCGCCGACACCCGCGTGCGCCTGATCCGATTCGACCGCCATGAACATTCTCCTCGGACGGATAATAAGTCAGCGGGGGCGCGCTGTGAAAATCAACTTCGGCGTCGGATGTGAGACGGGTCAAGTCGCGGGCGGAAGGCTGTGGTCGGGCGCGAAGCGGCGGCCCGGTTCGTCGCGTGGCGATTATCGGGTAAGATAGCGGCCCGCTCGGTTTCAATCAGTTCAACGCAGGAGAGGCCCGTCCATGAATCAACGCCGCCGCGCCGCCGTGCTCGTGTCGCTGTTTTGCGTCCTCTGTCTTCTGTCTTCGCCGCGCACGCGCACCGGCGGACAGACGCCCGCGCCGCCTTACAAAGACCCTTCGCTGCCCATAGAAAAACGGGTTGACGACCTCGTCTCGCGCATGACGCTCGAAGAGAAGGTCTCGCAGATGATGAACGCCGCGCCGGCCATCCCGCGGCTCGGCGTCCCCGAATACGACTGGTGGAACGAAGGGCTGCACGGCGTCGCCTTCTCCGGCGTCGCGACCGTCTTCCCTCAAGCAATCGGATTGGGCGCGACCTTCGACCAGGGGCTTGTGGGCCGCGTCGCCGAAGTGATCTCGACCGAGGCGCGCGCCAAGTACAACGAGGCGCAGCGTCGCGGCAACCGCGCGCGCTTCTTCGGACTGACCTTCTGGTCGCCGAACATCAACATCTTCCGCGACCCGCGCTGGGGCCGCGGGCAGGAGACCTACGGCGAAGACCCGTATCTCACTTCGCGACTCGGCGTCGCCTTCGTCCGCGGGATGCAGGGCGACGACCCGAAATATTTGAAGGTGGTCTCGACGCCGAAGCACTACGCCGTGCATTCGGGGCCGGAGCCTGAGCGCCACCGCTTCGACGCCGCCGCGTCCGAGCGCGACATGCAGGAGACATACTTCGCGGCCTTCCGCGCCACCGTCACCGAAGCCAAGGCGGAGTCCGTCATGTGCGCCTACAACAGCATCAACGGCGAGCCGGCCTGTGCGAACACCCATCTGCTCGAAGAGATGCTGCGCGGGCGCTGGGGCTTCCGCGGCTACGTCGTCTCCGACTGCGGCGCGATAGACGACATCTACCAGCGCCATCACTTCGTGAAGACGGCGGAGGAGGCTTCGGCTGTCGCCGTGAAGCGCGGGACAGACCTCGAATGCGGCGACACGTACCGCGCGCTCGTCGCCGCGGTGAAGCAGGGCTTAATCTCCGAGGCCGAGGTTGACCGCGCGGTGAAGCGGCTCTTCGAGGCGCGCTTCCGCCTGGGGATGTTCGACCCGCCGGAGATGGTGCCTTACTCGAAGATTCCTTTCTCCGAGAACGACTCGCCCGAACACCGCGCGCTCGCGCTCGACGCCGCGCGCGAATCAATCGTGCTTTTGAAGAACGAGAACAACACCCTGCCGCTCAGGAAAGATTTGAAGAGCGTCGCCGTCATCGGCCCGAACGCCGACAGCGTGCAGGTGCTGCTCGGCAATTACAACGGCCAGCCTTCGCGCGCCACCACCCCGCTCGCAGGCATCCGCTCGAAAGTCTCGCCGCAGACGAAGGTTCTCTACGCGCTCGGAACTGGTCTCACGGACGTGTCGGTCGAGCCTGTGCCTGCGTCCGCGCTTCACACGACCGGCGGCGGCCACGGACTCATGGCCGAGTTCTTCGCGAACAAGAATCTTGAAGGTCAGCCGGTTTTGACTCGCACGGACGCGACGGTGAACTTCGATTGGGGAATGTCGAGTCCAGCGCCCGGCGTCCCCGCGGACGACTTCTCCGCGCGCTGGACGGGCAGGATCGTGCCGGCGGTTTCGGGCAAGTACCGCCTCGGCATGATCGCCGACGACGGCGCGCGCATCTTCCTCGACGGGAAATTGATTGCCGAAGACTGGACGGAGCACGCGCCGACGACCATCACCGGCGAAGTCACGCTCGAAGCGGGCAAGTCTTACGAACTGAAGCTCGAATACTACGAGAGCAAGCTCGGCGCGGTGGCGAAGCTCGTGTGGCAGCCGCCGACAAATCAAACCGGCTCGCCCTACGCCGAGGCGGTTGACGCGGCGAAGCAATCGGACGCGGTCGTGATAGTCCTCGGCCTCTCTTCGCAGCTCGAAGGCGAGGAGATGACCGTGCACGAGCCGGGCTTCCTCGGCGGAGACCGCACGGACATCGCGCTGCCCGCGCGACAGCAGGCGCTGCTCGAAGCGGTCGCCGCCACGGGCAAGCCCGTCGTGCTGGTGCTTTTGAACGGCAGCGCGCTCGCCGTCAACTGGGCGCAGGCGAACGTCGCGGCAATCGTCGAGGCTTGGTATCCGGGCGAGGAGGGCGGCGCTGCGCTCGCCGACGTTCTCTTCGGCGACTACAACCCCGGCGGTCGCTTGCCCGTCACCTTCTACAAGTCTGTTTCTCAACTGCCGCCGTTCGAGGATTACAGCATGAGCGGTCGCACGTACCGCTACTTCAAAGGCGACCCGCTCTACCCGTTCGGCTTCGGGCTGAGCTACACGCGCTTCAAATACGACGGCCTGAAGCTGAGCGCGACGAAGGTCAAAGCGGGCGACGGCCTGACCGTCAGCGCGGAGGTGCGGAACACGGGCGAGCGAGAGGGCGACGAGGTCGTGCAAGTTTACGTAAGCCACGTCGCCGCCTCGGTGCCCGTGCCGACAAGATCGCTCGCGGGCGTGAGCCGCGTCCACCTCAAGCCCGGCGAGAGACAGACCGTCTCGTTCACGCTCTCGCCCGAACAACTCTCGGTCATAGACAACAGCGGGCGGCGTGTCGTCGAGCCGGGGGGATTTTTAATCAACGTCGGCGGCGAGCAGCCCGGCTTCAAAGGTCACGCCGACGCGCAGACGACCGGCACGGTCTCCGGCAGTTTCGCCGTCACGGGCAAGGCCGTCGAACTTCCGCAGAGGTGAAGCCCGTGATGAATCGCCGCACGTTGATGACGCGAGTGTTTCAGGGCGCGGCGGGCGCTCTGTGCCTGCGCGGGACGAACTTTGCAATGAACACAATCACGCCGGAAAAGTTGAAGACCATCGGCATGCAGCTCTACACGGTACGTAGGGAGTTGGAGAAGGATTTTGACGGCACGCTGGCGCGCGTCGCCGCGCTCGGATACGGCGAGGTCGAGTTCGCGGGTTACTTCAACCACCCGCCGAAAGAAGTGAAGGCCGCGCTCGCCCGGCACAACCTCACTTCGCCCTCCGCGCACATGCAGCTCGCAGACCTGCGCGGAAACCTTGACGTGATGATCGAGGCGGCGCGCGTCGTCGGCCACGAGTACCTTCTCCTCGCGTGGACTCCGCCGGAGGAGCGAAAGACGCTCGACGACTACCGGCGGCTCGCCGACCTCTGCAACCGCGCGGGCGAGCAGACGAAGAGGGCGGGCGTCCGGTTCGCCTACCACAACCACGACTTCGAGTTCGCGCCGACGGAAGGCCGCGTGCCTTACGACCTCCTGCTCGAACGCATGGACGCGGGACTCGTGAAGCTTGAGTTGGACTTGTACTGGGCGGCCAGGGGCGGGGCGAATCCCGTCGGCTACTTCAAAAAGTATCCGGGTCGCTTCCACCTTCTCCACGTCAAGGACATGGACTCGACGCCCGAGCGTTACTTCACCGAGGTCGGGCGCGGCGTGATAGATTTCAAAACCATCTTCGCGCACTCCGGCGAGGCGGGCGTCAGGCATTACTTCGTCGAGCAGGACGAGACGCCCGGCTCGCCCTTCGACAGCCTGAAGGTCAGCATTGACTACCTCAGGCGACTTGAGTTCTGAATCGGATGAAGAAACTAAACGTCGCCATGATCGGCTACCGCTTCATGGGGAAGGCGCACAGCAACGCGTGGCGTCAGGTCGCGCGCTTCTTCGACGTGCCGTTCGAGCCGTTGATGAAAGTCGTCTGTGGCCGCGACCGTGCGGAGGTCGAACGGGCCGCGCGCATATACGGCTGGGAGGAGCACGCGACCGACTGGGAGGAGGTCGTCGCGCGCCCGGACGTTGACGTGGTTGACATCTGCACGCCCGGCGACACGCATAAGCCAATCGCGGTCGCCGCGGCGCGCGCCGGGAAGGTCGTCTTCTGCGAGAAGCCGCTCGCCAACACGCTCGCCGAGGCCGAGGCGATGCTCGAAGCCGTGCGGAGGAGCGGCGTCATACACATGCTCTGCCACAACTACCGCCGCGCCCCGGCGGTCGCGCTCGCCAAGCGAATCATCGAAGAGGGGCGCATCGGAAAAATCTGTCACTACCGCGGGACGTACCTTCAGGACTGGCTCGTCCGCCCGGACTTCCCGCGCGTCTGGCGGCTCGACAAGTCGAGGGCCGGCTCCGGCGCGCTCGGCGACATCCTTTCTCATTCGCTAGACCTCGCGCGTTACCTCGTCGGCGAGGTGGCGGAAGTCTCAGGGATGCTCAAGACTTTCATCAACGAGCGTCCGGCGCACGCCGGGAGCAGCGAGATGGCGACGGTGGACGTTGACGACGCGGCGCTCTCGCTCGTCAGGTTCGAGAACGGCGCGGTCGGCACGATTGAAGGCTCGCGCTTCGCGACGGGGCGGAAGAACTACAACCGCTTCGAGATTAACGGGAGCAAGGGGAGTCTGGCCTTCGACCTTGAGCGCATGAACGAACTCGAACTCTACGTCGAGGAAGGGCCGGACAGCGGCTTCCGCACGATCATCGTCACCGACCCCGCGCACCCTTACGCCTCCGCGTGGTGGCCGCGCGGCCACATCATCGGCTACGAGCACACGTTCACGCACACGGTGCTCGACCTGCTCAAAGCCGTCGCCGAAGACCGTCTGCCCGCGCCGAACTTCGAGGACGGCGTGCGCAACCAGCGCGTGCTCGACGCGATAGAACGCTCGTCCGCCTCGCGCCGTTGGGAGCGTGTGTAGGCGCGTTTAAATTTCACCTGTCATGACCTCAAGCGCCGCCGCCCGCGCCGAAAGGCCACTCGCCGCGTGCGCGTGCGCGCGCGAAGTAGATGACGAGGCCCGCGGCGACGAGCAGGGCGGCGTAAATCAACTCGCGCTGAAAGTGTGGGCGCATGAAGAGGACGTAGGCGAAGCCGCACGTCGCGGCGATGGCCGGGGCGGGGTAGAGCCACATCCTGAAAGGCCGCGCCATCTCTGGCCGCCGCCGCCGAAGGACTACGACGCCGACGGTCTGCGCGAGGAACTGCACGACGATGCGTATGACGACGAGCGCGGCGATCACTTCCGAGAGCCGGAGGAAGCAGAAGGCCGCCGCGACCAGCCCAAGCACGAGCAGCGAGACGTTCGGGAAGTGACCGCGCGGATGCACGCGCGCGAACGCGCCGAAGTAGTTTCGATCCTGCGCCGCCGCGAAGGGAACGCGCGAGTAGCCGAGCAGTAGCGAGAAGACCGACGCGAACGCCGTCCACATCACGAGCGCCGTCGCGACGAGCGCCGCGCCGCGACCGTAGAGCCGCTCCATGAGTGCGGAGACGAAGTGCGCGCGCGCTTCGCCGTCGGCCTGCGTGAACTCCCGCCACGGGATGACGCCCAGCACGGAGACGTTCATCACGACGTAGATCGCGGCGACGAGCGCGATTGACAGAAGCACCGCGCGCGGAATCGTGCGCGCCGGGTCGCGCACCTCGCCGCCGAGGAAGCAGACGTTGTAGTAGCCCCAGTAGTCGTAGGTCGTCACGAGCAGCGCCGCGCCGAGTCCCGTGAAGAAGCCCTGGCCGAGCGCGAACGAGCCTGCGGGGAAGTCGAAAGCGAGCGCGGGGTCGAAGTGCGTGACGCCCGCGGCGATGACCAACGCGAGCGCGAGCATCACCCCCGCCCAGAGGTAGCGCGCGAGCTTCGCGACGACGGTGATTCTTCGGTAGAGCAGCAGCGTCGCGATCAAACATACGCCGCACGCGACGAGCGAGCCGAGCGTCAACTGAACTCCTGCGTCGAAGCCGCCGACCAAAGGCAAGGGTACGTGAAGCCGCGCGGCTGTGATCGTGCGGTCGAGCGCGGGGAAGGCATAGACGGCGTACATCGCGAAGCCGATGCAGCCGGAGGCGACCGAGAGCGGCGCGCTGAAAGTTAGCTGCCAGACGAAGAGGAACGACATCAGTCGGCCCGCTCTTCCGGGGCCGTAAATCTCGCCGAGGTAGCGGTACGACCCACCCGCCCCCGGCATCGCCGCGCCAAGCTCGGCCCACACAAGCCCGTCGCACATCGCGAGCGCTGCACCCAAGACCCAGCCGAGTATCGCCTGCGGCCCGCCCATCGCCGAGACGACGAGCGGGAGCGTGATGAACGGGCCGACGCCGATCATGTCAATCATGTTCAGCATCGTCGCGCCGCCCGTCCCGAGGCCGCGGATCAACTGCGGCTCGCCGCCGTCGCGGCTCGGCCCGGTCACGGGATGTCGGGTCTCTTGATTCGGCTGGTTTATATGAATGCTCTTGAGTGCTCGCTCCGGCTTGTTGCGAAAAACTTTCGTGAGAAGTGTCGGTTGAAGTTCTATCGAAGTTTCTGTCAGGGCGCGACCGCGCCCACGCCCGCGGGCGACTTGTAGATGACACCATTCTTCATCACGAAGCGGACGCGGCGCAGTGCCGACACGTCGCGCGTGGGGTCGCCCTCGACGGCGATGAGGTCTGCGAGAAGCCCCGCCTTCACCGCCCCTACACGGTCGTCAATGCGGAGCACGCGCGCGTCAACGGACGTGGCCGAGCGCAGCGCGTCAACGAGAGGCATCCCGAAGCTGACCATCGCCTCGATCTCGCGCGCGTTGTCGCCGTGTGCATAGACGCCCACGTCGCTCCCGCTCGCAATCGTCACGCCCGCTTGCAGCGCCTCCTTGAACACCTCGCGCTTGTGCGCCTCGTTCCCGCGGCTGGCTATCGCGA
>DASRCS010000120.1:0-15033 GCA_035652995.1 Pyrinomonadaceae bacterium
GTTCACGGCGAGCGTCAGCGGCGGCGACACTTCGGTGACGCCGACGTATAACTGGACGGTCTCTGCGGGCACAATCACTTCGGGCCAGGGCACCTCGACCATCACGGTTGACACGACCGGCACGGGCGGCCAGACGATCACAGCGACGGTGACCGTGGGCGGCTACAACCGCGACTGCAACGTCACCGCCTCGTGCTCGACGGCCATCAAGCAGCCGGTGCTGGCGCGGAAGGTTGACGAGTACGGGAACATCCGGTTCAACGACGAGAAGGCGCGGTTGGACAACTTCGCCATCGAGTTGCAGAACGACCCGACTTCTCAGGGCTACCTGATCTGCTACGGCGGACGCAGGGGCCGTGCGGGCGAGGCTCAGCGGCGCTGCGACCGCGCGAAGGACTACCTCGTGACGACCAGAGGCATCGACGCCTCTCGCATCGTGACGGTGGACGGCGGCTACAAGGAAGACCTGACGGTCGAGCTGTGGGTCGTGCCGAGCGGGGCGACGCCGCCGACGGCGAGTCCCACGGTCGATCCGAGTCAGGTCAGGACGGGGCCGGCACCGAGGCCGCGCCGGGGCCGCAGGGGCCACGACGACGACGAGGAGTAGTCCTTAACAAATAACCCGCGTCTCGAAAGAGTGGGGCGCGGCCATAACCGAAACGGGCGACGCATCTCGAAAGGGAAGCGTCGCCCGTTTCACTTTTCAACGAGCGTTGACGACCCTCTCTTTGTGATTGAAGTCGTCTCTTTGTAATTATAGTCATGCAAAGACGCTCGTTCGCTTAAGCTCAGGCGCGGAGGAGGCCGTTCGTACAACTGCCTATTTTCCACGGGCATCCTACCGAGGCCGCGTTTTCAGTCCGCGCTGGGCTTTGCAAAGTGGCGTTTGACGAGGATAATAGCCGCGCGGTTCAAAACCTCCCGCCGCGAAGCTCGAAGAATTTTGTTGACCGTGGTGCTCCAAATGAAAATGAATCGCTCGTTGAAGAAGATAATTTCCGCCCTTGCCCTGTTCGCAATGCTCTCGTCGTTCGCCACGGCTGCGTTGGCCGCGGGCGACAAAGACTCCGACTCCTCCGCGTCCCGATTTTTAAACTGGGAGGTCACAGGCCCGCTCGGCGGCGACGTGCGCTCGCTCGTCGTTGACCCGCGCGACCCGCAGCGCCTCTACTTCGGGACGATTGACGGGCAGATTTACACTTCGACCGACGGCGGGCAGACGTGGTCGCGCCTCGAAGCCTTCAACCGGCCCGGCATGCTCATTGACAACCTCATCATTGACCCGCGCGACTCGAAGACCATCTACGCCGCCGCGCAGAGGCACAAGGAGACGGGCGGCTTCTGGAAGACGACCGACGGCGGCGCTTCATGGAGCGAGGCGGCGCAGTTGAAGGGCGTTGACATCCACGCGCTCACGCAGTCGTCGAAGAATCCCGACCTCATGCTCGCCGGCACGAGCAAAGGCATCTGGCGCTCGGACGACGCGGGCGAGACTTGGCGTCAGCTCGACACGTCGCCGACGCCCGGACTCATTGACGTTGAGTCGCTCGCGGTTGACCCGCGCAACACGGACGTGTTCTACGCGGGCACCTGGTACCTGCCCTACAAGTCGAGCGACGGCGGGCAGACCTGGAAGATTACGAAGACTGGCATCATTGACGACTCCGACATCTTCGCCATCTCGATTGACGCGCGTGACTCGAACCACGTCATCATGTCCGCGTGCAGCGGCATCTACGAGACGCGCAACGCGGGCGAGACCTGGCGCAAGGTCAACGGCATCCCCTCGCAGTCGCGCCGCACGCGCGCGATCCTTCAGAACCCCGCGCGGCTCGACACGATCTACGCGGGCACGACCGAGGGCTTCTGGTTGTCAACGAACGGCGGCGGCGACTGGAAGGTGACGACGCCGCGCCAGAGCTTCGAGGTCAACGCCATCGCCGCGCACCCGCAGAACCCCGACACGGTTTACATCGGCACGAACAACTACGGCGTGATGGTCTCGCACGACGGGGGCCGCAACTTCACTCCGTCGAACGGGGGTTATTCGGGCCGCCGCGCCTACGCCATCCTCGCCGACCGCGAGAAGCCTGGGCGCATCTACGCGACGACGATCAACACCGCGACCGGCGGCGGCTACTTCTACGTCTCGAACGACGACGGCGAGACGTGGCAGCTCTCGGCGCGCAACATGCCGAACCGCCTGATCGCTTATTCGATCCTTCAGGACGGCAAGGACGGAAACGTCATCTACCTCGGCACGAACTACGGACTCTATCGCTCGACCGACCGCGGCGCTTCGTGGGCGCCTGTCACAGCGCCGAAGGCCCGGACGCCCGTGCGCGGGAGGTCGCGCCGCGGCGTGGCGTCGCGACGTGTCGCGGGCCGCGGAGTTTCCCGCGGCAACTCCGCGCGCGCGAATTCGCCCGAAGCCGCGCACGCCGAAGAGGGCGCGACGCCGCCGACGCCGGAGCCTCGCGTCGCGGTCAGGCCGACGACGAACGAGACGGTGAAGCGCGCGCAGGCCGCGCTCAACCTCGCGGGCTACGACGTGGGCACGCCCGACGGGGTCGCGGGCACGCACACCGTCGCGGTGCTGAGGAAGTTTCAGGCCGACAAGGGCATCGCGGTCACGGGCAAGTTCGACGCGCCGACGCTCGTCGCGCTCGGACTCGCGGGCGGGATGCAGGAGGCCGGCGCGGTCGCCGACGCGATGCAGACCGCTCCCGTTTTCCTGACCGACACCATCAACGCGCTCGCCTACACAGGCGACGAGCAGAACGGCCACGCCGGGATGCTCGCCGCGACGAACGCGGGGCTGTTCCGCAGCTACGACCTCGACAAGGGCTGGACTCGCGTTCCCTACGGTCAGGGCTTCGACTCGCGCACGCTCTGCGTTTTATCGAGCGCGCAAGACCCGCAGACGATCTTCGTCGGCACGTCGAACTCCGGCGTGCTGGTCACGCACGACGCGGGCAAGACCTGGGAGCAGGCGCGCGGCGTTCCCGCCGAAGCGCCCGTCAATATCATCGAGCGCGACCCGAAGCGTGCCGAGAACATGTACGTCGGCACGACGCAGACGCTCTACGTCTCGCACGACGGCGGCCAGCACTGGCTGCGTCGCGGCGGCGGACTGCCGCTCGGCAGCTTCACGAGCGTGCTCGTCAACCCCGAAAACCCTGACGAGGTCTTCGTCGGCAACGCCTACGAGCGCGGCGGTCGCGTCTTCAGCGAGGCCGAAGGCGGCGGCGTCTTCCGCTCGACCGACGCGGGGATGAACTGGCAGCGTCTCGACCCGCCGCTTCCGAGCCGCAGGGTTTGGGCACTCGCCTTCGACCCGCGCGACACCGGAAAGATTTTCGTCGGCACGCACTCCGCCGGCGTCTTCGTCGCCCGCCGCGGCTCGGACGCCGCGGCGACGAGCAAGTGAATGAGAGGTCGGAGGTCAGTAAACACTTGCTTGACCGCCCGCGAAGAGGACGGACGGCGCGGTGGATTGCTACTGATCTCCGACCTCTGACTTCTGACCCCTTCTTTTATCTGCTTCAGCCTTGACACTTCGTTGTCAGGCTGTTTAAATTGCTGACCTACCTGGCAGAATAGCTTGGTGATTGGCGGGTCACGCGGGTGATCCACGGGCATGCGGAAAAATTGAAACCTCGTCTGCTTCTATTTTTTCTAATTAAGCGGCTCGAACATCCCGCCTCTGACCTCTTCAACCGTCAATCAACTTAAGCTACTCTCGGCGCAGACAGGCACTCACTCGCTGGCGTTTAAGCGTCCGTAAGTTTTGAGCCTGGCGAACCGAGGCAGCCGGGGAAGGCGCGGGAGGGATTGTGCGGTCGCGCCGGATTAATCCAGCAGGAGTCCGACAGGAGTTCATGTCAACCGAAAACGAAAAGCCCACGAGCGGCGACAACCAGAACGAACAGCCCGCGCCCGCCGCCTCTTCGAACGAGGCGGGCGAGCGCGGCGAAGCGGCTGCGAGCGCGGCTGCGGCAACGGCCTCTGCGGCCCCGACACCGGCGGCGAGTCAGACGCAGGCTTCCGACGAATCAAACACGCCTTCGCCCGAAGCGGCTTCGTCAGAGACCCCGACAACGTCTTCGACCGCGACGGCAACGTCCGGCGCGCCGAAGGACGCGGACGACGAAGAGCAGCCGCGCGGCGGCTCGTCCGACTTCGACTTCGGCGCGATGCTCGACCAGTACGAGCAGGAGCAAGCCGCCTTCCAGGAAGGCTCCGTCGTCAAAGGCACCGTCGTCGGCATCAACGAGCGTGGCGTCGTCATTGACTTCGGCTTCAAGTCCGAAGGCGTCGTCCCCGTCGAGGAGTTCACCGAAGGCGGCGAGCCGACGGTCAAGCGCGGCGACGAGGTCGAGGTGCTCATCAAGAGCATGGAGTCGCAGGAGGGCGTGCCGATTCTCTCTCGCGCCGACGCCGTGCGGATGCGCGCGTGGGACGACCTCGAAAAAGCCTACCGCGAAGGGACGCCCGTCAAGGGCAAGGTCATCGAACGCGTCAAGGGCGGCCTGCGCGTTGACATTGACGGCGTCGCGGCCTTCCTGCCCGGCTCGCAGGTTGACATCCGACCGATCCGCAACCTCGAATCGCTCCGCAACCAGGAGATCGAGGCGAAGGTCATCAAGCTCAACCGCAAGCGCTCGAACGTCGTCCTGTCGCGCAAGGCGATTCTCGAACAGGAGAACGAGGGCAAAAAGGGCGAGACGCTGAACAACCTCGAAGAGGGAATCATCGTCGAGGGCCAGATCAAGAACCTGACCGACTACGGCGCGTTCGTTGACCTCGGCGGCATTGACGGCCTGCTCCACGTCACCGACATGTCGTGGGGCCGCTTGCAGAATCCCGGCGACATGTTCCGTGTCGGCGAGAACGTTCAGGTCAAGGTCTTGAAGTTCGACCGCGACCGCGAGCGCGTCAGCCTCGGCTACAAGCAGCTTTTGCCCGACCCCTGGGAGTCGGTCATCGAGCGCTTCCCCACGGGCAAGCGGATGCAGGGCAAGATCGCGAGCGTCACCGACTACGGAGCGTTCATCGAGCTTGAGCCGGGCGTCGAGGGACTCGTCCACGTCTCCGAGATGACCTGGTCGAAGCGGATGAAGCACCCTTCAAAACTCGTGCAGCCGGGCGAGACGGTGGATGTCGAAGTGCTCGGCGTTGACCCGAAGGCGCGGCGCATCAGCCTCGGCATGAAGCAGACGCAGCCGAACCCCTGGGAGACTCTTCAGCAGCGCTTCCACGTCGGCGACCGCGTCCGCGGGCGCATCCGCAACCTGACCGACTTCGGCGCGTTCGTCGAGGTCGAGGACGGCGTGGACGGTTTGGTTCACGTCTCCGACATCTCCTGGAACAAGCGCATCAAGCACCCCGGCGAGATGCTGAAAAAGGGGCAGGAGATCGAGGCCGTCATCACCAACATTGACGTTGAGAACCGCCGGCTCTCGCTCTCGATCAAGGACACCGAGCCGAGCGCCTGGGACAAGTTCACGAACGAACACCGCCCCGGCGACATCGTGCGCGGCAAGGTCACGAGGTTCGCGAACTTCGGCGCGTTCGTCGAACTGGCGGACGGACTCGAAGGACTCTGCCACGTCTCGGAGCTTTCGGACGAACGCGTCGAGCGGCCCGAGGACGCGGCGCAGATCGGGCAGGAGATGGACTTCCGCATCCTGCGCATCGAGCCTGAGTCGAAGAAGATCGGGCTGTCGCACCGCGCGGCCAAGAACGACGAACCCGTCGTTGACGTGAAGAGCTACTCGACCGACGCGGGCGGAGGCATGGCAAGCTTGGGCGAACTCGCCGACTTCTTCAACAAGCGTTCGGGCGGCGGCGATGCCGGCGGAGACGACCGCTAGGCAACGCCGAAAGAAAGTTGCGCGCCCCGCGTCGAAACTAACGGATTCGACGCGGGGCTTTTCTTTCTTCGCTCACGCGCGGTCTGCCGCCTCAGCCGCGGAATCGGTCGGGCGTGAGGGCGCGCTCTAAGTGGTTGGCTGCGCGGGCGGTTAGACCTTGTAGGCGTTTACGATTTCTGCTAAGTTACCCGACAGGCTTTGAACTCCAAAACTCAAACATGCCTGCCCGGAAATTTCGGCGGAAGCTTTCAACGGGAGCCTGAAGAGGTGGAGACAATGACGAAAGCAGAGTTGGTTGAAGACGTTGCCCGCGCGGCGGAGCTGACGAAAAAGGACGCCGAGCGGCTCGTCGAGATCGTCTTCGAGAGCATCATTGACACGCTGAATCAGGGCGAGAAGATCGAGCTTCGCGGCTTCGGCAGTTTCCGCGTGCGCGAGCGCGGCGCGCGCCGCGGGCGCAACCCGAAGACCGGCGACCCCGTTGACATCCCCGCCAAACGCGTCCCCTACTTCAAGCCCGGCAAGGAACTCAAAGAGCTGATCAACGAAGAGTCCGGCGCGACGCCGCGACAGGCGACGGGCGACGGCGGCACCCCGCAACGCGCCGAAGGCGACGGCGGAGGGAGTCAGACGCCCCCGCTCATGTGAGCCGGTTCAGATTCGATTGGCCGCGTGCAGGTGAGTGAAGTGGACAGGCTCTACACGCCCTGGCGCAACGATTACATCAAAGGCTCTAGCGGCGAGAAGACGGGCTTCGGCGACTCCTGCGTCTTCTGCACCCTCGCGGCGCGCGGCGACGACGAGAGCGCGTTCATCCTCCACCGCGCCCGCTTCAACTTCGCCGTCCTCAACATCTACCCCTACACCAACGGCCACCTGATGATCGTCCCCTTCGAGCACACGGCTGACTTCGCCGCGCTCCCGAAAGATACTTCCGACGAGATGACGGACTTGGCGAAGCGGGCGCAAGGCTTGCTGCAAGAAGTTTACAGCCCGCACGGCTTCAACCTCGGCATGAACCTCGGCGGCGCGGCGGGCGCGGGCGTCTCAGACCACCTGCACCTCCACGTCCTGCCGCGCTGGACGGGCGACGCGAACTTCATGACCACCGTCGGCGAGACGCGAGTGCTGCCCGAAGATTTGCGGACGACCTACGAAAAACTGCGCGGGCGATTCTGAACTCAACGCGCCTGAATCTTTAACTCTTCCTTCACAACCTGACCGGCCTTCATCACGAACTCGACATGCTCGACCGCGCCGATGTCCTTCGTCGGGTCGCCCGCGACGGCGATGATGTCGGCGAACTCGCCCGGCCCGATCTCGCCGACCTTGCCTTCGAGTCCGAGCAGACGCGCGGCGTCCACGGTCGCGGCGCGCAAAGCCTCTGCCGGAGTCAGCCCCGCCCTGACGAGCCACTCGATCTCGCGCACGTTGTGGCCGTGAACTCCGGCGACGGCGTCCGAGCCTGAGACGATTGTGACGCCGGCCTTCCTCGCGCGCCGCGTGTTTTCGAAGTTGTTCGCGCGCAGCCGCTCGAAGAACTCCCACGTCGAATCGTCGAAGGCGAACTTGTCCTTGTTCTCAAGGTAGTGAGTCGGAAGATAAAGCGTCGGCACGAGCGTGACGTGATTTTGCACGAGCAGCTTGATCGCCTCCGCGTCGAGAAACGTCCCGTGCTCGACCGAAGTGCAGCCGCCCTTGACCGCGGCCTTCACCGCCGCGGCCTCGTGCGCGTGGACGGCGACGCGCAGGTTCGCGCGCTGCGCCTCTTCGACCGCGGCGCGAATTTCTTCGGCGCTGAAGACGGCCTTGCCGTCCGCGTCAACGCCCTCGAAGATTTTTATCACGTCAACGCCCTCGCCGATTCTCGCGCGGACGAAGTCTCTGATTTGTTTGAGCCGCGCCGCCTCGTCATCGAGTCCGCGCATCTCGTCCGAGGTCAGAGGCTCGCCGGAGACGAGCATCCTCGGCCCCTGCGCGTCGCCGCGGTTGATCTCGTCGCGGAGCCGGATGTCAACGCGCTCGCCCGCGCCGAGATTCCGAATGGTCGTGATGCCGGATTCGAGCGTGCGCTTCGCGTTCTCTTCGGCGTACTTGAGCGTGATGTCGGGACTCGCGTCCCACGTCAGGCCGAAGTGGCCCGACTTGTCGAAGTGGTAGGTGACGTGCGTGTGCGCGTCAATCAGTCCGGGCAGGACGGTCACGTCGCCGAGGTCGATGACCTTCGCGTCCTTCGGTACGGGGAGACCAGCGCCGACCGAAGAGACTTTATCGCCTTCGACGATGATGACCGGGTCTTTAATGATTTGACCGCTCGCCGGGTCGAACATCCGCACGGCGCGGAGCGCAATCGTCGCGGGGCGCGTCTGCGTCGTCGCGTTCTGAGTTCGCGTGCAGGTCGGGAGCGTGAAGAGGAGCAGGAGCGCGAGTAGAAAATTACTACAACGTCTGAACAGCATTGAACCGAAAACCCCTTTGGCGAATAAGACGGCTGCCGGTGTTGGTCGGTCTGAAAATCCGTGGGCCGAGCTGACGCTCAGGCCGTCGCGCTCTTCTCGGCTGGCTTCCAGCGAAGCACCGGCTTGCGCGCGGCGGTGGCCTCGTCGAGCCGACCGATGCGAGTCGTGTGCGGCGCGTTCAGAACCTTGTCGGGGTCTTCGACGGCTTCGCGCGCGATCTCCTTCATGGCGTCAACGAACTGCTGAAGCTCGGCGCGACCGACCGACTCCGTCGGCTCGATGAGCATCGCGCCCTGAACGATGAGCGGGAAGTAGATCGTCATCGGGTGGAAGCCGTAATCAATCAGGCGCTTCGCGATGTCGAGCGTGTGGACGCCCTTGCGCGTCTGCCGCTTGTCGGTGAAGAGGACTTCGTGCATCGGCGGCGAGTCGAAGGGCTTGTCGAAAGTGTCGGCGAGGCCGTGCGCGATGAAGCGCGCGTTCAAGACCGCCGCCTCGGTCGCCTCGCGCAAACCGTCGTTGCCGTGCGTGAGGGTGTATGCGAGCGCGCGCAGGTGCATCCCGAAGTTTCCGTAGAAGGCTTTGACGCGACCGATTGACTGCGGTCGGTCGAGGTCGAGTCGGAACTGCTCGCCCTCTTTTGTGATGCGAGGGACGGGCAGGAACGGTTCGAGTTCCGAGGTGCAGCAGCAGGGGCCGGAGCCGGGGCCGCCGCCGCCGTGCGGGGTCGAGAAGGTCTTGTGCAGGTTCAGGTGAATCACGTCCGCGCCCATGTCGCCGGGGCGCGCTACTCCGACGAGCGCGTTCATGTTCGCGCCGTCCATGTAAACCAGCCCGCCCGCGTCGTGAATGATGCGGCAAATCTCGCGGATATTGCGCTCGAAGATGCCGCACGTGTTCGGGTTCGTGAGCATGAGTCCCGCCACGTCGCCCGACGCGCAAAGCTCGCGCAGGTGTCCGAGGTCGGTCAGACCTTCCGGCGTCGAGCGAATCGTCTTGACCGTGAAGCCCGACAAATGCGCCGACGCGGGGTTCGTGCCGTGCGCCGAGTCGGGGATGAGCATCACGTTGCGGCTCGGCTTTCCTTCCACGCGTGCGCCGTCGCGCGCGTCGAGGAAGGCGCGAATCATCATCACGCCGGTCATCTCGCCGTGCGCGCCCGCGGCGGGTTGGAGCGAGACGCCCGCGAGTCCCGTTATCTCCGACAGGTGCTGCTGGAGCTTGTACATCACTTCGAGCGCGCCTTGCGCGTCCTCTTCCGGCGCGAGTGGATGAAGGTTCGCGAAGCCCGGTATTCGCGCGACCCGCTCGTTCAGACGCGAGTTGTACTTCATCGTGCACGAGCCGAGCGGGTAGAGGCCGAGGTCAATGTTGTAATTCCACGTCGAAATGCGCGTGAAGTGGCGCACAACGTCCGGCTCGCTCAGTTCCGGCACGCCTTCGAGGTCGTCGTCGCGTCGGAGTTCCGCAGGCAGCAACTCGTCGAGCGGCGTCTCTTCAACGTCGAGCGCGGGCAGGCGGTAGCCGCGTCTTCCGGTCTGCGAGCGCTCGAAGACCAGCGCCTCGTTCTGCGTGATGTGCGGTGTCGCTTTCAAAGCCATAGTTCAAAGTTTAAAGTTCAAAGTCCGCTCAATCGTCAGTCCCGGTTCAAAGCAAAAGCATTTAACTTTGAACCTTGAGCCTTGAACTTTGAACTTGCTTAAGTCCGCTGACGAGCGCGTCAACGTCGGCGCGCTTGTTCGTCTCGGTGACGCAGACGAGGAAGTCGTTGGGGCGGTCGGGGAAATAACGCGAAAGGGCGAGGCCGCCGGTGACGTTGTGCTCGTCGGCGAGTTTTCGCAGGAGTCCTTTCGCCTCGACCGGCGCGCGGACGACGAACTCGTTGAAGACGGGCGCGGAGTGGGGAAGCGAGAAGCCTTCGAGCGCGGCGATCTGTTTGCGCGCGTAAGCCGCTTTCTGCGCGCACTGCGCGGCGACCTCTTGCAGTCCGGCGCGGCCCATCGTCGTCATGTAGATGGTCGCGGCCAGCGCAATCAGTCCTTCGTTCGTGCAGATGTTCGAGGTGGCCTTCTCGCGGCGGATGTGCTGCTCGCGCGTGGCGAGCGTGAGGACGAAGCCGCGGCGGCCTTCCTTGTCGTAAGCTATCCCGGCGAGCCTGCCGGGAATCTGGCGCGCGTACTGCTCGCGCGTGGCGAAGAGGCCGACGTAGGGGCCGCCGAAGGAGACGGGCACGCCGAACGACTGCCCCTCGGCGACGACGATGTCAGCGCCGCACGCGCCGGGCGAGCGCAGCAGGCCGAACGAAGCGCTCTCGGTGACGACGACGACGAGCAGCGCGCCCGCGGCGTGAACCTTGTCGGCGAAGGTTTTTAAACCTTCGACGCAGCCGAAGAAGTTTGGCGACTGGACGACGACCGCCGCGACTGACTTGTCGAGCGCACCGGCGTCGAGCGTCGTGCGACCCGTCTCTTCGTCGCAGTCGAGGCGCTGAAGCTCGATCCCGGCGTGCGCGACGTAAGTCTCGGCGACCTGCATGTATTCGGGATGCACCGCGCCGGAGACGAGCACGCGCGAGCGGCGCGTGACGCGCTCGGCCATCAACACCGCCTCGGCCATCGCGGTCGAGCCGTCGTACATCGAGGCGTTCGCCACGTCCATGCCCGTCAGTTGGCAGACGAGCGTCTGGAACTCGAAGATGGCTTGCAGCGTGCCCTGCGAGATTTCGGGCTGGTAGGGCGTGTAGGCCGTGAAGAACTCGGAGCGCTGAATGAGGCTGTCAACGATGGTCGGCGCGTAGTGCGTGTATGCGCCCGCGCCGATGAAGTTCGGTCGGCGCGCCGCCGTGTTCTTCGCGGCCATCGCCTCGAACGCTTCGAGGAGTTCCGATTCGGAAAGCGCGGCGGGTGTCCTTAAAGGCTCGCGCAGGATGATGTCGGCGGGTATGGAGTCGAAGAGTTCCTCCGGCGAGCCGAGGCCGAGGCCGCGCAGCATCTCCTGCCGCTCTTCCGGCGAGTTCGGGATGTAGCGCACTGCTTACTACTCAGCCTCCGACTTGATGTAGTCTTCGTACTCGGCGGCGTTCAGCAGGCCGTCAACCTCGCCCGCGTTCGAGAGCCTGACGCGAACCATCCAGCCGTCGCCGTAAGGGTCGCTGTTGACCTTCTCCGGCTCGTCGTTCAGAGATTCGTTAACTTCTGTGACTTCGCCGGCGACGGGGAGGAAGAGTTCCGAGACGGCCTTCACCGACTCGACCGAGCCGAAAGTGTCGTGCGCGCCGAACGAGTCGCCGACCTTCGGCAGTTCGACGTACACGACATCGCCCAAAGACGACTGCGCGTGGTCGGTGATGCCGACCGTGGCCGAGTCGCCCTCGACCTTCAGCCACTCGTGATCCTTGCTGTAGTGCAGACCTTCTGGGACGTTTGCCATGATTCTCCTCAGTTTTCAGTTTTCGGTTTTCAGTTTCCAGTTATTAGCCTTTGGCCGAATGCAAGCACTTCTTTGCGGCGTCAGGAGCAAGCTCATTGACTCTTCGTAAGCGCGCCCTATCTCTTCAATTCTGTAAGCTGAAAACTGAAAACCGAAAACTGAAAACTGCCATCACTTTTTCTCTCGCTTGTAGAACGGCGTCGGGGCTATCTTCGCCGTGACCATCCGACCGCGCACGTCAACCTGAATCTCCTGTCCCGCGTTCGCGTGCTCGGTCGGCACGTAGGCCATGCCGATGTTCTTCTTGAGGTACGGCGCGGGGCTGCCCGACGTGACGTGGCCGACCTTCGAGCCTTCGATGTAAACGTCCTGGCCGTCGCGCGCGATGCCGCGGTCTGTGACCTCGAATCCGACGAGCTTGCGGCGGACGCCCTCCTCTTTCTGGCGCGCGAGTACGTCGCGGCCCGTGAAGTCGCCCTTGCCCAGCTTCGTGATCCAGCCGAGGTTCGCTTCCAAAAGCGTCGTCTCTTCCGTGATCTCGTGGCCGTAAAGGGCCATCGCCGATTCAAGTCTCAAAGTGTTGCGCGCCGCGAGTCCGCAGGGCAGGACGCCGTCGGGCGTGCCGTAGCGACCCGCGTCGAGCATCTTCTGCCAGAGCCGCTCGGCCTCTTCCGCCGCGGCATAGACCTCGAAGCCGTCCTCGCCCGTGTAGCCCGTGCGCGAGATGATCGCGGGCAGGCCGTCAACCTGTCCTTCGCGGAAGTGGTAATACTTGATCTCTGCGAGCGGCGTGCCGGTGAGCGTCTGAAGAATGCCGAGCGCGTCCGGGCCTTGGAGCGCGAGCTGGCAGAACTCGGCGCTGCGGTTCGTGAGCGTCACACGCTCGTCGCGCTTGTGCGAGTTGATCCACTCCCAATCCTTCTCGGTCGTCGAGGCGTTGACGACGAGCAGAAGGTCTTCGGGGCCGAAGCGATAGACGAGCAGGTCGTCAACGACCGTGCCCGCGGGAGTCGTCAGCGCGGAGTATTGCGCCTGACCGTCAACGAGTTTAGACGCGTCGTTCGAGCAGAGGCGGTTGACGAGCGCGATGGCGTCTGCGCCGCGCACCTCGATCTCGCCCATGTGCGACACGTCGAAGAGTCCGGCGTGCGTGCGCGTTCTCAGGTGCTCTTCGACCGTGCCCGCGGGGTACTGCACGGGCATGTCCCAGCCGCCGAACTCGACCATCCGACCGCCCAGACGGCGGTGCGGCGCGTTCAGGGGCGTCTGCTTGAGTGCGGTCGCGCTCAAACTCTTCTCCTCGTCAGACCCGGCTGATTCAACGCTGAAAATTTCATTCTGAATTTCTGGCACGAAACCTAACACGCATCGCGAGAAGGCGTCAAGCGAGTGCCGCCGCGCCGAAATTCAGTCGCCGGAGGCCGCGACCGACGGCTGTGAGAAAGAGAAACTACGCTCGTCTGTGCGGACGCATTTAAACTTACGCCGCCGCTGCGATAGTATCTGTCCGGTGTCGAGCATGAACGTTTGAAAGGGGCAGACGGATGATGAAACGCGGAGGAAAATTGCTGTCGGTATGCGTCGCTTCGCTCGCCTTCGCGCTGCCGTGCGCCGGCGCGGCGCGCGCGCAGGAGGGCGGAGACATCACGAGCAGCGCGGGCGTCTTCATCAAGCCCAAGCGTGCGAAGACGCGCGCGCAGCCGAGCGCCAACAACGTCGCCGCGCGCGACACGACCTCGCACCACGCGCCGCCGAAGACGAACACGCCCGCGCCGAAGACG
This sequence comes from Pyrinomonadaceae bacterium, assembly GCA_035652995.1. Classification (GTDB taxonomy): domain Bacteria; phylum Acidobacteriota; class Blastocatellia; order Pyrinomonadales; family Pyrinomonadaceae; genus QHXN01. The sequence continues at coordinate 13,546 of DASRCS010000120.1, forward strand.
CCGACCGCCGAGTCGCTCAACGCGAAGGCCGCCGCGTTGATCGACGCGAAGAGCTACGCGGACGCCGTTGACCCCCTGCGGCAGGCCGTCAAACTCAAGCCGGACTTCGCGGACGCGCAGTACAACTTGGGCTTCGCGCTCTACTCGCTCGACAAGTACACTGATGCGGTCGGGCCTCTTCAGCGCGCCACGCAACTCGACGCGACGGACGCCGACGCCTTCTACTACCTCGGCGCGTCGCTCGCGAAGCAGGGAAGGCACGCCGAGGCGGCGGCGGCATACGAACAGGCTTCGCGGCTCGACCCGAAGGACGTGAAGGCGCTCGGCGCGCTCGGCGGCGAGTACGCGGCTGCCGGCGACGCGGATCACGCGATTGACGCTTACAGACGCGCCGTCGCGCTCAACCAGGACGACTCGGACGCACAGCTCAACCTCGGCGAAGCGCTCTACGCGAAGGGCCGTTACGCCGAGGCCGCCGCGGCCTTTCAGCAGGTCGTGACCGTCGCGCCTCTGAACGGCGAGGCTTTCGAGGGGTTGGGCGACTCGCAGTTCGCGCTCAACAACTTCGCCGCAGCCGCCGACGCGTTCAGGAGCGCGGTGCGGCTCAACACGAACGACGAGGACTTGTACGAGCGGCTCGGCTACTCGCTCGGTCGCGTGAAGCGCTGGCAGGAGGCCGCCGACGCTTTGAAGACCGCCGTGAAGTTGAAACCCGACGACACGGAGGCGAGCGTCAACCTCGCTTGGGTCTATAACAACTCGGGCCAGTTCCAGCAGGCGATTGACACACTCACCCCCATCGTCGGGCGGAAGCCCGACAACGCCGCGGCCTACTTCAACCTCGGCACGGCGTTCGGCCATCTCGCGCAGACCGGCGCGAAGAACGACGCCGAAAGAAAGGCCCTCTTCACGCAGGCCGTTGACGCGTTCAACCAGGCGATACGACTCAAAGCCGATTGGCCGGAGGCGCACAACAACCTGGGCGTCGCGCTCGGCAGCCTCGGACGTTACAAGGAGGCCGTGCCCGAACATGCCGAGGCCGTCCGCCTGCGGCCCGACTACGCGGGCGCGCTCTACAACCTCGCCGTTGCGTACCGCAAGAGCGGCGACAAGAAGTCGGCGCTCGCGACCTACGAGAAGCTGCGAACCATCAACCAGCCGATGGCCGACGAGCTTTACACGCACATCAAGTGAACGACTCTTCTCCGAAGCACGAAAGCGAAAGCCCCGCCGCAAGTTCAACGGCGGGGCTTTTGATTCGGCGTGTCGCTCAGTCCCTGATTTAGTAAGCCCGGTCGGCCACGTTCATCTTTTGGAGGACGAAGACGACGCGCATCGTCTGCGGGCGGCGGTCGAGCGAGGCCGGGACGAAGGCCGGGCCTTCGCGGAATGCGTCCTGAAGGTCTTCGATCATGTGTCGGTTGCGGGGCGGCTTGACGACTTCCGCGAGCGAGGCGTTGCCGTTGCCGTACACGTCTGCGACCACGA
>DASRCS010000121.1:0-7061 GCA_035652995.1 Pyrinomonadaceae bacterium
CTCACGACGAAGCGCATCACCGGAATCGTCAGCCGCGGCGGCTCGATTCTGGCTGAGTGGATGGTGAAGAACCACCGCCAGAATTTCCTGTACGAACGCTTCGACGAGATCTGCCGCATTTTCCAGAAGCACGACGTGAGTTTCTCGCTGGGTGACGGTCTGCGGCCCGGCTGCCTCGCCGACGCCAGCGACGACGCCCAGTTCGCGGAGTTGAAAACCCTTGGCGAGCTGACCAAAGTGGCCTGGGATTACGACGTGCAGGTCATGATCGAAGGCCCCGGTCACATTCCCATGGACCAGATCCAGATGCAGGTGGAGAAGGAGCGCGAGATGTGTTACGAGGCGCCCTTCTACACGCTGGGGCCGCTGGTGACCGACTTCGCGCCGGGGTACGACCACATCACCTCCGCCATCGGGGCGGCCATCATCGGCTGGCATGGCACCGCCATGCTCTGCTACGTGACCCCCAAGGAGCACCTGGGCCTGCCCGACCGCGACGACGTGAAGGCCGGCGTCATCGCCTACAAAATAGCGGCGCACGCGGCGGACTTGGCGAAGGGGCATCCGGGCGCGCAACTCAGAGACAACGCGCTCTCGAAGGCGCGCTTCGAGTTCCGCTGGGAGGATCAGTTCAACCTCTCCTTAGACCCCGAAGTCGCGCGCGAGTACCACGACGAGACGCTGCCGCAAGAAGGGGCCAAGCTCGCGCACTTCTGCTCGATGTGCGGCCCGCACTTCTGCTCGATGAAGATCACGCAGGAGGTGCGCGACTACGCGGCGCAGAACGAACTCGACGAGCAGTCGGCCCTCGAAGCCGGCATGAAGGAGAAGGCCGCCGAGTTCGTCGCCGCGGGCGCGGAGATTTATCAGGGCGACCTTCCCGCAGGCGCGCGACGCGAGCATTGATTCAACCAGCGGAGTAAGATGTGGCCGTCATTGATGTCATCCGAGAGAAGGTTCGCAATCAGGAATACGAGTTTGCGATTCCGCACTTCTTCGAGGAGATGATCAACGACGGCCTGATATTCGCGGACATCGAGGCGGCAATCGCCGGTGGTCGCGTCAGGCGACGCTTTACGCGTGACCCGCGTGGCACGCGCTATGAAGTCGTCGGCCCCGCGACTGACGGGCGACAGTAGCGACCATCTGCCGTATAAAGGAGACGGGGAAACTCCTCTTCATCACGGCCTACGTTCTGGAGTAAGAGACGATGGGTAAAAAAACGAGCTACGACTACGGCGCGTGTCACGTCTGTGGCGAGCACATGGTGGAGCGGCAGATCAAACAGGATTTTTGGATCAAGGAAAATCTGGTGGTCGTCGAGAACGTTCCCGCGGGCGTCTGCCCGCGCTGCGGCGAGAAGGTTGTGAGGGCGGAGGTCGGACAGCAGCTCGCGGCGCTGCTCGGCAACGCCGAACGTCTGCGCGAGACGCAGACCATCAGTGTGCCTGTGATCCGATTTGAAAAGGCTGCCGCCTGAGCTGACTTTGCTCTTTGAGACGTTAAAGGCGCGCGGAATGACTGCCGCGCGCCTTTCTGTTTTTTTTCGATGATCCGCTACGGGTTCGAGGTTTGTGTGGTGGAGGCGGTGTTGCGCTTGCGGACGTAGATTTCGCCTTGCTGCATGAGGCCGGCGCGCTGCGCGAGGGCGTAGGCGACCGACTCGATGATCTCTTTGTTGGCGAGCTTGAACTGCGTCGTGCCCTTCAGGTAGGTGTCCGGGTCTTCAAACTGGATGGTCAGGTACTCGAACTTCTTCTTGAAGAGGAGGCCGGGCGCGCCGAGGATGCCCGCGGTTCCGAGCACGGCCTGCTGCGTCCCGTTACCCATCAGGCGGCGCGTCTCGCTGTCGGCGAAGGCGACCATCACTGCGTCGTAGGAGATCGAGAAAATCTCCTTCTCGTTCTTGTCGCGGAAGACCATCCGGCGGTTGCGGTCGTCGAAGGTGAGCATGCCTTCCTGCTTCTGCCGGTAGCCCGCGAAACCGCCCATGTACTTGGCGGGGACGACGCGCGGCGGCGCGGGCGGCGTCGGCACTTTCGACGTTTGCGCGGGCTGCTGTTGCTGATCCGTCTGTTCCTGTTGCGGGGGGGGGACCGGGCGCGTCGGGTCGCTGACCGTCCGCGACCGCTGCGCGAGCGCGGCGGGCGAGAGCGAGCAGGCGAGCACGACCATAGACAGAAACTTGCTTGCGTTTTTCATCAGGGAACTTCCTTTCGAGTGTGGGCGAGACTTGCCGGGTGCAATTTAGAGACGCGACTGGCCGAGCGTGCGTTGCCAGACGAGAGATTTTTTCAGCACGCACAGACGCTGCCGCTCGACCGGCGTGCACGCGCCTTCCAGTTGTTCGATGACCGACTCGACGAGCGGGACGGAGAACGGCCCGGCGTGCGCCAGGACCTGAGAGAAGTAGTGCAACTGAAGCGTGCCGCCCGCGCCCGCGTGGAACTCGTAAACCTCTTCGCCCGTCATCCGCAGAACGTCCTGGCCGACGGGCACGACTCTGCGCGGCACTCCCTGATGATTCGACCACGCGCCGCCGTCCGCTTCCGACGCATCCGATTTCTTCGCGTCCGCCTCCGCGCGGCGCACGCGGCTGCCGAGAAGGAGTATGCCGAGCAGCACGCCCTGCTCGTGCAGGAAGTCTGGACTCAAAACTTTCAAATCCGTGCGCGACGAAAGGCGCGGCCCGAAGCTCCCGTATTCGGGATTGACGAGTTCCGTGTCGTAGATGACGCCGACGACCTCTTCATCGTCGGCGACGGGCACCGAGACGAACTGCGCGAATCCGTAGTCGTCCGCGGAAGGCGGAGAGTCCGCGTCCAACTCGTCCACGACGCGCGCGACGTAGTCAACGTGCGAGTTCGACTTGACGATTCGTGCGATTCTCGTCATCCGTTTAAAAGGGCGCGTTGCGAGACCACTCCGGCACTTTGTAGAGAATCCACCAGAGCAGGAGTTGCGCGCAGAAGATCGCGAGTCCGAGCGCGACCGAGAGCGCGGAGTCGCGTCGCGTCGGCGCGTGCGGCGCGCGGCGCGAGCGCAGGAGGCCGAGGCCGCCGAGCACGACCGCGCCGGGGCAGAAGAGGATTCCGAGGTACGGGACGAGCGCGTAGGCGACGAAGGCGAGCGCCGTCGCCGACACGCCGCTTCTGTTAGTTCGAGGCATGAGTTCTATCCTGATGCCGGCGCTTGCCGCCTTTCTCCGCCTGCGATTCCGCAAGTACCTCGGCTCGCGCGCCAGCCGCGGACTCTGCGGCGCTGACGGACTCTCGAAGCGGTACGACGCGCGCAGCGAGTCGGTCGGGAAGTAATCCTCGCCGAGCGCGCGCCCGCACGTCGAACAGTAACGCGCGTCCACGCGCCGCGCTTGAGCGCCGCACGCCGGACACGAGTACGCCGCGTGCGCGAAAGATTCTTCGCCCGCGCGTCCTGCCCTCCCGATGTCTCGTGAATCGCCGGTCATTGTTTTCGCTTCGTGCGCCGCAGGCCGGATACGGTCGCGGCGATGATGACAGATTTCGGCGCGGCGCTCAACGGCGGCGGCCTTTGCTGGCGGCCTTACGCGAGATGCGGAAGTCGAGGCTGTGTTCGGCGGCGAAGTCCTGCATGGCTCGGAGGAAGTGCTCGCGGTCGCGCGCCGTCATTACCGCGGCCTCGTCCGCGGTCTCGATGGCGTAGGGGTAGCCGTTGCCGACGACGCACTCGGCGCGCACCGCGTCAACGACTTCTTCGAGCAGCCCGGCCTCTTGAACCCACGCGGGGATGTCGAGCCGCACGGGGTTACAGTCCGAGGTCGTTTGCAGATAGACGAAGCCGACGAGCGGGGCGCCGCGCCCGTCGAAGAAGCTGGCGGCGAGGTTCGCGCGCTGGCAGTGCCAGAAGATCGTGCGGTCGCCCCAAGAGTCGAGCAGCGGCGGCTCGTCGCCCGCGCGCGCGCGGAGTATCTGCGCGTCGTAGAGGCTCGTCTGCGGCAGGTCTCTGTGGAGCGCTTCGAGCAGGCCGCGCAGGTCGTGGGCGTAGGAGTTGTCAAGGTAGCCGACGACCGGCACCTCCGTCTCGCGCGAGAGCGCGACGAGTTCGGAGAGCGCGGCGGCGTAGCGCTTCGAGAAGAGAATGTCTGTGTCTTTGTGTCGCGACGCGACCAGCAGCGCGTTGTCGAAGAAGGCGACCGGCGCGCGAGCGCCTTCCGACCGCCAACCCCTGTGCCTCTCAAGAAATTCGCAGACAGCTTTCGCTTCCAGCTCGAAGCGACGCGCGCTGACGACCTGGTCAGGATTCTCGAAGGCGCGCCCGCCATCCAGGAGTTGGTTGGGAGTGAGAATTTCGAAGTGAATGTCCTTAAGGTAGCGGCCTTCGGGTGAATGGGGGTTCTCGAACGAGGCGACCTGCACTGCCGCGACGGGGACGCTCGCCTCGCGGCCCGGAAAGACTTGGCTTCCGTCGGCGGCGAACGTCACGCGCCCGCTCAAAACAGAGAGCGCCCAGCGGCGGGCCTCTTCGTGCGAGCGCCAGCCTTCGCCGAACGGGACGACCGCGCCGCCCGCGCGCTCCAACTCGACGGAAGGGTACGAGACGCGCGCGGCGACGGCACCGGACTCGGCGCGCACCTCGGCGGCAGTCTTCCCGGCGAGCGAGCGCAGGCGCGTGGCCGTCGCGCCGACCTCGTCGCGCAAGCCCCGCTCGAAGGCGACGAAATTCTCGCGCCGCTCCTCCAGCGCAAGACGGACGTGTGTGCGGTAGAGCATGAGAAGGTGATGAGTGATGAGTGATGAGTGACGAGTAAAAACTCTTTCACTCATCACTCATCACTTCGTTTACATCTTGCCCCGCTGGATGCGCGCGAGTTGTTGTTCGGAGTAGGCGTAGCGCGTCGTCTTGAGGTGGCCGCCGACGAAGGTGTAGGAGATGCCCTCCTTCTCGTCCATGTAAACCTCGACCGAGTCGTGCGAGGTGAGCTTGTAGCCCTTGTTGTTGACGAGATTCAGACTCTGCGGCGTGTCGCTCGCGTTGTCGTGCGAAAGCACGATCTGCAAGACCGTGCCTTCGAGCTTCGGCGCGAGGTGCTTCGTGGCGACGAACTTCGCCGTCACGAAGAAGACCGTCACCGTGCCGCCGGAGACGTTGAACTTCAGCGACCCGTCCTCCGCCATCCGGTCGGCGACCGGCGCGCCCAATGCTTTCTCAACGTCCGCGCGCCTTGAGACGAACGGCTCAAGCCCCCTCCAACTCGCCGCGCGCGCCGCACCCGAAGCAAACAGCATGGACGCGACGGCGGCGAGCGCGAGCGCCGCGCCCCGCAACTTCGCGCGAGAAAATTTTGTGTTCTTCATGCGACGGATGCTAACGCGGGGCCAGTTCAAAGTTCAAGCTCGAAGTTGAAAACAGAAGCGCCGGTCGCGACTCGTTCGTCCGCGCCGGCGCTCGAAGTTTTGATTCTTTGGTTCGCGCTACGGCTTCGCGGTCGTGGCCGCGGGGCGGACGCGGTCGGCGGACTCTTTGAAGTAGGCGTCGTTCGGCGCGAGCTGCAAGCCCTTCTCGTAGGCGGCGAGCGCCTTGGCGTACTGCTTGTTCGTCTCGTAGCAGAAGCCGAGCAGGCGGTAGATGTCGGCGTTGTCGGGCGTCTTCTCGGCGGCGCGTTCGAGCGCGGGGATGGCCTTCGCGTAGCTCTTCGTCTGGTAGTACGAGTAGCCTAGGAGGAAGAAGGTCGCGTCCGGGGCCTTGGGCGACGCGGCGGCCTTCTCAAGCACCGCGGCGGCGCGGTCGTACTGCTTCGCGAAGAAGAGCGCCTGACCTTGGAGTATCGCGGTCTGGTCGTCGTTACGCAGGCGGGCGAGCGAGTCGCTGGCGCGCACGGCGGCGAGGTAGTCGGCGTCGGCGGCCTGACCTTGCGCGCCACGCGCGCGCAAGAGGTATGCCTGCGTCAGAAGCTCCCACGCGCGCGGGTAGGTCGGGTCGGCGAGCGTCGCGCGGTTGAGCATGTTGACGGCGGTCGTGTAGTCGTTGCGCGCGAAGGCCATCTGGCCGAGATAGACGAGCGCGCCCTTGTTCTTCGGTTCGAGCTTGATGACCTCGTCGAACGAGCGCTCGGCGTCGTCCGTTTTCTTCAGGTTCATCTCGGCGATGCCGCGGTAGTAGAGCGTCGCGGCGTCGGGCTTCGCGCCCGCGCGGGTCGTCTCGGCGACGAGGAGCGGCAGCGCCTGCTCGTACTTCTCGGCGAAGAAGTAGGCTTCGGCGAGCGCGTCGTCTGTGTGCGAGTCGGGCTTGCCCTCGGCGCGCTGGAGGTCTGCGGCCTGTTGCAAGTCGCCCGCCGCGTCGGCGTAGCGCTTGAGGCCGAGTTCGGCGAAGCCGGCGATCTTCCACGCCTCGGAGTTCTTCGCGTCGGCGGAAGACAACTGCTTCGCCTCGCGGAGCGCCGCGTCGTACTGCTTCTGCTGCAAGAGCGAGAAGGCGTGCGCCGTCGAGCCTTGCGACGCGCCGGAGGCGTTCGACGCGGGCGCGCTCGTCGAAGAAGGAGCGGTGTCGGCGACGGCGTCGGGCGGCGGCTGCGCGGGCGTCACGCGACGCGGTCGTGTCGCGCCGGACTGCGCGAGCGCGGCGGCGGAGCAGAACAGAAGGAGCGCGGCGGCGTTAAAGCTGATTGCGAGTCTCTTCATGGAAGACGAGTTTTTCATAAGCCTGACGGTGATTTCAACCCTTCGGATGCCGAGCGGAGAGAGTCAGGGCACTCTTCGGATGCCGGGGCGCGCGGGCAGGTTCGCCGCAAAAATTCAGGGGAGAGACGGAGACGAAACGTTTATGCCGGTTGGCGATTGAGAGCGCCCTCGCGTTTATTACGTCAAGCCTCTTCGGGACTCAACTCCTCGCGCGCGGGCAGGCGGTAAAATTCGCGCGCGGGCTTCAGGGGCCGCAGAAGCCAGAAGGGGCGGCGCGTGCCGTCGGGCGAGTGCTCGTCCGCCGAGCGCGTGAACTGAAGCCACGCGCGATAGACCTCGCGCGACTTCCCGGTGTCAACGTGGATGTCGCCGTGGCGGTCGCTCGCGTCGGCCCTGCGGACGCGG